>NZ_PDEL01000017.1:0-141921 GCF_002556465.1 Klebsiella sp. MBT K-1 | reverse complement strand
GGTTCGGGGAAGACGCGGTTGACGGCGGCGGACATGCCCTGGATGGCGAAAATCAGCACAAACAGAAACGCCAGCACGAACCCCATGCCGAGGAACATCAGGGTGAAGCCTTCACCCAGTAACAGTGCTGCATCAGTCATGAAACGATCCAAAAGTAAGGGCACGATGGCGCCTTTGAAGGTTAACCAATCGGTGCTTCCGGCTAAGGAGTAGGGTAGATTTCCCGAAGCCGCCCCCGGCTCTGGACCCTAATTTGCACCTCTGTGGTTGACGCTCAAATATCGCCATCGTGCGTGTTGGTTACATCATCATGCCGAACACGATGCTCGCGATGACCAGCACAATTCCGCCGCCCAAACGGGAAGAGATTTGCGCATAGGAGATAAGATTCATACGGTTACAGGCAGAGAGTACTTCCAGGTCGCCGGAACCGCCGCGGTTAGCCATGCACAGGCCCGCGGTAATCGCCGATTCAATCGGGAAGAAGCCAATCAGCCAGCCGCCGACAGCGGCGCCGACGACGGCGCCGACGACAATCACAGCGGCAATCACCACGTTAGCGAAGGTGATCGCGTCGATAATTTCCTGCAGGTCGGTGTAGCACACGCCGACGCCGACCATCAGCACCCACAGCAGTTGTTTAGAGAAGAAGTCAGACAGACGTTTGGCGCCAGCTTTGATTTCCGGCGAGCAGAGACCTGAAGCGTTCAGGGCTGCGACAATCAGGACCATCCAGGCAAAATAGTGGATAGACACGCCGCCAATGCTGGGCAGAATTTTCTTGGCGATAACGTAGGCCAGCAGGAAGCAGGTGGTGGCGAGCACAAGGCCGACGGCCGTTTCGCGATGGGTAATCTGGCCCGCTTTTTCATCATCTTCTACTTTGAAGGAGGCCTTGCGTACCAGCTCGCCTTCGCCGCTCAGCCAGGTGTGTTTTTTACCGATAATATCGAGCAGTGCGGCAAAGACGATGGCAAAGATGTTGGCGATGGTCAGGATAGCGATCGCGGTTGAGTAGTACTCTTCACGCGAACGGCCGGTAACGGAGTGATAAATTTCAGACAGCGGCACCGCGCCAGCGCCGTTGCCGCCGCCCATAATCGGCAGGACGTACAGCATCATGATGCGGTCTACGGAAATACCGAAGCACAAGCCGATAAGAATACCGAAGATGGATGCGCCGAGGATCCCCATTAAGATGGTTGGAATATAGCCGAGCAGAGATTTCAGCAGCAGTTTACGGTTAACCGAGAGAATGGCGCCGGTAATCAACACGGCGATGAATAAATTCAGGAAATTACTTTTATCCATCACATTGGTGATCGCCTCAATTTCTTTCTGGGTAAAAATGCCAGCGTAAACGAAATAGGCGGCAACGAGGAAGATCATCACCGGCGCGCCGCCGATATATTTATTGAAGATTGGCAGGCGTTTGCCAATTTCTCCAAAAACAGCGCCAATAATAAACATGATGGCGAAGCCGCCGACAATGTCGGTCGGCAGGGCATTATAAAAATGTGAAAGTAGTAAAGTGATTAACGCAAAGGCGTAAAGCGGTAGCGGCATGCCGAAGATTTTAAACCCCAGAATATCGCTAACGCCTTTTTTCTCCGCAGATGGAGCCTGGCTCATATTAGTCATATGACGTCACCCTGTTAAAAAAAGGAATAATGGCGTTAGAACAAGCAATAATAGAACGGCGGCATAATAATAAATATGTTCCACGGCGATATGTGATTATCTTCACTGATTGGCCGTGTTTTTAATTAATTTAATTGTTTTTATTCTTCTGAATTAATTAACAACATAAAAACCATAAAGCCAATTAAGGTACGCGGAAAAATGTGATTTAAATAAAAGAACCGCTGCGGGAACGGTGGCGAAATACAGTCCGTTTTTGGTTAATGAAGCGCTAAAAAATGAATCTGATAATAAAACGCGTCACCGTACAAAAAGATCCCCGGCGGCGAGAGGCCGTTGACCTCTTTCTTCATCAGCATCAGCTCTCGCTGGAGGCGGATTGCGAAAGGGTGATTGTCGCCGAGGATCAGCGGCGCATTGTCGGCTGCGGCGCGATTGCCGGATGCGTCCTGAAGTGTATTGCCGTCGACCCGTCGTTGCAGGGAGAAGGGCTCAGCCTGAAGCTGCTGACTGAGCTGATGACCCTGGCGTATGAGCTGGGCCGCAGCGAGCTGTTCCTGTTCACTAAACCCGATAACGCGGCGCTATTTTCCAGCGCCGGATTCTGGCCTATCGCCCGCGCGGGTGACCAGGCGGTGTTAATGGAAAATAGCCGCGAACGCCTGGCGCGCTATTGCCGCCAACTGACCATGTACCGCCAGCCCGGGGAAAAAATCGGCGCTATCGTGATGAACGCCAATCCCTTTACCCTGGGACACCGTTGGCTGGTAGAGCAGGCCGCTCGCCAGTGCGACTGGCTGCATCTGTTTGTGGTGAAAGAAGACGCTTCATTTTTCAGCTATCAGGATCGCGTGGCGCTGATTGAACAGGGGATCGCCGGGATCGCCAACGTGACCTTACATCCAGGTTCGGCTTATCTGATCTCCCGGGCGACTTTCCCCGGCTATTTCCTCAAAGATAAAGGCGTGGTCGATGATTGCCACTGCCAGATCGACCTACAGCTTTTCCGCGAACATTTAGCCCCGGCGCTACAGATTACCCACCGTTTTGTCGGTAGCGAGCCGCTGTGCTCTTTAACCCGTAACTACAACCTGCGCATGAAGGAACTGCTGGAAGCGCCCGGCGAGACGCCCGCGATTCAGGTGGTGGAGCTGGAGCGGGTCGAGAAAGACGGCGCACCGATTTCGGCTTCACGGGTGCGCAAACTCTATAAGGAGCGCCAGTGGTCGGCTATTGCGCCGCTGGTTCCGCCGGGAACGCTCTCTTTTCTGATGCAGCTGGCGGAAAGCGAACATCAAACCGCCTAGATATTACCTCCATAACTAAGGATCAGCCTCTATGGAAATGATGATTGACGCCCTGGCCGGCACGCTGGAATCCAGCGATGTCATGGTCAGGATTGGGCCTGCCAATGAGCCGGGTATTCAGCTTGAAATCGACAGTATTGTGAAGCAGCAGTTCGGCGCGGCGATTGAGCAGGTGGTCAGAGAGACCCTGGCGCAGCTTGGTGTCACTCGCGCGAATGTGGTCGTCGATGATAAAGGCGCGCTGGAGTGCGTGCTGAAGGCTCGCGTTCAGGCCGCGGCGCTGCGCGCGGCGCAACAATCTCAACTGCAATGGAGCCAGCTATGAAACCTCGTCGCAGTATGCTGTTTATCCCCGGCGCCAACGCCGCGATGTTAAGCACCTCGTTTGTGTACGGCGCTGACGCGGTGATGTTTGACCTCGAAGATGCCGTTTCGCTCCGTGAAAAAGATACCGCCCGCCTGCTGGTGCATCACGCGCTACAGCATCCGCTCTATCGGGATGTGGAAACCGTGGTGCGTATTAACCCGCTCAATACGCCGTTTGGCCTCGCCGATCTGGAGGCGGTAGTGCGCGCGGGGGTGGATATGGTGCGCCTGCCGAAGACCGACAGCAAAGAAGATATCCATGAACTGGAAGCGCACGTCGAGCGGATTGAACGCGAGTGCGGACGGGAAGTGGGCAGCACTAAGCTCATGGCGGCGATTGAGTCGGCGCTGGGGGTGGTGAATGCGGTCGAGATCGCGCGCTCCAGCCCGCGTCTGTCGGCGATCGCGCTGGCGGCCTTTGACTACGTGATGGATATGGGCACCTGCCGCGGCGACGGCACCGAGCTGTTTTATGCCCGCTGCGCGGTGCTGCACGCGGCGCGCGTCGCCGGGATCGCGGCCTATGACGTGGTGTGGTCGGACATTAACAATGAAGAAGGTTTCCTCGCGGAAGCGAATCTGGCGAAAAACCTCGGCTTTAACGGCAAATCGCTGGTCAACCCGCGCCAGATTGAACTGCTGCATCAGGTTTATGCCCCAACCCTGAAAGACGTTGAGCATGCGCGCGATGTGATCGCGGCGGCGGAAGAGGCGGAAGAGCGCGGTCTGGGCGTGGTATCGCTGAACGGTAAGATGATAGATGGACCGATTATCGACCATGCGCGCAAAGTCGTGGCGCTGTCGGCTTCCGGCATTCGTGATTAAGGAGCAAATAATGAAAGAGACCGTAGCAATGCTTAATCAGCAGTACGTGATGCCGGAAGGATTAGCGCCCTATGCGGGCGTGACGGCGAAAAGCCCGTGGCTGGCCAGCGAAAGCGAAAAGCGCCAACGTAAAATCTGCGCCTCGCTGGAGGAGGCGATTCGCCGTTCGGGCCTGCAAAACGGCATGACCATCTCTTTTCACCACGCCTTTCGCGGCGGTGACAAGGTGGTCAATATGGTGGTGGCGAAGCTGGCTGAAATGGGCTTTCGCGATCTGACGCTGGCCTCAAGCTCGCTGATCGACGCCCACTGGCCGCTGATTGAACATATTAAAAATGGCGTGATCCGCCAGATTTACACCTCCGGCCTGCGCGGTAAGCTGGGAGAAGAGATCTCCGCCGGTCTGATGGAAAATCCGGTCCAAATCCACTCCCACGGCGGCCGCGCGTATTTAGTACAAAGCGGCGAGCTAAACATTGACGTGGCGTTCCTCGGCGTGCCGTGCTGCGATGAATACGGCAACGCCAACGGCTTTAGCGGTAAATCCCGCTGCGGATCGCTGGGCTACGCCAAAGTGGATGCCGATGCCGCCAAATGCGTGGTGCTGCTGACCGAAGAGTGGGTGGATTATCCAAACTATCCGGCCAGCATCGCCCAGGATCAGGTCGATCTGATCGTGCAGGTCGACGAGGTCGGCGATCCGGCGAAAATCACCGCCGGGGCGATCCGTTTGACCAGCAACCCGCGCGAACTGCTGATCGCCCGCCAGGCGGCGAAAGTGATCGAGCACTCCGGTTATTTTAAAGACGGCTTCTCTTTGCAAACCGGTACCGGCGGCGCCTCGCTGGCGGTGACCCGCTTCCTCGAAGATAAGATGCGTCGCAATGAGATCACCGCCAGCTTTGGCCTGGGCGGCATCACCGGCACGATGGTCGATCTGCATGAAAAAGGGTTGATCAAAGCGCTGCTGGATACCCAGTCCTTCGACGGCGATGCCGCGCGTTCGCTGGCGAATAATCCTAACCATATTGAAATTTCCGCCAACCAGTATGCAAACCCAAGCTCAAAAGGTATCTCCTGCGAGCGCCTGAACGTGGTGATGCTGAGTGCGCTGGAAATCGACACCGGATTCAACGTTAACGTGATGACCGGTTCCAACGGCGTGCTGCGCGGTGCATCCGGCGGCCACAGCGATACCGCGGCGGGCGCGGATTTAACTATTATCACCGCGCCGCTAGTGCGTGGGCGCATTCCGTGCGTGGTGGAGAAGGTGCTGACCCGCGTGACGCCGGGCGCCAGCGTGGATGTGCTGGTGACCGACCACGGTATCGCCGTTAACCCGGCGCGTCAGGATCTGATTGATAACCTGCGTAACGCGGGTATTCCGCTAATGACCATTGAAGAGCTGCAACAGCGCGCTGAGCTTTTGACCGGCAAGCCTGAGCCTATCGAGTTTACCGACCGGGTTGTCGCCGTGGTGCGCTATCGCGATGGTTCGGTGATTGATGTGATTCATCAGGTCAAAACCGCCAGCTAAACGCATTGAGGAGGGAAGGCTATGAGCGAAGTGATGGTGGGCCAGCATCGCCAGGTAAGTCGGCAAACGATCGCGGCGGAGGAGATTGTTTCCCGTGTGGAACGGGCGCTGCTGACCGAAGTTCGCCTGACGCCGAAGCCCGGGCTGGTGGATATTCGTAACGCCGGCGCGCATCGGGATATGGATCTGGCCTCCTTTGAGGCCAGCACGGCGGTTGTCGCCCCGTGGATGGAGAAGTTTTTCATTATGGGCCACGACACCGCCAATATCATGCCGGAAAAGGTGCTGACGATGCTGCGTCCGGTGGGCATGGCCTGCGAGACGGATATGCTGGCAGCCACCGGCGGAGTGAATACCCATCGCGGCGCGATCTTCGCTTTTGGCCTGCTCAGCGCGGCGGTGGGAAGGTTGGTGGCCAGAGGGGAGCCGGTTGAGCAGCACCGGGTTTGCGATCAGGTGGCCCGCTTCTGCCGGGGGCTGGTCGGGCGTGAGCTCTCCTCTGCCGCGGGAAAGAAGGTGAGTAAAGGCGAAGGTCATTTCCTGCGCTACGGGCTCTCCGGCGCCCGGGGCGAAGCGGAGAGTGGCTTTCGCACCGTGCGCACCCAGGCGATGCCGGTATTCAATCGCGTTATGGCGGAGACCGGCGATACCAATCTGGCGTTATTGCAGACCCTGCAGCACCTGATGGCCTGGAATGACGACACCAACCTGGTGTCGCGCGGCGGGCTTGAAGGGCTGAATTTTGTGCAGCAGCAGGCGCAAAGGCTGCTGTGGGAAGGCGGTGTGCTGACCGACGGCGGTCTGGAAGCGCTTCGCCAGCTGGATGATGAACTGATTGTTCGTCACCTTAGCCCCGGCGGCAGCGCCGACCTGCTGGCGGTCACCTCGTTCCTGTCCGGTTTCCCGGCCGGGGAGCTGTTCCTGCACTAATCGCTCGCTTTTATCTCGACGGTTTACCCGGATTGGCCAGCAGAGGGCCGATCCGGGGTTGCGGACCGCGCTTGCTCCTCTCTCCTCACTACTCAACGGCAAATTCCCGGCACAATCTTATAGTTTTTACTGATATCGGCGGCAGTTTGTCATAAATTTCTAATTATCGGTGTTTTTGAGTAGCGGCCCATCGATGGGCTGGTTACTCTGAAAACAATTTACGTAGTATTAACAAAAGAGAATAGCTATGCATGATGCACAAATCCGCGTGGCCATCGCGGGCGCGGGCGGCCGGATGGGACGCCAGTTAATTCAGGCAGTACAGCAGATGGACGGCGCGGCGCTTGGCGCGGCGCTGGAGCGCGAAGGTTCGTCGCTGCTCGGTAGCGACGCGGGCGAGCTGGCGGGCGCAGGCAAGGCGGGGGTTGTGGTGCAAAGCAGCCTTGAGGCGGTAAAAGACGATTTCGACGTTTTCATCGACTTTACCCGCCCGGAAGGCACGCTGAACCATCTCGCCTTTTGCCGTCAACACGGTAAAGGAATGGTTATCGGCACCACCGGTTTTGACGACGCCGGCAAACAGGCAATCCGCGAGGCTTCGCAGGAGATCGCCATCGTCTTTGCCGCCAACTTCAGCGTTGGCGTCAACGTGATGCTCAAGTTGCTGGAGAAGGCAGCGAAGGTGATGGGCGACTATACCGATATTGAGATTATCGAAGCGCATCATCGCCACAAAGTGGATGCGCCATCGGGTACGGCGCTGGCGATGGGCGAAGCGATTGCCGGTGCCCTGGATAAAGATCTGAAAGCGTGTGCGGTCTACAGTCGCGAAGGCTACACCGGCGAACGCGTTCCCGGCACTATCGGTTTTGCGACCGTCCGCGCCGGGGATATCGTCGGTGAGCATACGGCGATGTTTGCGGATATCGGTGAACGCATTGAAATCAGTCACAAGGCCTCCAGCCGGATGACTTTTGCTAATGGCGCCGTACGCTCTGCTTTATGGTTGAAAGGTAAGAAAAACGGTCTTTTTGATATGCGTGATGTGCTTGAACTGAACTCTTTATAACGATTATTACCCATCGTGATGTGGTTATTGCATTCAATAAGTAATTGATTGCAAGGGGCAATATTTTATTGCCCTTTTTTATTTTTTGGGTTTTAGATATTTTTTATGGTTAAAGCTACAAAATAATACGTTATCTGCGTATTTTTTGTTGTTTTATTGTAAATTTTGACCGTCCGGTCTACTTTTTCAATCCCTGCGCTAAGATTTTACAATCATCCACCTCCGCAAGCGTTTTCCCAGGCTAGTTAGTTGATCTTTTTGCCCGTTAAGACCGGTATTGCTGAATAGTCGCCTGAAACAAGATTAAAAATATCCGCTTTAAGTTGACTTTTACCGGCCATCTCTCCAGAATGCCGCCGTTTGCCAAAATTCTGCGGGCAACAGATTTGCATTGATTCAGATCTACATTATGAATTAATATGCAAATAAAGTGAGTGGATATTCTCTGGAGGGTGTTTTGATTAAGTCAGCGCTATTGGTTCTGGAAGACGGAACCCAGTTTCACGGTCGGGCCATAGGGGCTACCGGCACGGCGGTTGGGGAAGTCGTTTTCAATACTTCAATGACCGGTTATCAAGAAATCCTCACTGATCCTTCCTATTCCCGCCAAATCGTCACTCTAACCTATCCCCATATCGGCAACGTCGGCACCAATGCCGCCGATGAAGAGTCTTCTCAGGTACATGCTCAGGGTCTGGTCATTCGCGATCTGCCGCTGATTGCCAGCAACTTCCGCAATACCGAAGACCTCTCTTCTTATCTGAAGCGCCATAACATCGTGGCGATTGCCGATATCGATACGCGTAAGCTGACCCGTCTGCTGCGTGAAAAAGGCGCGCAGAACGGCTGCATCATCGCCGGCGACAGTCCGGACGCGCAGCTGGCGCTGGAAAAAGCGAAAGCGTTCCCGGGCCTCAACGGTATGGATCTGGCGAAGGAAGTGACGACCGCAGAAACCTACAGCTGGACGCAGGGGAGCTGGACGCTGGCGGGAGACCTGCCGGAAGCCAAAGCGGAAAGCGAGCTGCCGTTCCACGTGGTGGCCTACGATTTCGGCGCCAAGCGCAACATTCTGCGCATGCTGGTCGATCGCGGCTGCCGTCTGACGGTGGTTCCGGCGCAGACCTCCGCCGAAGAGGTGCTGAAGATGAATCCGGACGGTATTTTCCTGTCCAACGGCCCTGGCGACCCGGCGCCTTGTGATTACGCTATCGACGCGATTACGAAGTTCCTGGAAACCGACATTCCAGTATTCGGCATCTGCCTCGGCCATCAGCTGCTGGCGCTGGCGAGCGGCGCGAAGACCGTGAAGATGAAGTTCGGCCACCACGGCGGCAACCATCCGGTAAAAGATATGGATAACAACGTGGTGATGATCACCGCGCAGAACCACGGTTTTGCGGTGGATGAAGCGTCTATGCCCGCTAACCTGCGCGTGACCCACAAGTCGCTGTTCGACGGCACCCTGCAGGGCATTCACCGTACCGACAAACCGGCGTTCAGCTTCCAGGGGCACCCGGAAGCGAGCCCTGGCCCGCACGATGCCGCACCGCTGTTCGACCATTTTATCGAATTAATTGAGCAGTACCGTCAGTCCGCGAAATAATCAGGAGTTAAGAGAGCCATGCCAAAACGTACAGATATAAAAAGCATCCTGATTCTGGGCGCGGGCCCGATTGTTATCGGTCAGGCGTGTGAGTTTGACTACTCCGGCGCCCAGGCGTGTAAAGCGCTGCGCGAAGAGGGTTACCGCGTCATTCTGGTGAACTCTAACCCGGCTACCATCATGACCGACCCGGAAATGGCCGATGCCACCTACATCGAGCCGATTCACTGGGAAGTGGTGCGCAAGATTATTGAGAAAGAGCGTCCGGATGCGGTTCTGCCGACTATGGGCGGCCAGACGGCGCTGAACTGCGCGCTGGAGCTGGAGCGTCAGGGCGTGCTGGCCGAGTTCGGCGTGACCATGATTGGCGCCACCGCCGATGCGATTGATAAAGCCGAAGACCGCCGCCGTTTCGACGTGGCGATGAAGAAAATCGGCCTCGACACCGCGCGTTCCGGCATCGCCCATACCATGGAAGAAGCGCTGGCGGTTGCCGCTGACGTTGGCTTCCCGTGCATCATCCGTCCTTCCTTTACCATGGGCGGCACCGGCGGCGGTATTGCCTACAACCGTGAAGAGTTCGAAGAAATCTGCGAACGCGGCCTGGATCTCTCGCCGACTAACGAGCTGCTGATTGATGAATCGCTAATCGGCTGGAAAGAGTACGAGATGGAAGTGGTGCGTGATAAAAACGACAACTGCATCATCGTCTGCTCTATCGAAAACTTCGACGCCATGGGCATCCATACCGGCGACTCCATCACCGTGGCGCCGGCGCAAACCCTGACCGACAAAGAGTACCAAATCATGCGTAACGCCTCGATGGCGGTACTGCGTGAAATCGGCGTCGAAACCGGCGGTTCCAACGTTCAGTTCTCGGTGAACCCGAAAGATGGTCGCCTGATCGTTATCGAGATGAACCCGCGCGTCTCCCGCTCCTCGGCGCTGGCCTCGAAAGCCACCGGCTTCCCGATTGCCAAAGTCGCGGCGAAGCTGGCGGTAGGTTACACCCTTGATGAGCTGATGAACGATATCACCGGCGGCCGTACCCCGGCGTCGTTTGAACCGTCCATCGACTACGTCGTGACTAAAATCCCGCGCTTCAACTTTGAAAAATTCGTCGGCGCTAACGACCGCCTCACCACCCAGATGAAATCGGTGGGCGAAGTGATGGCGATTGGTCGCACCCAGCAGGAATCCCTGCAGAAAGCGCTGCGCGGCCTGGAAGTGGGCGCCACTGGTTTCGACCCGAAAGTGAGCCTTGATGACCCGGAAGCACTGACCAAGATTCGCCGCGAACTGAAAGATGCTGGCGCAGAGCGTATCTGGTACATCGCTGACGCTTTCCGCGCGGGCCTCTCCGTTGATGGCGTGTTCAACCTGACCAATATTGACCGCTGGTTCCTGGTACAGATTGAAGAGCTGGTGCGTCTGGAGGAGAAAGTGGCTGAAGTCGGTATTACCGGCCTCGACGCCGACTTCCTGCGTCAGCTAAAGCGCAAAGGCTTTGCCGATGCGCGTCTGGCGAAGCTGGCTGGCGTGCGCGAAGCGGAAATCCGCAAGCTGCGCGACCAGTACGACCTGCACCCGGTCTACAAGCGCGTGGATACCTGCGCGGCGGAATTCGCCACCGACACCGCCTACATGTACTCCACTTATGAAGACGAGTGCGAAGCGAACCCGTCCGTTGACCGCGACAAGATCATGGTGCTCGGCGGCGGCCCAAACCGTATCGGCCAGGGCATCGAATTCGACTACTGCTGCGTCCACGCCTCCCTGGCGCTGCGCGAAGACGGCTACGAGACCATTATGGTCAACTGTAACCCGGAAACCGTCTCCACCGACTACGACACCTCAGACCGCCTCTACTTCGAGCCGGTAACCCTGGAAGACGTGCTGGAAATCGTGCGTATAGAGAAGCCAAAAGGCGTTATCGTACAGTACGGCGGCCAGACTCCGCTGAAGCTGGCGCGCGCGCTGGAAGCGGCTGGCGTGCCGGTTATCGGCACCAGCCCGGATGCTATCGACCGCGCGGAAGACCGCGAACGCTTCCAGCACGCAGTTGACCGCCTGAAGCTGAAGCAGCCGGCCAACGCCACCGTGACCGCGATCGAAATGGCGGTCGAAAAGGCGAAAGAGATTGGCTACCCGCTGGTGGTGCGCCCGTCCTACGTGCTTGGCGGCCGCGCCATGGAAATCGTCTACGATGAAATCGACCTGCGTCGCTACTTCCAGACCGCGGTCAGCGTCTCTAACGATGCGCCGGTGCTGCTGGACCGCTTCCTTGACGATGCGGTTGAAGTCGACGTCGATGCAATCTGCGACGGCGAAATGGTGCTGATTGGCGGCATCATGGAGCATATCGAGCAGGCGGGCGTGCACTCCGGCGACTCCGCGTGTTCACTGCCGGCCTACACCCTGAGCCAGGAAATTCAGGATGTGATGCGCGAGCAGGTGCAGAAGCTGGCCTTTGAGCTGCAGGTTCGCGGCCTGATGAACGTGCAGTTTGCGGTTAAAAACAACGAAGTCTACCTGATTGAAGTCAACCCGCGCGCGGCGCGTACCGTCCCGTTCGTCTCGAAAGCCACCGGCGTACCGCTGGCAAAAGTCGCGGCGCGCGTAATGGTCGGCCAAACGCTGGCCCAGCAGGGCGTAACCAAAGAGATCATCCCGCCGTACTACTCGGTGAAAGAGGTGGTGCTGCCGTTTAACAAATTCCCGGGCGTTGACCCGCTGTTAGGGCCGGAAATGCGCTCTACCGGTGAAGTCATGGGCGTAGGCCGCACCTTCGCGGAAGCGTTCGCCAAGGCGCAGCTGGGCAGCAACTCGACGATGAAGAAACAAGGGCGCGCGCTGCTCTCCGTTCGCGAAGGCGACAAAGAGCGCGTGGTGGATCTGGCGGCAAAACTGCTGAAGTTTGGCTTCGAGCTGGATGCGACCCACGGTACCGCGATTGTGCTGGGCGAAGCCGGCATCAACCCGCGTCTGGTGAACAAGGTGCATGAAGGCCGTCCGCACATTCAGGACCGTATCAAGAATGGCGAATATACCTACATCATCAACACCACCGCGGGCCGTCAGGCGATTGAAGACTCCAAGCTGATTCGCCGCAGCGCGCTGCAGTACAAGGTGCACTACGACACCACGCTGAACGGCGGTTTCGCTACCGCAATGGCGCTGAATGCCAACGCGATGGAGAAGGTGACCTCGGTACAGGAAATGCACGCGCAGATTAAAAAGTAATCTCATCTGCCAGTAAAAGCGCCTCCGGTGGCCAACGCCGGAGGCGCTTTTTTTTGCGTCGCGATAAAGCGAAACGGGGCGGGAGGGTTCATCCTTAATGGAACAAAACCATTTCATGACGCACGCAAGGATAACTACATGGCGATACTTTTGTTTGATTGGGGCGGTACATCGATTAAATATGGCGTCTGGCAGCAGGGGGAGCTGAAGGACACCGCATCGGTTGAGACGCCTGATAGCTGGGAAGAGATGAAAAATCGGCTATTGGATCTTTATCAACAGTTCCAGCCGCGCTACGCCATTGATGGGATCTCAATTAGTGCTCCCGGGTGTGTGGATCCGCAGAGCGGGGTCATTAGCGGCCTGAGCGCCATTCCCTATATTCATCACTTTCCCATCGTCGAAGAGCTTTCCGGGCTGTTTTCACTTCCGGTATGCATTGAGAACGACGCCAACTCGGCGGGTATCGCCGAGGCGGCATTGGGCGCGGGCCGCGAGTATGACAGCGTACTGTTTGTGATTGCCGGTTCAGGTATCGGTGGCGCGATTGTCGACAATAAAGTCCTGCGCCACGGCAGCCATCGCTACGCCGGCGAATTTGGCATGATGACCCTGCACGAGGGGCAAACCTTTAGCGAACTGGCAACCGCCGTCGCTACGGCGCGTCGTTATGCCCGGCGCATGTCGCTGGCGGCTGACTCCGTCTCCGGAGAGGATGTCTTTCGCCTGGCCGAGGAGGGCGACAATATCGCGCAGCAGGAAGTGGCGCAGTTTTACCACTGGATGGCGGTAGGCTTACTGAATTTGCAGGTGTGCTATGACCCAGACTGTCTGATTATCGGCGGCGGTATCTCCGCCAGCGATAAGATTTTCGGTGGTATTAAGCAACGCCTGGCCGAGCTGGTCAATGAAAAAGCGTTAACGGAATTTCTCCCGCACGTGGTGCTCTGCCAGTACCGCAACGAGGCTAACCTGATCGGCGCGGCGGTGAACTTCGAACAAAAACAGGGGGATCGGCGTTAACAGCCTACTTCGGAGAGTTCTGGTTTTCTCTCCCCGGTCAGTCAGCTAGCCTAAGATGGTTAGGGTGATAATGAATATGACTGAATAATGGGAGAGAAACACGATGCACTATAAGCCCCTCACCGCAGCTGTTTTCGCCGCCGCCGCGCTTCTTACCGTGGCCGGTTGTTCATCTAATCAGTCGTTGAAAACGACCGACGGCAGAACCATTGTGACCGACGGCAAACCGCAGGTAGATGACGACACCGGTCTGGTGTCCTACAAAAATGCGGAAACCGGTCGTACCGAGCAGATCAATCGCGATCAGGTTAAATCGATGGATGAACTGGATAACTAAGCGTTATCTCTGGCCTCGCGAGGAGTACGGCGGGGCCGGTTCGGCAATGGTTTATTCTGTTTCAAAAACGCCGATTAAAATAGTGTGTTGCCCTGCCATCAGTAACGTCTTACGCAAACTGCAACCAGCCCGTGACTAATCCATTTATTCTTTTTATTTTTAATTCTATACTCGTTCTGTTTTAAGTTACCGATGTTCCTGATACGCATAAAAAACAATGGAAATGGAATATACAACAGGTGATAAATATGGATGGTTTCAATGAATGGTAACGGTTTTTTGTTTGTTATCTTCTGCGTTTTTATTATCCCCGCGCTCATCGGTGGGGGATTCCTGATTTTCCTTATTTTATGGAGTAAAGGTAGGGTTATTGGGAAAAACATGTCAGTAGCCTATGTTTTTCTGTTTTTTGCTGCGATAATATTGTGTGCGGTTTATAAGTATTTAGGTTTTTTATATACATTTACACTTGATCACTTTATTTATTTTAGTTGGGCTGCCGGCGCCGCGTTGATTTTAGCGTTAATACTTTTTAGCGCTTTTTCCGTAAAAAATGCGGGATTTATTCATGCGTTGACTTTGCTGACCTTTGCGCTTATCGCCAATAAATTTATTGGCCCATCAATGGAACAGGTCGACATGTCTTTTGCCGAACGGGACCGCGCGAACAGCATTGCTGAGTTCAGGCTGGGTAAGTTTACAGTGCAAAAATTACCCGAGTTTGACCGCTTGTTTAAAAGTAAATCTCAGCAGGAACAATACGAAATCTATTTATTTGCCATCTATGATAAATCATTGCCGAAAGAGTTATATCAATATTTTGTACAGCAGTTGGGTAGCCCATTAAAAAACCGGCAAGGCTCTTTTGATTACGTTGCGAATCAGAGTGATTATTATACCATTCCCTTTTTCGAGGCCATCCATTCTCAAAATTTAACGGCGCTGCAGGTTTTTATTGACGCTATTCAGGCTTCATCTGCCGCAGAGCGCAAGCAGGCTCAGGACATTGTTTATGCTGCTCCTGCACAATGGACAGGACTGGAGCATACCTTTGCCCAGCCGATCGATGTTTATTATAAAAGACCCACCCACCCCGATAGCGTTATTAAGCAAGCCGAACTGCTGCTTTCCGCATTTCCTGAATTAGCTAAAACCCAAACGGGTGCCGCTATTATTGATCGTACCATTCAAAACGCGGATGTTCGCGCTATGAGATTATTTGCAAAGTATTCTCAACCAGGTTCAGAAATATTAACTGCGGCAAGCTATGTTCTTGGCGGAGAAACGGATAAATTTGTTGATATATTAAAAAAACAACCTTCGTTATTGCGTCAACAAATTGATATTGGCAAGTATTATTCCGGCAGTACTAATTTATTATTCTATGTCGTTATGTTTGGCAAAAAAGATATCATTCAGCAGGTCATTCCCCGCATAAACTGGCAGGATCCTGAATTGTATTATAATAAAGGTAATAGCCTTGTTTTAGCCTACGCGGCACGGCGCGTTAAGAACGCTTTCCATAATGCCTCGCTGGAAACAAATAAGGACGCAATTGAGATCTTTCCCCTTTTGCTGAATACACAGTTACGTAACCAACCGAACATCCCTGATCGACAATTGTGGGAGATCGCCGCTGATGACTTTTATAGGAGTCACTGGCCCAATACAGGCGAGACATTTAATGATGAGGCGATACGGTCCATTTGCCATTCGGATATTGGGCCGCAGTTTTTACGCTATATTGATACGTTAGATAAAAATCATAACGAGACGGTAAAAAGCCGGGTTAGCGGAATTAAAAAAGCGTGCCATTAAGCTATCCAAATGCGCAAGACCGACGCCTGTAGCGGGCAAACCGGCCATGACTCGCGGGGTGTCAGGCACCCCCAATTCCTGCGGTTACGCCAACGGAAGCTGTAAGTATCAGCATTAACTGTCTACACTCTTGCTGATTACAACAAGAGTAAACGCAGGCTAATCAATGATCCTCATAATTTATGCGCACCCTTATCCGCAGCACTCGCATGCGAATAAGCGGATGCTTGAACAGGCAGGGACGCTTGACGGCGTAGAGATACGCTCCCTCTATCAACTTTATCCCGATTTCAATATCGATATCGCCGCCGAGCAGGCCGCGCTGGCCCGTGCCGATCTGGTCATCTGGCAGCATCCGATGCAATGGTACAGCGTACCGCCGTTGCTGAAGCTGTGGCTGGATAAGGTACTGGCGCACGGCTGGGCGTATGGGCACAACGGTATCGCATTACGCGGTAAGTCATTGATGTGGGCGGTCACCACCGGCGGCGGCGAAAGCCACTTTGATATTGGTTCCTTCCCCGGTTTCGACGTGCTGGCGCAGCCGCTGCAGGCCACCGCGCTGTATTGCGGCATGAAATGGTTGCCGCCGTTCGCGATGCATTGCACTTTTATCTGCGATGACGAAACCCTTCAGGCGCAGGCGCGCCGCTATCGTCAACGCTTAATCGAATGGCAGGAGGCGCACAATAATGGATAGCCATACGTTGATACAGGCGCTGATCTATTTAGGATCCGCCGCGCTGATTGTGCCGATTGCCGTACGTCTTGGGCTGGGGTCGGTACTCGGCTATTTAATTGCCGGCTGTATTATTGGCCCGTGGGGGCTGCGGCTGGTCACCGACGCCGAGTCGATTCTGCATTTTGCCGAAATCGGCGTGGTGCTGATGCTTTTTGTTATCGGCCTGGAGCTGGATCCCCAACGGCTGTGGAAACTGCGTGCCTCGGTGTTCGGCGGCGGGGCGCTGCAGATGGTCGTCTGCGGCGTGCTGATCGGCCTGTTCTGCATGTCGCTTGGTCTGCGTTGGCAGGTTGCCGAGCTGATTGGCATGACTCTGGCGCTCTCCTCAACGGCGATCGCCATGCAGGCGATGAACGAACGTAACCTGACGGTCACGCAGCTGGGCCGCAGCGCTTTTGCGGTGCTGCTGTTTCAGGATATCGCGGCCATTCCTCTGGTGGCGATGATCCCGCTACTGGCGGCGAGCGGCGGCTCGACGACCCTGGGCGCGTTTGCGCTCTCGGCGCTGAAAGTGGCGGGCGCGCTGGCGCTGGTGGTGGCGCTCGGGCGCTATCTGACCCGGCCGATGCTGCGTTTTGTCGCGCGCTCCGGCCTGCGCGAAGTCTTCAGCGCCGTGGCCCTGTTCCTGGTGTTTGGTTTCGGTCTGCTGTTGGAAGAGGTCGGGCTGTCGATGGCGATGGGGGCCTTCCTTGCCGGGGTGCTGCTGGCGAGCTCGGAGTACCGCCACGCCCTGGAGAGCGATATTGAGCCGTTTAAGGGCCTGCTGCTGGGGCTGTTTTTTATCGGCGTCGGCATGTCTATCGACTTCGGTACCCTGGTCACCCATCCGCTGCGGATCCTGATTTTGCTGGTGGGATTCCTGGTGATTAAATCCCTGATGCTGTGGCTGATCGCCCGGCCGTTAGGCGTGCCGCGCGCCCAGCGCCGCTGGTTTGCGGTGCTGCTGGGGCAGGGAAGCGAATTCGCCTTCGTGGTTTTCGGCGCGGCGCAGATGGCCGATGTCCTGGATAGCGAGTGGGCGAAGGCGCTGACCCTGGCCGTGGCGCTATCGATGGCGGCGACGCCGATCCTGCTGGTGCTGCTGACCCGGCTGGAGAAATCCGCCAGCGGTCAGGAGCGCGAAGCCGATGAAATTGATGAAGAGCAGCCGCGGGTGATTATCGCTGGTTTCGGTCGTTACGGGCAGATTGCCGGCCGCGTGCTGCTCTCCAGCGGCGTGAAGATGGTGATCCTCGATCACGATCCCGACCATGTTGATACCCTGCGTAAGTTTGATATGAAGGTGTTCTACGGCGATGCGACGCGGGTAGACCTGCTGGAGTCGGCGGGGGCGGAAAAAGCGGAAGTGCTGATTAACGCCATCGACGATCCGCAGACGAATCTGCAGTTGGCGGAGCTGGCAAAAGAGCATTTCCCGCATCTGCAGATCATCTCCCGCGCCCGCGATGTCGATCATTATATTAAGCTGCGCCAGGCCGGGGTCGAAGCGCCGGAGCGCGAAACCTTCGAAGCGGCGCTGAAGTCCGGGCGCATGACGCTGGAAGCGCTGGGCCTCGGCGCGTATGAGGCCCGCGAACGCGCCGATCTGTTCCGCCGTTTCAACCTGCAAATGGTCGAAGAGATGGTGGCGATGGCGGAAAACGACGCGGCTTCCCGGGTGGCGGTATTCAAGCGCACCAGCGATATGCTGACCGGCATTATTAACGAGGACCGCAATCATTTATCGCTGGTTCAGCGTCACGGCTGGCAGGGGACGGAAGAGGGACGGCATACCGGCGACATCGCCGATGAGCCGGAGAATAAGCCCTCGCTATAGGGTAAATTCAGGGTGTTACGTTAGCTTTACAAGTAACATTTTGTTTTCAATTTAAATCCTGTTCTGGCGGCTCACGGGGCTTACGTGGGCTCGCCAGCAAAACTTAAAATTTTCTGATTCTTTACCCTTCGCCCAGTCGACGAAGTATTACGCTTTCCGTATAGTGGCGACAATTTTTTGCATTCGGGAATTATTTAATGATCAGTCTGATTGCGGCGTTAGCGGTAGATCGCGTCATTGGTATGGAAAACGCCATGCCATGGAACCTGCCTGCCGATCTCGCCTGGTTTAAGCGCAATACCTTAAACAAACCGGTAGTGATGGGGCGTCTTACCTGGGAATCCATCGGTCGCCCGTTACCGGGACGTAAAAATATCGTGATTAGCAGCCAGCCCGGCACCGACGATCGCGTGCAGTGGGTCAAGTCGGTTGATGAAGCGATTGCCGCCTGCGGCGATGTGGAAGAGATGATGGTGATCGGCGGCGGTCGCGTGTATGAGCAGTTCCTGCCGAAAGCGCACAAGCTCTATCTGACGCATATTGATGCGGAGGTGGAGGGCGATACTCATTTCCCGGATTACGACCCGGACGAGTGGGAGTCGGTATTCAGCGAGTTCCACGATGCCGATGCGCAGAATTCCCATAGCTACTGCTTCGAGATCCTGGAGCGTCGCTAAGGTTTCCCCCGGTGGCGTTCGTTCACCGGGGTGACTCTCTTCAGGAGGCGATCGCCTCGCCTTCATCAAGATTTGTCTGCCGGTTCGATCGCTGGGTGAAGTACGTTTTATCTTCCCAGCGCAGACAGGTCAGATCGCCGCCCCAGCAGCAGCCGGTATCCAGCGCGTAAATGCCTTCCGGCGTGCCTTTTCCTTCCAGTGAAGCCCAATGACCAAAGGCAATGCTGTATTCGTTGGCCACCGGCCCGGGAATGGCAAACCACGGTTTCAGCGGCGCGGGGGCGTTTTCCGGCGCCTCTTTGGCGTACATATCCAGCTGCCCGTTCGGGAAGCAGTAGCGCATGCGGGTAAAGGCGTTGGAGATAAAGCGCAGGCGCGCCAGGCCACTGAGCTCATTGCTCCAGTTGTTCGGCATGTCGCCGTACATCGCGTCGAGGAAGAACGGATAGGAGTCGCTGGCGAGCACGGCTTCCACATCGCGGGCGCACTGTTTGGCGGTTTCCAGATCCCACTGCGGAGTGATCCCGGCGTGGGCCATGACCAGCTTTTTCTCTTCATCGATTTGCATCATCGGCTGACGACGCAGCCAGTTGAGCAGATCGTCGGCGTCCGGCGCCTCAAGCAGCGATTTCAACCGATCTTTGGGTTTATTGCGGCTAATGCCCGCAAAGACCGCCAGCAGGTGCAGGTCATGATTGCCCAGCACGATGCGAACGCTATCGCCAAGCTGTTTCACGAAACGCAGCACTTCCAGAGAACCGGGGCCGCGCGCGACCAGGTCGCCCGTGAGCCACAGCGTATCAACCTCAGGGTTAAACTCCACCTGCTCTAATAATGCGATCAGTTCATCGTAGCAACCGTGAACGTCGCCAATAAGGTATGTAGACATTGTTTTAATGGATGAGGGTTGGTACTGCGAGACGGAAAACAGGGACTTCAATGGAGAACGGCGCGCCGTTCACATCGATCATCTCATAATGCCCCTGCATGGTGCCCAGCGGCGTTTCAATGACCGCGCCGCTAGTATATTGATACTCACCGCCAGCGGGAATATGCGGCTGCTCGCCGACAACCCCTTCACCCTGGACTTCGGTCTCGCGACCGTGGCCGTTGGTGATAAGCCAGTAGCGGCCAAGAAGCTGAACCTGAGTTCGCCCCAGATTGCGAATAGTGACGGTATAAGCAAAGACGTAGCGCTCTTCTTCCGGAGAAGATTGCGATTCGATATAGACGCTTTGTACCTGCACACATACTCGGGGCGAATTAATCATGGTTAGCTCTCCTTGGTGGGCGCGTTCTCAGATAACCAGTTAGCTAGCTGACAGTACTGCGCCACGGAAATATTCTCTGCGCGCTTCGCCGGGTCGATACCCAGTTCGGTCAGAACCTCAACGCTGAACAGGTTGCCGAGGCTGTTGCGGATCGTTTTCCGACGCTGGTTAAACGCTTCTGTCGTGATACGGCTCAGTACGCGTACTTCTTTCACCGGATGCGGCAGCGTGCGGTAAGGCACCAGACGCACTACGGCGGAATCGACTTTAGGCGGCGGCGTAAAGGCGCTCGGCGGCACTTCAAGCACCGGGATGATCTGGCAGTAGTACTGCGCCATTACGCTTAACCGACCATACGCCTTACTGTTCGGCCCGGCAACCAGGCGATTGACGACCTCTTTTTGCAGCATAAAGTGCATATCGGCAATGGCATCAGTATAGCTGAACAGATGGAACATCAGCGGGGTCGAGATATTGTACGGCAGGTTGCCGAAGACGCGCAGCGGCTGGCCCATGCTTTGCGACAGCTCGCCAAAGTTCATGGTCATCGCATCCTGCTGATAAATCGTCAGCTTAGGTCCGAGGAACGGATGCGTTTGCAGACGAGCGGCCAGGTCGCGGTCCAGCTCGATAACGGTGAGCTGGTCGAGGCGTTCGCCAACCGGTTCGGTCAGCGCGGCGAGGCCGGGGCCGATTTCAACAATCGCCTGACCTTTTTGTGGATTGATGGCCGAGACAATGCTGTCGATCACAAATTGATCGTTGAGAAAGTTTTGCCCGAAGCGTTTACGGGCTAAGTGGCCCTGATGGACTCGATTATTCATTGAGTATTAACAATCATTTTAATGGCGAGATTAAGCGCCGTGATAAAACTGCCGACTTCCGCTTTCCCCTGGCCCGCAAGTTCAAGCGCGGTGCCGTGGTCAACGGAAGTGCGAATAAATGGTAAACCGAGCGTAATATTCACGCCGCGGCCAAAGCCCTGGTATTTTAGCACGGGCAGGCCCTGATCGTGATACATCGCGAGCACCGCATCGGCATGGTCGAGATATTTCGGCTGAAACAGGGTATCCGCCGGCAGCGGGCCGCTGAGGTTCATGCCCTTCGCGCGCATCTCTTCGAGCACCGGAATGATGGTATCGATCTCTTCCGTACCCATATGGCCGCCTTCGCCGGCGTGCGGGTTCAGGCCGCAAACCAGCACGTGTGGGTTGCTGATGCCAAATTTGGTACGCAGATCGTGATCCAGGATGGTGATGATTTCCCGCAGCAGCTCGGGCGTAATCGCATCGCTTATTGCTTTTAACGGCAGGTGAGTGGTCACCAGCGCCACGCGCAGCGCTTCAGTCGCCAGCATCATCACCACTTTACTGGCCTGCGAGCGCTCTTCAAAGAACTCGGTATGACCGGTAAACGCGATCCCGGCATCGTTAATAATGCCTTTGTGCACCGGCCCGGTAATCAGGGCGGCGAATTCGCCGTTCAGGCAACCATCGCAGGCGCGGGCCAGCGTGTCCACCACGTAGCGGCCATTGCTGACGTTGAGCACGCCCGGTTCAACCGGCGCGTTGAGCGCGACGGGGAGAAGCGTCAGGGTGCCTGCGCGCTGTGGCGTAGCGGGGGCAGTGGGGTCGTAAGGCAGAAGCGATAAAGGAAGACCGAGCAGCTTTGCCCGGTCGGATAACAGAGCGCCATCGGCGCAGATCACCAGCTCTACCGGCCAGTCGCGCTGCGCAAGCTGCACCACGAGGTCAGGGCCAATCCCGGCGGGTTCACCGGGAGTGATAACAACTCGATTCATACACTTCATCCTTCAGGCTTCTCACTGGCTACGTTTCGTCGCCCTGGTCAGAGACCGGGGCGATTCGCCGAGCCGCCTCGATACACCCTGAGTGATGTTGTGTATGAGGCTAATGCAATTAGTTGCTCAGAATCTTCACGTAGGCGCTGGCACGCTGTTCCTGCATCCAGGTCGCCGCTTCCTCAGAGAACTTGCGGTTCATCAGCATGCGGTAAGCGCGATCCTTCTGCGCGGCGTCGGTTCTGTCGACGTTGCGGGTATCCAGCAGCTCAATCAGGTGCCAGCCGAAGGAGGAGTGAACCGGAGCGCTGGTCTGGCCTTTATTGAGGCGCAGAATGGCGTCACGGAAGGCCGGATCGAAGATATCCGGCGTCGCCCAACCTAAATCGCCGCCCTGGTTGGCAGAGCCCGGATCTTCAGAGAACTCTTTCGCCGCTTTGGCAAAGGTGGTTTTCCCGCTCTTGATGTCAGCCGCGATCTGCTCCAGCTTTGCCCGAGCCTGATCGTCGTTCATGATCGGCGACGGTTTCAGCAGGATATGGCGGGCGTGAACTTCGGTCACGGAGATGTTCTGGCTGCCGCCGCGCATATCGTTAATTTTCAGGATATGGAAGCCAACGCCGGAGCGTATCGGGCCGACGATATCGCCTTTTTTCGCGGTGCTCAGCGCCTGGGCGAAGATGCCCGGCAGTTCCTGAATCCGGCCCCAGCCCATCTGGCCGCCTTTCAGCGCCTGCTGGTCGGCAGAGTAGGTGATAGCCAGCTTGCCGAAGTCCGCGCCGCCGCGCGCCTGCTCAACCACCGAGTTCGCCTGGTCCTGAGCCTCTGCCACCTGCTCGGAAGTTGGGTTTTCCGGCAGCGGGATCAGAATGTGGCTGAGGTTCAGCTCGGTGCTGGCGTCGTTCTGATCGCCAATCTGTTTGGCCAGGGTTTCAACTTCCTGGGGCAGAACGGTAATACGACGACGAACTTCGTTGTTACGCACTTCCGAAATCAGCATCTCTTTACGAATCTGATTACGGTAGGTGCTGTAGTTGATACCGTCATAGGCCAGACGGCTGCGCATCTGATCCATGGTCATGTTGTTTTGTTTAGCAATGTTGGCGATGGCCTGGTCGAGCTGATCGTCAGAGATCTTCACGCCCATTTTCTGGCCCATCTGCAGGACAATCTGGTCCATGATCAGACGCTCAAGGATCTGATGACGCAGGGTGGCGTCATCCGGCAGCTGCTGCCCGGCCTGGCCGGCGTTAAGTTTTACCGATTGCATCAAGCCATCGACGTCGCTTTCCAGAACAACGCCATTATTGACGACAGCCGCTACTTTATCGACAACCTGTGGGGCAGCGAAACTGGTATTCGCGATCATGGCGATACCGAGAAGCAGCGTTTTCCAGTTCTTCATACTTTTTCCATTTCAATTAACCGCAATTGCGGATTACGTGTAAACCAGCCACATCACAGGGAGCTCTGGTACGGTAAAATGTTCGAACGCAGCATCTGCTGGGTGCCGAGACCGTAGTTGGAGCTCAGGCCGCGCAGCTCAATGTTAAAGCCGAAGGTGTTGTCGTATTTGCTTTCGCTGCTGCTGTTATCCCAGCCGTTGATCTTACGTTCATAGCCGACGCGGATAGCGTAGCAGCAGGAGCTATACTGAACCCCTAACATCTGGTTCGCTGACTTTCTGGTATTCGTGTCGTAGTAATACGCGCCGACGACTGCCCAACGATCGACGATTGGCCAGCTGGCGGTCATCCCCACCTGCGAGATACCATCTTTGTACTGCTTAGCGGTGGAATAAGACGGCAGGGTCGCCTGAATGTATTCCGGGCTCGCATAACGATAGTTAAGTTGTACTAAACGGTTTTCGTCGCGACGGTATTCCACGGTTCCGCTGCCGGTAGCGACGTTATCCAGACGCGTATCGTACTGAATTCCCCCGCGTAAACCCCAGTCGTCGGTGATGCGCCAGTAGGTATCGCCAGCCCATACCAGTGAACCTCGCGTGTCGTTGTTCTCCCAGTTGATGTTGTCGTCACCGGTACGCGCCTCGGTGAAATAGTAGATTTGACCAACGGAAATATTAAAACGTTCAACGGCGGCGGCATCATAAACGCGAGATGTGATGCCGGTGGAGACCTGGTTGGCGGACGCAATGCGATCGAGACCGCTGTACGAACGGTCGCGGAACAGGCCGCTGTAGTCCGATTGCAGCAGCGTTGAGTCGTAGGTGCCGATTTTGCTCTGGTCGCGATACGGGATGTACAGGTACTGCATGCGCGGTTCAAGCGTCTGGGTATAGTTCTCCTGCATATCGCGCTCGAAAACCATTTTGCCATCGACTTTAAACTGCGGCATCACGCGGTTAACGGAGTCTTTATAATCGGTACCGTTGGCCGCGTTGTAGTCATCAAGGTTGCTTTGCTGGTAATGGGTTGCCAGCAGTTTTGCCTCGGTATTGATGCTTCCCCAACCGTTAGACAGCGGCAGGTTGATAGTTGGCTCGAAGTGAACGCGTGTCGCTTCCGGCATTCTGCTGTTCGAGTTAACAAAATGCACCGCCTGGCCATAAAGATGGGTATCAAACGGGCCGACATCGTTCTGGTAGTAGTTCACGTCCAGCTGCGGCTCGGCGGAATAGGCATTGCTTGAGTCGCGGTTAAAGACCTGGAACTGCTTGGTCGATACGGTGGCATCAAAGTTCTGATTAGCGTAACCGGCGCTGAGCTTCTGCGTGGCGTAGCCGTCGGTACTGGAACCGTATTTCGAGCTGAAGTCGTTAAAGTAGTCCGGGTCGCTGACTTTGGTGTAGTCGGCGTTGAAGCGCCACACTTGGTCTACGACGCCCGAATGGTTCCAGTAGAACAGCCAGCGGCGGCTATTGCTGTCGCCTGAGTGATCGTCCTGGTAAATTTTATCCGAAGGCAGGTAGTCGAACTCAATTAAGCCGGTTCCTGCTTTGGTCAGATAGCGGAATTCGTTCTCCCACATGACGCCGCCGCGCTTGCTCATATAGTGCGGGGTCAGCGTGGCGTCGAAGTTCGGAGCGATGTTCCAGTAGTAAGGAAGATAGAACTCTGCGCCGTTTTTGGTGCTGTATTTGGCGTTGGGGATCAGGAAGCCCGAACGACGCTTGTCGCCCACCGGCAGCTGCAGGTAGGGACTGTAAAAAATCGGTACGGAACCGAGCTTGAAGCGAGCGTTCCAGATCTCAGCGACCTGTTCTTCGCGGTCGTGGATAACTTCACTGCCGACCACGCTCCAGGTGTCAGAGCCGGGCAGACACGAGGTGAAGCTGCCGTTTTCTAAAATGGTGTAGCGGTTTTCGCCGCGCTGTTTCATCAGGTCAGCGGTACCGCGCCCCTGACGGCCAACCATTTGGTAATCGCCCTGCCAGACGTTGGTATCTTTGGTGTTCAGATTCGACCAGGCTTTCGGCCCTTTGAGGATCACCTGATTGTCGTCATAGTGAACGTTGCCGAGGGCATCAACCGTACGCACCGGCTGCGGCTGGCTGTCGGCCTGCTGCTGGTGAAGCTGAACTTCATCGGCCTGCAGTCGGCTGTTCCCCTGATTGATATCAACGTTGCCGGTAAATACGGCGTTATCAGGATAGTTGCCTTTCG
The DNA here is from genome assembly GCF_002556465.1 of Klebsiella sp. MBT K-1. NCBI lineage: Bacteria > Pseudomonadati > Pseudomonadota > Gammaproteobacteria > Enterobacterales > Enterobacteriaceae > Klebsiella > Klebsiella sp. MBT K-1. The sequence continues at coordinate 116,286 of NZ_PDEL01000017.1, read as the reverse complement.
CATGATCGGCATCGATCGTCACCGGCAGGTCGTTGGGTTTCCCTTCAACCAAAGGACGATTGTAGCTTGGTACGCCAAGCATACACTGCGTGGCGAGATCGGCAGCGAGGCCCTGTTGGCTATACAAGGCGCTGGCAATCATAGTGGCCAGGAGGCTGGGAATACGTTTTTTCATACGTTGTATTTGTTGTTCCGTCATCGTGTGGCAGCGGCTTGCAAACGGTCAGAGCCTAACGTACTCGTCTAAATCGCGCTAGTGTTAATCCTGCCCGTTTACTTCCCGAGCGTTAGGCACTGTGTAGAATGACGAGTATGATAAAGCAAATTATAGGCTATGTCCCACAATTGACCGAGGCGTAAACGCTTTGTAACGTGCGGTCAGATATAGCTTAACTGGCGGCAGAGAGATTGGGGAGTCTATGCAGTATTTGGGTAAAATAATTGGCGTTGCGGTTGCGTTGATGATGGGGGGCGGCTTCTGGGGCGTGGTGCTGGGGTTCTTAGTCGGGCATATGTTTGATCGTGCGCGCAGTCGCCGGCTGAATGTCTTCGCCAACCAGCAGGAGCGTCAGTCGCTGTTCTTCTCCACCACTTTTGAAGTGATGGGGCATCTGACCAAATCGAAAGGACGCGTCACCGAAGCCGATATTCATGTCGCCAATTTGCTGATGGATCGCATGAGTCTGCACGGCGAAGCGCGAACCGCGGCGCAGCACGCGTTTCGGGTAGGGAAATCAGATGATTACCCGCTGCGTGAGAAAATGCGCCAGCTGCGCAGCGTCTGTTTTGGGCGTTTTGATTTAATTCGGATGTTTCTGGAAATTCAGCTGCAGGCGGCTTTCGCCGACGGCGAACTGCATCCCAACGAACGCGACGTGCTGTTTGTGATTGCCGATGAGCTGGGCATCTCCCGCGCTCAGTTCGAGCAGTTCCTGCGCATGATGCAAGGCGGGGCGCAGTTTGGCGGCGGTTCGCAGCAGCAATCTTACGGGCAGCGCGGCGGTAACGCCGGCTGGCAGCAGGCGCAGCGCGGGCCAACCCTGGAAGACGCCTGCAATGTGCTGGGGGTTAAAGCGACCGACGATGCCGCCACCGTCAAGCGCGCCTATCGTAAGCTGATGAGCGAGCACCATCCGGATAAGCTGGTGGCGAAAGGGCTACCGCCGGAAATGATGGAGATGGCTAAGCAGAAAGCGCAGGAGATCCAGAAAGCCTGGGAGCTGATTAAAGAGCAGCGCGGCTTCTAAACGACCGGCCTCTCCCGAACGGGAGAGGCGTCACGATGCGCTGTCGGCGCGGCGGTACATGCGCCGCGGATGGCCTATCTTGCCGTACAGCATTTCCACCTGCAGAAAACCGATTTCCACGCAGTGCTCCAGATAGCGCCGGGCCGTGGTTTTGCTCAATCCAGCCTCGCTCACCACGTCATCCACCGAAAAGCAGCGTTCATCTTCGCCGGTAAACAGACTCTGCACCAGCGCCAGCGTTTTTTCTTCAATACCTTTACTGCCGCTATCGGCTCGGTAGTTTTTAGCCTGCAGCTGATACAGCGAATCCACGTTCTGCTGGTCGACAATCTTCCATTCGCGCTGCTGGTCGTAGAACTGTACGAACCGTTCAAGGGACTGGCTCAGGCGCTTCCACGACACCGGTTTGAGAATGTAGTCGAAGGCGCCGTTGCGAATTGCCTGGCTACAGGTTTCCATATCGCTGGCGGCGGTGATAAAGATCACCGAGCAGCCAGCGTGGCCCATAATAGGGTCGTTCATCAAGGTGACCCCTTTGCCGTCCGGCAGGTAGTTATCCAGCAGCACCAGCTGCGGCGGCCTGGCGTTGAGTATCTGCCGCGCCTGGGCGAGAGAAGCCGCCGTGCCCGCCAGCCGCATACGCGGATGTTTCTGGATAAGCTCGGCGTGCAGCCGCGCCAGTTCGCTTTCATCTTCAACGATCAGAACATCGACCAGGTCATGATGCATAGTGCTTCTCTTCTTGCGGATGGGCTGGCCCGTCGGCGGGAATAAACAGCGTGAAAATCGCCCCGCGCGGCGCGTTGTCGGCCACTTCAATCGTGCCGCCAGCCTGGGTGACATAGCGTTCAATAAGATACAGTCCTATACCGTGATCGCCGCGAGTTTTGGTGGTGACGCCGCGCTCAAAGATATGCTCGCGGATCTCCGGGCGAATACCGACGCCGCGATCGGCGACTTCAATCATTAATTCCCGGGCGTTGAGCTGAATCAGGATCTCGACCGGTTCGTGCGGCAGTTCGGCGCGCTGGGTGGCCTCAATGGCGTTATCCAGCAGATTACCGATGATAGAGATAAGCTCGGACTCCATCAACGACGGCAGCGGACGGTCGATGCGGCAGGCCGGGTCAAAGCTCAGTTCGACCCCTTTTTCCCGCGCGCGGGCGGCTTTGCCCAGCAGCAGGCCGCACAGCGTCGGCGAATTAAAGTGCGATGAGATAAAGTCCAGTAGCTCCTGGGCATGCTCCGACTGCGCCTGAATATAGCGAATCGCCTCATCATAGTGGCCCATATGCAGCAGGCCGGACAGGGTGGTCATCCGATTGAGCTGTTCATGGCGCATGATGCGCAGATTATCGACGTAGCGTTTCACCTGGCTGAGCTGGGCGCTCAGCGAGTTGATTTCATCGCGGTCGCGGAAGGTGATCACCCAGCCCTGGAGCGAATTCTCCAGCATGATACGCACCCGGCTGGCGAGCACGGTAAGCTGATTAAAACGGCATAGCTCATCGTGGGTATCGTTTTCGAGCATCTCACCGCTGGCGAAAAACGGCTGCGGGGTAATGACGCTATCGATCGACTTACCGCGCAGCTGGTGCGCGGGCTGGCTCAGTCCGAGCAGGCTGCGGGCGGCGTGGTTTATCACTTCGATACGCCGGTGATGGTCAATCACGATCACCCCTTCGTATATCGACTCCATCATCGCTTTTTGCTGACGCACCAGCAGGCCGATTTCGCGCGGCTCCAGCGAGAAAATTTGCTTTTTAATGCTGCGGGTGAAGTACCAGGAGAAGATAAACAGTGCGATAAGCAGCAGCACCGCGGCGACGAAGATGTTGATGACTTTTTCCAGCGTGATGCTGTCGAGATAGCTGGTGAGATAGCCGACGGAGACAATACCGACCACCCGGCCGGCGTCATTGAAAATCGGCGCTTTGCTGCGCAGGGAAATACCGAGCCCCCCTTTACGGATAGTGGTCGTGCTTTGCCCCTCGAGCACCGGCTGGTTATCGCCGCCAACCAGTCGCGTGCCGACCCACTCCGGGTGTACCGAGTGAAACAGATGCACGCCCCGCTTGTCGCCAATAACAATAAAGCTGGCGTCGCTGTGGGCGGCGATATTTTGCATAAAAGGCTTTATCGCCTGCGCATCTTCACGCGTCACCTGCTGACGTAAATTAGGCATCAGCGCGATTTCTTCCGCCTGTATTCTCGCGCGGGCGCTCATTTCCTGATAAAGCTGATGGCTGGCGTCGAAATAGTAATAGACTCCCAGGAGCGCGAACAGCACTGAGAAAAAAGCGACCAGCGAAATGAACAGCTTAAACTGAAATGAAACCTTCATAAGTATAATGCACAGTATCAGGGATGCGGCAGCGTATCATTTTTTCGCTACCGGCATCGTGGCTGAGGGGGACCGGTGGACGTCCACGCGGGCGTCAGGGAACCACAATTATCCGCTGGCGGGGAATTTATCAAGGTTAATCAGGCGCTGGATTTAAAAACCTTAAAAACCACGGCTATAAATCAGAGCGGTTTCACAATAATAATAGAAACCATAAAAACCATAGTGACCATTAAAACTTCGTTTTTAATCTGCCGATCCTCACATTAACTCTGTGCATGGCCCTCTAACCTGAAAAATAATAATAACCAGAGGGCTTAATTATGAGCACCACAGACAATGCATTCCCTGCAACCATCGACCCTATTAATACGCCAAAAGCGCCGCTTAAGCAGCGTTGGTGGCATATCCTCGATAACTGGAAAGTCGGTATTATCCCGCTGCCGCTCTTCCTGCTGGCCGGCGGCCTGATCGCGCTGGACTGTCTGGGCGGCAAGCTGCCGAGCGATATCGTCGTGATGGTGGCGACGCTGGCCTTTTTCGGCTTTGCCTGCGGCGAATTCGGTAAGCGCCTGCCGATACTCGGTAAACTCGGCGCGGCGGCCATCTGCGCGACCTTTATTCCTTCTGCGCTGGTTCACTACGGCCTGCTGCCGGATGTGGTGGTGGAGTCGACTACCAAATTCTATAAGTCGACCAACATTCTTTACCTTTATATCTGCTGCATTATCGTCGGCAGCATTATGAGCATGAACCGTACCACGCTGATTCAGGGCTTTATGCGGATTTTCTTCCCGATGCTGTGCGGAGAAATCGTCGGTATGGTGGTCGGCGTCGGCGTGGGTACCGCCCTGGGGCTGGAGCCGTTTCAGGTGTTTTTCTTTATCGTCCTGCCAATCATGGCCGGCGGCGTCGGCGAGGGGGCGATTCCGCTGTCGATTGGCTACGCCGCGCTGATGCATATGGATCAGGGCGTTGCGCTCGGTCGCGTGCTGCCGATGGTGATGTTGGGCAGCCTGACGGCGATTGTGATCGCCGGCGGTTTAAACCAGCTGGGCAAGCGTTTCCCGCATTTGACCGGCGAGGGGCAGCTGATGCCGAACCGCCGCAACGAGACGCACCGCGAAACGCCCGCCGAGGGCAAAATGGACGTGACGACGCTGGCCTCCGGCGCGCTGCTGGCGGTGCTGCTCTATATGCTGGGTATGCTTGGCCAGAAGACCATCGGCCTGCCCGCGCCGGTGGGAATGCTGTTTCTCGCGGTGCTGCTTAAGCTGGTAAACGGCGTCTCTCCGCGTCTGCAGGAGGGCTCGCAGATGGTATATAAGTTCTTCCGCACGGCGGTGACCTATCCGATTCTGTTTGCCGTCGGCGTGGCGATCACGCCGTGGCAGGAGCTGGTCAACGCCTTTACCCTTACCAATTTGCTGGTGATTATCAGCACCGTATCGGCGCTGGTGGCGACCGGCTTCCTGGTCGGCAAAAAGATTGGCATGCACCCGATTGACGTGGCGATTGTCTCCTGCTGCCAGAGCGGGCAGGGCGGCACCGGCGATGTGGCGATTCTGACTTCCGGCAACCGCATGAACCTGATGCCGTTCGCCCAGATCGCAACAAGAATCGGCGGCGCGATTAATGTATCGCTGGGATTGCTGTTCCTCAGTCACTTTCTGGCGTGATTTAACTTTTATATAACAGCTAAGTCTGCTTTTTCGTGCTAAATAGCGCAGAAAATTTCTGCGCCCCGTCTCCAAAACAGGGATCGTTTAGCGATACAATCAGCGCCATTATTCGCGACCGCGACGGCAGCCTGTCCGCTGCCTTTTATTAAGTGAGGAGAGAAACAAATGTCAGTGGATACTCTCGCCCGTGAGGGCGTAAGCATGGAAGCGCTGCTGGCGGCGAAAGAGCAGCGTTCGGCTCGCCAGGCCGACTGGTTAGCCCATTATCAACGGCCGCTGATTTCGCTGACCCTGGTGACGCCGGGCGCGGTGAAAGACAGCATTCGCTACCGTAATATGATGGGCGTGGCGCTGCAGGCCTGCGATCAGATGCTGTGGAAACATCGCTGGCAGACGCTGGATCGCCAGGTGCTGTGGCTGCCGACCGGGCCGGAAGCGCTGTGGTGCGTCGATCACGCCGCCAGCGAAATCAAAGCCTTCTGTACCGACCTTGAGCATACTCACCCGCTGGGCCGCCTGTGGGATATTGATGTGATTTGCCCGAAGAATGGCCTGGTGGGCCGTCAGTCTATGGGGGAGAACCAGCGCCGCTGCCTGCTGTGCGACGAGCCCGCGCATGCCTGCGCCCGCAGCCGCCGTCATGATACCGGGGAGGTTGTTGCCCGCGTCGAGCAGATGATTGATGCGTGGTTTGCCCGCGACTAACGCCTGTTTCCCGTTGCGATGATGAGCGACGGATAGCCCGGGTGAGCCGCTGGCGGCACGACCCGGGACAGAGATAAGCGATCAGAAGTCGATCGGCGCGCGGAAGGTCATCGAATTACCGAAAGCGGGATGGGTGATGGTCAGCGTTTCGGCGTGCAGTAGCAGACGCGGCGCCATCGCCAGCGCTTCCGGCGACGCATAAAAGCGGTCGCCGAGAATCGGATGGCCCAGCGCCAGCATATGCACGCGCAGCTGATGCGAACGCCCGGTAATCGGCTTCAGGCGTACGCGGGCGGTGTTGTCCGCCGCGAACTCCAGCACTTCATACTCGGTTTGCGCCGCTTTGCCGGTTTCGTAACACACCTTCTGCTTTGGCCGGTTCGGCCAGTCGCAAATCAGCGGTAAATCCACCAGACCTTCCGCTTTTTCCGGATGCCCCCAGACGCGGGCGACGTACTGCTTTTTCGGCTCGCGTTCGCGGAACTGCCGCTTTAGCTCGCGCTCTGCCGCTTTGGTCAGGGCCACCACAATCACGCCGCTGGTCGCCATATCCAGTCGGTGTACCGACTCGGCCTGCGGAAAGTCGCGCTGAATGCGCGTCATCACGCTGTCTTTGTGCTCAGCAAGCCGCCCCGGCACGGACAACAGGCCGCTCGGCTTGTTGACCACCATAATGTGCTCATCCTGGTAAAGAATAACCAGCCAGGGATCCTGCGGCGGATTGTAGTTTTCCATCGCCATATTCGCGTTCCGTTACTGGTGGGTGACGACGATTAAGCGCAGCGCATCAAGACGCCAGCCTGCCTGAGCCAGCGCGTCCATCACCTGCTGACGGTTGCTCTCGATAGCTGCCAGTTCATCATCGCGGATGTTCGGGTTCACGGCGCGCAGCGCTTCAAGGCGCGACAGCTCGGCCGTCAGCTTGTCGTCGGCTTCTTTACGCGCGGCGTCGATCAGCGCCTGGGCCGCTTTGGCGACCTGGCCTTCGCCCTGCTGTAAAATCGCGTGGACGTCCTGCTGGACGGCGTTAACCAGCTTGCTGCCGGTGTGGCGGTTAACCGCGCTCAGCTGACGGTTAAAGCTTTCGAACTCCACCTGACCGGCGAGGTTGTTGCCGTTTTTGTCGAGCAGCATACGCACCGGCGTCGGCGGCAGGAAGCGGTTGAGCTGCAGATGCTTCGGCGCCTGTGCTTCAACGACGTAAATCAGCTCCAGCAGCAGGGTTCCCACCGGCAGCGCTTTGTTCTTCAGCAGCGAAATGGTGCTGCTGCCGGTATCGCCGGAGAGGATCAGATCCAGACCGTTGATAATCAGCGGATGCTCCCAGGTGATGAACTGTGCGTCTTCGCGGGACAGGGCGACATCACGCTCAAAGGTAATAGTGCAGCCATCTTCCGGCAGACCCGGGAAATCCGGAACCAGCATATGGTCGGAGGGGGTCAGGACAATCAGGTTTTCACCGCGATCGTCCTGGTTGATGCCGACGATATCAAACAGGTTCATGGAGAAGGCGATCAGGCTGGTGTCGTCATCCTGTTCTTCAATGCTTTCCGCAAGCTGCTGGGCTTTTTCACCGCCGTTGGAGTGGATCTCCAGCAGGCGGTCGCGGCCCTGCTCCAGCTGCGCTTTCAGCGCGTCATGCTGCTGGCGGCAGGCTTTGATCAGCTCGTCGAAGCCGTCGGTATTTTCCGGGGCGGCGAGATAGTTAATCAGTTCGTTATGCACACTGTCGTAAACGGTACGGCCGGTCGGGCAGGTATGCTCGAACGCGTCCAGACCTTCGTGATACCAGCGTACCAGCACCGACTGGGCGGTTCTCTCCAGATAGGGAACGTGGATCTGAATATCGTGAGCCTGGCCGATACGGTCAAGACGGCCGATACGCTGCTCCAGCAGATCCGGGTTGAACGGCAGATCGAACATCACCAGATTGCTGGCGAACTGGAAGTTACGGCCTTCGGAGCCGATTTCAGAACACAGCAGCACCTGCGCGCCGGTATCTTCTTCGGCAAACCAGGCGGCGGCGCGGTCGCGTTCAATAATCGACATCCCTTCGTGGAACACCGCCGCGCGAATGCCTTCGCGCTCGCGCAGGACCTGCTCCAGCTGCAGCGCGGTGGCCGCTTTGGCGCAGATGACCAGCACTTTTTGCGAACGGTGGCTGGTGAGATGGCCCATCAGCCACTCAACGCGCGGGTCGAAGTTCCACCAGGTGCCGGTGTCGCCTTCAAACTCTTGATAAATCTGCTCCGGATAGAGCATATCGCGGGCGCGCTCTTCGGCGGTTTTACGGGCGCCCATAATCCCGGAAACCTTGATAGCCGTCTGGTACTGGGTCGGCAGCGGCAGGCGAATCGTGTGCAGCTCGCGTTTCGGGAAGCCTTTCACGCCGTTACGCGTGTTGCGGAACAGTACGCGGCTGGTGCCGTGACGGTCCATCAGCATGGAGACCAGCTCCTGGCGGGCGGCCTGGGCATCATCGCGATCGCTGTTGGCCGCCTGCAAGAGCGGTTCGATATCCTGTTCGCCGATCAGATCGCTCAGCGCGTTCAGCTCGGCGTCGTTCAGCTTATTCCCGGCCAGCAGCAGGGCGACGGCGTCGGCAACCGGACGGTAGTTCTGCTGTTCTTCAACAAACTGAGCGAAATCATGGAAACGGTTAGGGTCGAGCAGGCGCAGGCGGGCGAAGTGGCTCTCCATCCCGAGCTGTTCCGGCGTCGCGGTGAGCAGCAGAATGCCCGGCACGCGCTCGGCCAGCTGTTCAATAGCCTGATATTCGCGGCTTGGCGCGTCTTCGCTCCACACCAGATGGTGCGCTTCATCGACGACCATCAGGTCCCATTCGGCATCGCACAGGTGCTCCAGGCGCTGCTTGCTGCGGCGCACGAAGTCCAGCGAGCAGATAACCAGCTGTTCGGTTTCGAACGGGTTAATGGCGTCGTGCTGCGCTTCGGCGTAGCGCTCATCGTCAAACAGCGAAAAGCGCAGGTTAAAGCGGCGCAGCATTTCCACCAGCCACTGGTGCTGCAGAGTTTCCGGAACGACGATCAGAACGCGTTCGGCAGCGCCGGAGAGCAGTTGCTGATGCAGGATCATCCCGGCTTCAATGGTTTTACCTAAACCCACTTCGTCCGCCAGCAGGACGCGCGGCGCGTGGCGGCGGCCAACGTCGTGAGCGATATTCAGCTGATGCGGGATCAGGCTGGTGCGCTGGCCGCGCAGGCCGCTCCACGGCATGCGGTACTGTTCGCTCTGAAATTTGCGCGCGCGATAGCGCAGGGCGAAACGGTCCATGCGGTCGATCTGCCCGGCGAACAGACGGTCCTGCGGTTTGCTGAAGACCAGTTTGCTGTCGAGCAGCACTTCACGCAGGGTGACGTTGGCTTCCTGGGTATCGAGGCGGGTACCGGTGTAGGCCAGCAGACCGTTCTCTTCATTAACTTCGTCAACCTGGAGCTGCCAGCCTTCATGGCTGGTGATGGTATCGCCCGGGTTGAACATCACGCGGGTGATCGGGGAGTCGTTGCGTGCGTACAGACGGTTTTCGCCGATGGCGGGGAAAAGCAGAGTCACCATGCGCGCGTCCAGCGCAACGACCGTCCCTAATCCCAGTTCGCTCTCTGTGTCGCTAATCCAGCGTTGACCAAGTGTAAAAGGCATATATGTTCGGCTCTTTAGTTCTTTGATTGCAGGCAATAGTTGATCATCTCCATGGAGAATCGGAGATACGTCAAAATTGGGTCCAGGAATGGAAAGGGCGCTATATTACTGGATGGCGGAACGTTCGTCACGTCCTCCTCACCCTTCATTTTACGGCTTTTGCGCCAGCGGAATGGGTGAGGAAAAATCAAAATAGCCCCAGTTGTCCCGTCACTATTGTAGCAAAATCGTCGTCGACAAAGGGAAGTATTCCTTCGGCGACAGGCTCTAATTGCTTAGAAAGGTAGTGTTCATAATCCAGCGGCGATTGCTGATAGTCCACCGGCTCCGGCCCGCCGGTGGTCCAGACGTATTTAATGCTGCCGCGCTGCTGATACTGCTGCGGCCTGCCCAGCCTGACGTTTTGCTCATCAGCGAGCCTGGCCGCGCGCACGTGCGGCGGCACGTTGCGCTGATACTCCGCCAGCGGACGGCGCAGGCGTTTGCGGTAGACCAGCCGATCGTCAAGCTCGCCGTTCATCAGCTTATCGATGGTTTCGCGTACGTAATCGCGATAGGGCTGATGACGGAAAATGCGCAGATAAAGTTCCTGCTGAAACTGCTGGGCCAGCGGCGTCCAGTCGGTGCGCACCGTTTCCAGGCCTTTAAACACCATGCGCTGCTCATCCGCTTCCTGAATCATTCCGGCATAGCGTTTTTTACTGCCGGTATCCGCGCCGCGGATGGTGGGCATGAGAAAGCGGCAGAAGTGGGTTTCAAACTCCAGCTCCAGGGTGCTGGCCAGCCCATCTTTAGCGAGCTCCGCCGCCCACCATTCGTTGACGAAGGCCACCAGCGAGCGGCCGATGCTGCTGGCTTCCTCTTCGCTGTGGGCCCGCTTGAGCCACACGAAGGTGGAGTCGGTATCGCCGTAGATAACGTCGTAGCCCTGGGATTCAATCAGCGCTTTGGTCTGGCGCATAATCGCGTGGCCGCGCATGGTGATGGAGGAGGCCAGACGGGGATCGAAAAAGCGGCAGGCGCTGGTGCCGAGCACGCCGTAGAAGGCGTTCATAATGATCTTCAGCGCCTGCGACAGCGGCTTGTTTTTATGCTGCTTGGCCTCGTCGCGCCCGTGCCAGATCTGCCCGACAATCCCCGGCAGGCAGTGTTTTTCTCGCGAGAAGCGCGCGCCAAGAAAGCCTTCGGTGCTGTGAGCGTCATCGGGATGCGCCAGCCCTTCAACCAGCCCCACCGGATCGATCAGGAAGGTGCGGATAATCGACGGATACAGGCTTTTGTAGTCCAGTACCAGTACCGAGTCGTACAGGCCGGGGCGCGAGTCCATCACGTAGCCGCCGGGGCTGGCCTGCGGCGGTACTGCGCCAAGGTTCGGCGCAACGTAGCCGAGCCGGTGCATGCGCGGGAAATAGAGATGGCTGAAGGCGGCGACCGAACCGCCGTGGCGATCCGCTGGCAGGCCGTTGACCGTCGCGCGCTCCAGTAAAAAGGGCATGATCTCGGTTTTATGGAAGATGCGCGTAACCAGCTCGCAGTCCTGCAGGTTGTATGTCGCCAGCGCCGGTTTATCGTGATGAAAGCGGCGGTCGATTTCATCCATCCGATCCCAGGGGTTATCGATGGCTTTGCCCTCGCCGAGCAGTTCGCGGGCGACCGATTCCAGGGCAAAAGAGGAGAAATTCCAGAACGCGGATTTCAGCGCCTCGATGCCGTCGATAATCAGTCGGCCATTGGCCTGCGCAAAGAAGACGCCATTTTTAAAACCGTGCTCGCGCCACTCCAGTTCGCTGTTGCCGCGCCCGAGCATCAGCGGGATGCGATAGCGCTCAGCGTGCTTTTGCAGAACGCGTAAATCGAACTGCACCACGTTCCAGCCGATCAGCACGTCCGGGTCGTGAGCGGCAAACCAGGCGTTAAGCTTTTCCAGCAGCAGCGGGCGGCTGGCGACGTACTCTAGCTGGAAGTTGACGGCAGGGGGCGAGGCGGGCTCCGGACCTAACATATAGACGACCCGCTGGCCGCAGCCTTCAAGGCCGATGCAGTAGAGCTCGCCGTGGCGGCTGGTTTCGATATCCAGCGAAACCCATTTCAGCGGTGGGCGGTAGTGGGGGTTGGGCTTCATTCGCGCGTTGACCAGCTGCTGGCCGCGCGCCTCGCCTTCCACCCACACCGGGGCGGTAATAAAGCGCTCCATCAGATAGCGCTCCGGCGGGCGGATGTCGCCTTCATATACCGTGACGCCGTTTTCACGCAGCTTTTTTTCCAGCCGCATCAGCTGGCGGTGAGCGCGGCAGTAAAGGCCAAAAACCGGCTGGCGATGAAAATCTTGCAGATTGAGCGCAGCAAGGCGATGGCCGTTTTCCCCCTGCAGCAGGCGTTCAACCTGCGGACGCTGGGATTCGGCAATGAACGCTACGGATTCCTGCGGCGGCAGCGTAACCTCAAGCGGGCCGTCATCGGTCGCCAGCCAGAAAGTCAGTTCGGTGCCCTGTGGGGTATCCCGCCAGTGACGGGTGAGTAAAAAACCTGCTCGTGGCTGCGTCACGCCGTGCTCTCATGAGTGAAAACCAGGCCTGATTATAGCCTGGTTCACGGAATGATGCTGGGGTTTTATACAGGTATAGTCCGGAGGTTGGGTTGCGCGCTGTTTCCCGGATTGCGGCGTAAACGCCTTATCCGGGCTACCCGTCTACCCGTCCTGCAGACGGCTGTGCACCTGTAGCCCGGCTAAGCGTAGCGCGAGCCGGGAAACCGTGGCGCTACTGCCCGTAATAGGCTTTCGCGCCGTGCTTGCGCAAATAGTGTTTATCCAGCAGCGTTTGCTGCATCTCCGGCAGCTGCGGCGCCAGCTGGCGGCAGAAGATGCCCATATAGGCGATCTCTTCCAGCACGATAGCGTTATGCACCGCGTCTTCGGCGTTTTTCCCCCAGGCAAACGGGCCGTGCGAGTGCACCAGCACGCCGGGCATTTGCGCTGGATCGATGCCTTTTTCACGGAAGGTTTCGACGATCACCGCGCCGGTTTCCCATTCGTACTCGCCGTTGATCTCCTCGTCGGTCATCAGACGGGTACAGGGGACCGCGCCGTAGAAGTAGTCGGCGTGGGTGGTGCCGGTGGCGGGAATCGACTGTCCGGCCTGCGCCCAGATGGTGGCGTGACGCGAATGGGTATGAACAATGCCGCCCAGCGTCGGGAATGCCTGATACAGCAGGCGGTGGGTTGGGGCATCCGAAGAGGGTTTTTTCTGGCCTTCAACCACTTCGCCGGTCTCCAGGCTGACCACCACCATATCTTCGGCGCGCATTACGCTGTAGTCGACGCCGGAGGGTTTAATTACCAGCACCCCCCGTTCACGGTCGACGGCGCTGACGTTGCCCCAGGTGAGGGTAACCAGATTGTGCTTAGGCAGGGCCAGGTTGGCTTCGAGAACCTGGCGTTTGAGATCTTCTAACATACTGTGCTCCGAATTGCTGGCGAGTCAGTTCCCCTCACCCTCTCCCTTGGGGAGAGGGTGAGGGGACGGTCTCTTAGCGTTTTGAACCGTAATACACTTCGTTCCAGCGCAGCGCATCCTTGAAGGAGGGCAGACGGGTTTCGTTATCAATCACGGTCAGCTCGATATCCTGCAGCTCAGCAAACTGGCGCATATCGTCGAGGGTCAGCGCATGGCTGAAGACGGTGTGGTGCGCGCCGCCGGCGATGATCCAGGCTTCGGACGCGGTGCGCAGATCCGGATGCGCTTTCCACAGGGCGTTGGCGACCGGCAGTTTCGGCAGCTCGTGCGGCGTTTTCACCGTCTCAATGGTGTTCACCAGCAGACGATAGCGATCGCCGAGATCGATCAGGCTGGCAACGATCGCCGGGCCGGTCTGGGTGTTGAAGATGATGCGCGCCGGATCGGCTTTACCGCCGATGCCCAGAGGCTGGACGTCGAGAATCGGTTTCTCCGCGGTGGCGATGGTCGGGCAGACTTCCAGCATATGCGAGCCCAGCGCCAGATCGTTGCCTTTCTCGAAGTGATAGGTGTAATCCTCCATAAAAGAGGTGCCGCCCTGCAGACCAGTTGCCATCACCTTCATGATGCGAAGCAGAGCGGCGGTTTTCCAGTCGCCCTCGCCCGCAAAGCCGTAGCCCTGCTGCATCAGACGCTGCACGGCGAGACCCGGAAGCTGTTTCAGGCCGTGTAAATCTTCAAAGGTAGTGGTAAACGCGTGGAAGCCGCCCTGTTCCAGGAAGCGCTTCATCCCCAGCTCAATGCGCGCGGCGTCGAGGAGGTTCTGCCGCTTATCGCCGTGGATTTGCACCGCGGGCGTCAGACGATAGCTGCTTTCATACTCATCAATCAGCGCGCTGATTTCGCCGTCGCTGACCGCATTGACGACCTGCACCAGATCGCCCACCGCCCAGGTGTTAACCGAGAAGCCAAACTTGATCTGCGCGGCGACTTTATCCCCGTCGGTCACCGCCACTTCGCGCATGTTATCGCCGAAGCGGCAGACTTTCAGGTGGCGGGTATCTTGTTTAGAGACCGCCTGGCGCATCCACGCGCCGATGCGCTGATGCGCTTCTTTATCCTGCCAGTGGCCGGTCACCACGCTGTGCTGCTGACGCATGCGGGCGCCGATGAAGCCGAACTCGCGGCCGCCGTGCGCGGTCTGGTTCAGGTTCATAAAGTCCATATCGATGCTGTCCCACGGCAGGGCCGCGTTGAACTGGGTATGGAACTGCATCAGCGGTTTGTTGAGGATCGTAAGGCCGTTAATCCACATTTTCGCCGGTGAGAAGGTATGCAGCCACACCACCATCCCGGCGCACTTGTCATCGTAATTGGCGTCGCGGCAGATATGGGTGATCTCATCCGGGGTAGTACCCAGCGGCTTAAGCACCAGTTTGCACGGCAGTTTGGCTTCCGCATTCAGGCTGTTCACCACATGTTCTGCGTGCTTCGTAACCTGACGTAGCGCTTCAGGGCCATACAGATGCTGGCTACCGATGACGAACCACACTTCATAATTATTAAAAATAGTCATTTTTATATCCTTAATGGGTGAGAGCTGCCTGCGATTGCGGCGCGGTTTCCGCCTTTGCAGTCGAAGGAAGATAACGTTGTTCCGCGCTAAGCGACCACTGCTGGTAGCGCTGGTAGAGTTGTTCGAAGCGTTGCGCCTGGGCCGGGCGGGGCTGCAGGGTACTTTCCACCTGGCTGGCCATGTTTTCCTGCGCGGCGGGGATATCGCGATATACGCCCGCGGCGACGGCGGCGAAGATAGCCGCGCCCAGCGCGCAGCACTGATCGGAGGCGACGATTTGCAGCGGGCGATTCAGCACATCGCAGCAGGCCTGCATGATCACCGGGTTTTTCCGCGCGATGCCGCCGAGCGCCATCACGTTATTGACCGGGATACCCTGGTCGGTGAAGCACTCCATAATGGCGCGGGCGCCGAAGGCGGTGGCGGCAATCAGCCCGCCGAACAGCGCCGGGGCGTCGGTGGCGAGGTTGAGATCGGTAATGACCCCTTTTAGACGCTGGTTGGCATTCGGCGTACGGCGGCCGTTAAACCAGTCCAGCACTACCGGCAGGTGGTCGAGAGACGGGTTTTTCGCCCAGGCGTCGGTCAGCGCGGGAAGTAGCTGTTTCTGGCTGGCTTTGATCTGCTCTTTGAGTTCCGGGTGGGCCTGCGCCAGCTGCTCCAGCGGCCAGCCGAGGATGCGGCCAAACCAGGCGTAGATGTCGCCAAACGCGGATTGCCCCGCTTCCATACCGATAAAGTCAGGCACAACGCTACCGTCGACCTGGCCGCAAATACCCTTCACCGTACGCTCGCCGACGCTCTGTTTATCGGCGATCAGAATGTCGCAGGTGGAGGTGCCGATCACTTTGACCAGCGCGTTTGGCTGCGCCCCGGCACCGACGGCGCCCATATGGCAGTCGAAAGCGCCGCCGGAGATGGCGACGGTTTGCGGCAGGCCCAGGCGCGCGGCCCACTCGGCGGTCAGGGTGCCGACCGGGACATCCGCAGTCCAGGTCTCGCTGAACATCGGATAGGCCAGATTCTGGTTAATAATCGGGTCGAGTTCATCGAAGAAACCGGCTGGCGGCAGGCCGCCCCAGCTTTCGTGCCACAGCGATTTATGCCCGGCGCTGCAGCGGCCGCGACGAATATCCTGCGGGCGGGTGGTACCGGAAAGCAGCGCGGGTACCCAGTCGCATAGCTCAATCCACGACGCGGCGGCTTCGGCGACGGCGCTATCCTGGCGGGTAACGTGGAGGATTTTGGCCCAGAACCATTCGCTGGAGTAGATACCGCCGATATAGCGGGAGTAGTCCTCTTTGCCCGGCTGGTGGCAGAGGCGGGTAATCTCCTCCGCTTCTTCCACCGAGGTGTGGTCTTTCCACAGGACGAACATGGCGTTGGGGTTGCTGGCGAATTCGTCGCGCAGCGCCAGGACGTTGCCGTCGGCGTCGATGGGCGCGGGGGTTGAGCCGGTGCTATCCACGCCGATACCCACCACGGCAGCGCGCTGTTCGGCGCTAAGGGATGCGAGGACGCTTTTCAGCGCGGCTTCCATCGATTCGATATAGTCGCGTGGATGATGGCGGAACTGGTTGTTCGGGCCATCGCAGAATAGCCCCTCCTGCCAGCGCGGATACCACTCGACGCTTGCGGCGAGCTCTTCGCCCGTTGCGCACTCTACCGCCAGGGCGCGTACTGAATCACTGCCAAAATCGAGGCCAATCGCAATTGCCATGCTGTTACTCCATGCTAAAAATCATTCATGGTGAAACAGTAGATATCTGGGCTGAAAACCGTCAGGCTGTATTCGCTAATCTTATGGACTATATTGCTGTGACGTCGCAAAGTGTGACGCCGTGCAAATATTCAATGTGGACTTTCCTGCCGTCTTTATAGACACTTCAGTTATGCGCTAAAAGTGCCTGAATTGTGCGCTGTGCTCAGTTTTTGCCGAGAGGCGGCGGGTTTTAATTCAATTTATAACCCGCGTCGCAGCACGCGCTGTCAGCCAGAGGATAAAATGCAAGGTATGGACAATTGGTGTCCTTAATGTCTCCAGGAGAGCAGAGTTTATGGCCGAAACGCAAAACGATCCTTTGTTGCCGGGTTACTCTTTTAACGCCCATCTGGTGACGGGCCTGACGCCGATTGACGCCGATGGCTATCTGGATTTCTTTATTGACCGCCCGCTGGGGATGAAAGGCTATATCCTGAACCTGACGATTCGCGGCGAAGGGGTGATCAATAACCACGGGGAGCAGTTTATCTGCCGGCCCGGCGATATGCTGCTGTTTCCGCCGGGAGAGATTCACCATTATGGCCGTCACCCCGATGCCCGCGAGTGGTATCACCAGTGGGTCTATTTCCGGCCGCGCGCCTACTGGCATGAATGGCTAAACTGGCCGACGATTTTCGCCCAGACCGGTTTTTTTCGCCCGGATGAGCAGTGGCAGACGCGCTTTGGCGAACTGTTCGGGCAGATTGTGGAAGCCGGGCAGGGGGCCGGGCGTTACTCCGAACTGCTGGCGATCAATCTCATGGAACAGCTGCTGCTCAGGCGCATGGAGGCCATCAACGAATCGCTGCATCCGCCGCTGGATAACCGGGTGCGCGATGCCTGCCAGTACATCAGCGACCATCTGGCGGACAGCCATTTTGATATCGCCAGCGTCGCCCAGCACGTGTGCCTGTCGCCGTCGCGCCTGTCGCATCTGTTCCGCCAGCAGCTGGGGATCAGCGTGCTGGGGTGGCGGGAGGATCAGCGCATTAGCCAGGCCAAGCTGCTGCTGAGCACCACGCGGATGCCGATCGCCACCGTTGGCCGTAACGTCGGTTTTGAGGATCAGCTCTACTTTTCGCGCGTATTTAAGAAGTGTACCGGCGCCAGCCCGAGCGAGTTTCGCGCCGGGTGTGAATAAAAAGTAAAGAAAGTGAAATGATAGCCCGGGTTATTAACACAGCCAGTAAACTATACAAACAAATGATGGCTTGACGAAGTATTAACGGCTCCGGAGAATCCGTGCTTCGTTTTTAAACCGGGTACATTATGCAAGCATTGCTGGAACACTTTATTACTCAATCTACGGTCTATTCCCTGATAGCCGTTCTGCTGGTCGCCTTCCTCGAGTCGCTGGCGCTGGTGGGGCTTATCTTACCGGGAACGGTGATGATGGCCGGATTGGGGGCGCTGATCGGCAGCGGCGAGGTTAACTTCTGGCAGGCGTGGCTGGCGGGGATTATCGGCTGTTTGCTCGGTGACTGGATTTCGTTCTGGCTGGGCTGGCGCTTCAAAAAGCCGCTGCACCGCTGGTCTTTTTTGAAGAAAAATAAAGCGCTGCTGGATAAAACCGAACATGCGCTGCATCAGCACAGCATGTTGACCATTCTGATTGGCCGATTTGTCGGGCCGACGCGCCCGCTGGTGCCGATGGTCGCCGGAATGCTCGATCTGCCGGTCGCGAAATTCATCCCGCCCAATATCATTGGCTGCCTGCTGTGGCCGCCGCTCTACTTCTTACCGGGGATCCTCGCCGGGGCGGCCATTGATATCCCGGCCGATGAGAATAGCGCCAGCTTTAAGTGGCTGCTGCTGGGCGCGGCGCTGCTGGCGTGGCTGGCGGCGTGGCTGTGCTGGCGGCTGTGGCGCAGCGCTAAAAATTCCGCCGATCGGTTAACCCGCTTTCTGCCGCGTTCGCGTCTGCTGTGGCTCGCTCCGCTTTCGCTGTGCGCCGCCGGGGCCGCGCTGGTTTTCGCCTTCCGCCATCCGCTGATGCCGGTCTATCTCGAGATCCTGCAGAAGGTTATTTTGCGCTAATGCCCAGCAGCGCCGAGGCGCTGCTGTTGCCGCTGAGCAGCGAGGCGGTGTCGCCATCCCAGGCGATTCGTCCCTCGGCCACAACTATCGACCGCGGCGCGATGCGCGCCGCATCTTCCACGCTGTGCGATACCATTAATAGCGTCAGCCGCTGCTGCTGGCAGACGTCGGCAACCAGCGCCAGCATCTCCTGGCGCAGCGCGGGGTCGAGCGCCGAGAAGGGCTCATCCAGCAGCAGCACCGGCTGCTTGCGTACCAGACAGCGCGCCAGCGCCGCGCGCTGACGCTGGCCGCCGGAAAGCTCGCCCGGCAGCCGTTCTAACATCGCATCGATCCCCATCTGTTCGGCGATGGTCCGCAAATGGGCGGTTTGTTCCGCGTTCAGCTTGAGCCCCGGATGCATTCCCAGAGCAATGTTCTGGCGGATGGTGAGGTGGTTAAACAGGTTATTTTCCTGAAACAGCATCGATACCGGACGACGCGCGGGCGGCGTGTGGGTATGAGGCTGGCCGTCGATCTCGATACTGCCGCTGGCAGGCGGCAGAAAACCGGCAATCAGGTTCAGCAGCGTACTTTTCCCGGCGCCGCTGGGGCCAAGCACCGCGATGCGTTCTCCGCGTTCGACGGCAAGCGTAAAACGCATCGGTAGATGCTGGTAAAGCCAGGTCACATCATTCAGTTTTAGCATCGCGCCCCGGAAGTTTTTCAATCACGCTAAAGAGTAAAAAGCACAGCAGCAGGAGCAGAAGGGCGGTCACGGCGCCGTCCTGGCTACGATAAGAGCCGATCTGCTGATACAGGTAGAACGGCAGGGTACGAAAATCTTCGTTACCGAACAGCGCCACCACGCCGAAGTCGCCAATCGACAGCACGCAGGCGAAGGCCAGCGCCTGGGCCAGCGGGCGCTTTAACGCGCGAAGCTCAACCACCCTGAGACGGGTAAAGCCGTGCATCCCCAGCGACTGGCAGAGGGTACCGTAGCGGGCGGCGATATCGCGCATCGGGTTCTCCAGCACCTTCAGCGCGTAGGGGATCGCCATCAGCGCGTTGGTAAAAATCACGATACCGTCGGCGGACTCGGGCAGGCCCACGCTGTTATTGAGCAGCAGGAAGAAGCCGGTGGCCAGCACGATGCCGGGCATGGCGAGGATCAGCATCCCGCTTAGCTCCAGCGCCTGCCCGGCCAGCGGGCGACGGCGGGCGCGAAGCTCGCGGCTGCTCCATAGCAGCATCATGGTCAGGATAACGCTCAAGAGTCCGGCGGCAAGCGCGATGCGCAGCGACGTCCCGAGCGCCTGCCACAGCGCGGGCTGATGCAGCACGCGAAACAGATTGCTGTTCAGACCGTCGAGTATCACCGCCAGCAGCGGCGGCAGCAGTAGCAGCAGCGCTGCGGTAATCAACGCAAAGTCGCTTAATCGACTGTGCAGGCGATCGTCGGGATCGCGCCAGCCGTGAATGTTGCTGGCCCCGATGGCGAGGGCTTTGCTCAGCCGTTGGCTAAGCAGCACCAGCCCAAGGCAGCAGATCATCTGGATCAGCGCCAGCATCGCCGCGCGGCCCGGGTCGTAGTCGAAATTAAGGGCCTGGTAAATCGCCAGTTCGATGGTGGTTGCCCGCGGGCCGCCGCCCAGCGACAGCACGGTCGCAAAGCTGGCGAAACAGAGCATAAAGATCAGCGCCGCGACCGGAGCAATTTGCCGGCGCAGCCACGGCCACTCAACCAGGCGGAAGAAGACGTAGCCGCGCATGCCGAGCTGGGCGGCGATTTGCCGCTGCTCGCCGGGGATATTTTCCAGCGTTTGCAGCAGCAGGCGCGTGGCCATCGGCATATTAAAGAATACGTGCGCCAGCAGGATCCCCTGCAGCCCGTAGGGCGAGAACGACCACTGCCAGCCGAAAGCGTTAAATAATTCGGCCAGCCAGCCCTGACGGCCGTAGACGCTGAGGATGCCGAAGACCGCCACCAGCACCGGCAGAATTAAGGTCATTGCGCAAAGGCGCAGCAGCAGCGTTCGCCCGGGGAATCGACGCCGATAGAGGGCGCGGGCGAGAAATATCGCCGGCAGCACCGAAAAAAGCGCCGAAAGAAAGGCCTGCCAGAAAGAGAAGCGTACGACGTGCCAGAGATAGCTATCGCCGATCAGCACGCCCCAGGCCGCTTCCGGCGCGCTGAACCACAGCGCCAGAAAGGCGGCCAGCGCCACGACGACCAGAATGATGGCCGCCGTGACTCCCGGCAGGAGCCAGGCGAAAGCTAGCGGCTGACGGCGCGTTGCCATGCGCTGATCCAGTTCTGGCGTTCGGCGGCCACCTGCTGCGGGGTAAATTCGAGGGTCGTTTGCGGTTTCATCAGCGCGTCAAAGCCCGCCGGAAGCGCAACCTGGGTGACCGGATACATCCAGTTGCCGGTCGGGATCGCGTTCTGGAAGCCCGGCGAGACCATAAATTTGAGGAATTTTTCCGCCAGCTCCGGCTGCTTGCTGGCCGCGGTGCGGGCGGCGACTTCAACCTGTAAATAGTGACCTTCCGCGAAGTTCGCCGCGGCGTAGTTATCTTTCTTCTCTTCAATAATATGGTAGGCCGGGGAGGTGGTATAGCTCAGCACCAAATCGCTCTCGCCTTTCAGGAACAGGCCGTAGGCTTCGCTCCAGCCTTTGGTGACGGTGACGGTTTTCGCCGCCAGCTTCTGCCAGGCTTCCGGCGCTTTATCGCCGTACACTTTTTGCATCCACAGCAGCAGCCCCAGACCCGGCGTGCTGGTACGCGGATCTTCATAAATCACCCGCCATTTTTGCTCGCCCTCAACCAGCTCTTTCAGGCTTTTCGGCGGATTTTTCAGCTTGTTTTTATCGTAAACAAAAGCGAAGTAGCCGTAATCGAACGGGACGAAGGTGTCGTTGTCCCAGCCGCCGGGTACGCTGACCGCGCTGGCCGGTACGCCGCTTTTGGCGAACAGTTTGCTCTGCGAGGCGGCTTCCAGCAGGTTGTTATCCAGCCCAAGCACCACGTCGGCTTTGCTGTTTTTGCCTTCCATGCGCAGACGATTGAGCAGCGAGACGCCGTCTTCCAGCGCCACGAACTTCAGTTCGCAGCCGCAGTCGGCTTCAAAGGCTTTTTTAACCGCCGGGCCGGGGCCCCAGTCGGCGGAGAACGAGTCGTAGGTATAAACGGTGAGTAGCGGTTTGGCAAAAACGGGCGCGGCGACCAGCGCCAGCAGCGGGAGTAATTTTTTCAACACTTTGCACCTCAGAAAAAGGGGTGGCAAAGGATTTTGAGTGGGCCTCAAATCCCTTCGCCGGCGTTATCCGGATCAGGTTCGACGGGTATTTTCTCAGCCATAATTCAGCACCCCGTTGAGAACGGCAGTTAGTGTAATGATTTTGTCAGCGGACTGAAAGCATTACGGTTCCGGCGGCGCGAACCACGCGGATTTAAAGTCAAACCAGCCGAGCGTGTTCATGCGTACGCCGCGCATACTGCGCTGCCCCTGGATCATCAGCCAGTGGTGAATCAGCGGCACCACGGTTTGATTGGCCAGCAGCTGCTGGCTCCAGGTGGCGGGGTTAAGCTCTCCCGCGCGCCAGCGGCTTGCGTCTTCCTCCCAGTCGATGGGAATACAGTTGCGAATTAGCGGGACTTCATACAGCCAGGCAAACAGGGAAAAATCGATCGGCAAGGTAAAGTTGGCGCTGTTAAGCCACACGTCGCTGACCGCTTCACCGCGGTGCCACTCCTGGTATTCCAGTTCCTGAATCTCCAGCTTAACCTGATGCTCGGCCAGCAGCGTCGCCATGATCCCGCCGATCACGCGATGCTCGACATGGTCCTGGTAGTAGGTCAGCCTGACCGTTTCCAGGCCCGGCGGTTTTTCGCAGGCGTGGTTGCGCGCGTGATGCCAGCGGGGCAGCAGACCATAGGCCGGGAACCAGTTTCCCTGATAGTGCTCGCCGGCGTGGTAGAGCAGGCTGGCGGGCTGGAACAGATAGCTTAACCACTGGCGTACCGCCGCGTTGGCGCCGAGCGGGCTGCGGGCGTCGAACAGC
Organism: Klebsiella sp. MBT K-1; assembly: GCF_002556465.1. Classification (NCBI taxonomy): domain Bacteria; kingdom Pseudomonadati; phylum Pseudomonadota; class Gammaproteobacteria; order Enterobacterales; family Enterobacteriaceae; genus Klebsiella; species Klebsiella sp. MBT K-1. The sequence goes on along the minus strand of NZ_PDEL01000017.1, from coordinate 93,772 downwards.
AGGTAATAACAACCCTCTTCCAGACGGCTTTCTACCGCTTTCTCGCTTTGTGTGGTGCCCTGTAACGTTAACCCGCCGTTGGGCTCTTCGCTGATTTCCGGCAGGACCCAGACGTTCACTTCATCGATCAGCGCCCGGTAGCCGAAATAGTCGTCAAAGGCGTGAATTTTGAGCTGGTTCTGGTTATTGCGCACCACCGAGTAAGGCCCGGTGCCGACGGGGATGCTGGAGAAATTGTCCATCGACTGCCACTCGTGCGGCAGGATCATGGCCGGTACCTGGCTTAACAACCACGGTAGCCAGCGGTCGGGTTGGCTGAGATGAATGTCGAGAGTCCAGGCGGTAGGGGAGTCGATACGCTCGATATGAGAAAACAGCGGCAGCGCGTTGCTGCGCTGCAGGGAGGTGATGACATCCTCCATCTCCAGTTCGCGACCATGATGAAAATGAATCCCCGGACGCAGGAAAAAGCGCCAGTGGGTCGGGGTGATCTGCTGCCAATGGTGAGCAATATCGGCCTCCAGTTCCCCATTTTCCTCATTTACCCGGGTGAGAGCGCTAAAAATCTGCCGGGCGATATGGGTTTCCGAGCGGCGCAGCGCGCTGCCGGGCAGCAAATTTTTCATCGGCCGGTAGTAGAGCACGCGCAGGATATGCCGACCCTGGCGAAAGCTGCGGCCTAAATGGGAAACCAGCATTTGCCGGACGGCGGCTTTATCGCCCACCAGCTGTACCAGCTGATCGATTCTGTCCTGCTCCAGCAGATCTTCCGCCCTCTGCTGCTGCAGCGCGAGACCGGTATAGAGAAAAGCGAGCCGGGAACGCTTGCCGCGTCCGGCCTCCGCCTCCCAGGTCAGCCAGCCGCGCGCCTCCATCATGTTGAGTAAGGTACGCATATGACGACGCGAGCAGCTTAGCATCTCTGCCAGTTCATTCAGCGTTGTCTCCTGCGACTTGCCATCGCAGCACTGCCACAGGCGGATGAACTGCTGTTGTAAACGACCGGAAGACATAAAAGGGGAACTCCTGATAAAAACTCAGCAATTTATTACTTCCTATATTAAGGCAATAATCCACGTCGATGAAGCGAGGAGGTGGATATGATGAGGTCAACCGCAAAACAGTTCTACCAATGCTACTTTTCTGCGACGCAGGATGCGTCCTGGCTGGCCCGCCTGATGGCAGGAAGACAGCAGGAAATTCTCGGTGAACTGATGCAGTGGGGAGTTACGTCGCAGACCTCTGAACATTGACTTGCAGACATCATGTGTGACTGAGTATTGGTGTTATACTCGTCGTCTTTCAAGCTGCAGGTGCGTTGGCTGCGCCCGCTCGCCCGGGTCACATAGTTATCTATGTTCCCAGGGACTTACGTTCTGGCCGCCTGCCCGCAACTCGAAATCCATAGAGTATAGAATCACCCGCCAGCAGAAAACTTCTGCTGGCTTTTTTCGTTTTCTTCTTCGCGTGTTTAAGGATATTTCATGCTGTGGTTAATGACGATGGGGCGTCGGCTTAACGGCGTTTACGCCGCTTTTATGCTTGTCGCTTTCATGATGGGGATCGCAGGCGCGCTGCAGGCGCCGACGCTCAGCTTATTTCTTAGCCGCGAAGTCGGTGCGCAGCCTTTCTGGGTGGGGCTGTTCTATACCGTTAACGCCATTGCCGGGATTCTGGTCAGCCTGGCGCTGGCTAAACGCTCCGATAGTCGAGGCGATCGTCGACGGCTGATTATGTTTTGCTGCCTGATGGCGGTGGGAAACGCGCTGCTGTTTGCGTTCAATCGCCACTATCTGACGCTGATTACCTGCGGGGTTATGCTGGCCTCCGTGGCGAATGCCGCGATGCCGCAGCTCTTCGCTCTGGCGCGGGAATATGCCGATAGCTCGGCGCGCGAAGTGGTGATGTTCAGTTCGATAATGCGTGCGCAGCTCTCGCTAGCGTGGGTCATTGGCCCACCGCTGGCTTTTATGCTGGCGCTGAATTATGGCTTCACCACCATGTTCTCCATTGCCGCCGGGATCTTTGTCATTAGCCTGGCGCTGATCGCTTTTAAGCTACCGTCGGTCGCCCGCGTTGAACAACCCTCGGAAGGGGCCGAAGTGCTGGTGCAGGCCGGAGGGTGGCACGATAAAAACGTGCGGATGCTGTTTATCGCCTCCACGCTGATGTGGACCTGCAATACCATGTATATCATTGATATGCCTCTTTGGATCAGCAGCGATCTTGGCCTGCCGGACAGCCTTGCTGGGATCCTGATGGGCACCGCTGCCGGGCTGGAGATCCCGGCGATGATTCTGGCGGGCTACTACGTTAAGCGCTGGGGCAAGCGCAATATGATGGTGACGGCGGTTGCGGCGGGCGTGCTGTTTTATATCGGCCTGATTCTGTTTCACGACCGGGTTGCGCTGCTGATTTTACAGCTGTTTAATGCCGTCTTTATCGGCATTGTGGCCGGGATTGGCATGCTGTGGTTTCAGGATCTGATGCCCGGAAGGGCGGGGGCCGCGACGACGCTGTTTACCAACAGTATTTCCACCGGAGTCATTCTGGCCGGGGTCATTCAGGGCGCGCTGTCGCAAAGCTATGGCCACGCCAGCGTCTACTGGACGATTGCCGCGATTTCCCTGGTGACGCTGTTTATGACCAGCAGGGTGAAAGATATCTAAGCGTTTTCATTGCCCCGGCAGGAAGCCGGGGCAATGTCTGGGCCGGTTATTTCAATTCAATTCTTTTGATATCACCGATAATAAAAATATAGGCGATAACGCCAATTAGTGCGGTTAAACCGATATAAATTAGCGCGTAGAAAAAATTTCCAGTCATTGATATGATGACGCCAATAATTAATGGGGTGATAATTGACGCCATATTTGCGCAGAAGTTGAAGATCCCGCCGGTCAGGCCGCCCATATTTTTTGGTGCAATATCAGAAATAAGCGTCCAGCCGAGACCGACCATCCCCTGGCCGAAAAAAGCTACCGACATGATAATAATCACTGCGGTATTACTGTCGACCCAGTTAGCAAGGATGATGCAGCTCGAAAGCAGCAGTCCGGAAATAATAGGCAGCTTCCTGCTAATATTAACCGACTGGGTTTTCTTTAATATTTTATCGGATGCCCAGCCGCCGAAAAATATCCCGATAGCGGCGGCCAGGAACGGCCAGGAGGCGAAGAAACCCACGTGTAGCCACGGTAAGTGGCGTTCGTTGGCCAGATAAGTCGGGAACCATGTCAGGAAGAACACCAGCGTGGTGTTACCGGCAAATTGCCCAAGACTGGCGCCAATGATTTGTCGGCAGCAGAGTAGACGCTTCGCATCCGGCCAGTTGAAAGGGATGTTTTCATTGGCGGCAGCCGTATTTTCTACGCCGATATACTCCAGCTCTGCTTTATTTGCCGTTTTTGATTGATGCGGTTCGTGATAAAACTTCCACCATACAAAAGTAAACGCGATGCCCAGGCCGCCGGTCAGAATAAATAACGTTCGCCAGCCATGATGTTCAAGAATTAAAAAAAGTAGCGGGGAGAATGCGGCCAGGCCAATATATTCACCGACGGTGTAAGTTGCCGTCGCGCGGGCGCGTTCATGCTGGGGGAACCATTTACTGACGACCCGGCTATTAACCGGGAAGCAGGGGGCTTCGCTGATACCTAAGCCTAAACGCAGCAGCAGCAGAGACTTTAGCCCGACAGAAAAACTTTGTAATAAGGTAAATGTTGACCAGAAGAAAATAGCAAGCGCGTAGGTCAGTTTATTGCCAAAGCGATCTAAAAACATCCCGCCGGGAATTTGTGCCAGCGCGTAGGTCCAGGCGAAAGCAGAAAAAACGATCCCCATCATCGCCGGGTCAATATGTATTTCGCTTGTTAACTTGGGAGCAACAATACCTAAAATAGTACGATCGAGATAATTTATCATCGTCCCTATCGATAGTAACATTAAAATTACAATTCGCGTTTTAGTTCGCTTCTGCGCGGCCGACGGCAAAATCGACCGTTCCTGAGCATCGATCGTCCTCATAGTGATTTCCTTTAAAGTTTAAAATATTTTTGCATGTATTTATGCATGCAGAAATATTCTGCTTAAGTATTGACTCTATCGATGAGAAGTCATGCTTTGTTACGTAAAACAATATTTGATATAACGCCGGTATTTCTCCGTTTCGGCTCATCATAGATGGCTTGTATGGTATATTAGGGGCATTAGTTTTATTCTTATATTATACGAGCAAAAATAATGAACCTAAAGCAACTTTATTATTTTAAGCGGCTGGCAGAAACCGAGCACTACACTGAAGCCGCCTCCAGCCTTTTTATCACTCAACCCTCGCTGAGCCATGCCATATCTGAACTGGAGAAAGAGCTGGGCGTGGCGCTATTCGCCAGGCAGGGGCGCAATATCAAGATTACGCAGAACGGTAAGCGCTTTCTTCCCTACGTGGAAGATGCGCTGGCCTCGTTAGAAAATGGCCGCATGACGTTGCAAAAAAATAGCGCAGAGAACAAAGAGAATATACGCATCGCGTTTATTTATACCATGGGAGAGTATGTTGTTCCGCAGTTAATTAATAAGTATTCACTTTCACCATCTCGTCACAATGTGACATTTTCCTTTACGCAGGGTACGTCGTTAACGCTTCTGCAGGAACTCAAGGCCGGGAAAAGCGATCTGGCTATTTGTTCTTATATTGCGGATGAACCGGATATTGATTTTATTCCTATTATTCAGCAAGAACTGGTGGTGGTGACGGCAAAAGATCACCCTCTGGCCAGGCTCTATGAAAATGAAGTCGACCTGGTGGAGACAATCCACTATCCCTATATCTATTTTTCGGAAAATAGCGGGTTACGCCCCTTTATTGATAACGTATTTATGCAGCAAAAGCTGGTGCCGGATATTGCCTGCTACGTTGATGAGGATACGGCGATGGCGGGGCTGGTCAGTATTGATTATGGGATTGCGATTATGCCGCGAATTTCCGCGCTCTCGTATTACAACGTGCATATCCTGACGATCAAAAATGCGATTCCTCCACGTTATATCTACCTGGCAACGATGAAAGAGCGGGTACTTTCTCCAGCTATTCAGTCATTTAAAGATGTCATTATTAATGACAGTCAAAAAATCCGTTAGCATGATGCCCGGAGGAAGACCTCCGGGCGATGTTTTATCAGGAAAGGATATCCATCAGTTCACGCAGTTGGGTAATGGCAATTTGTCCCGGCGCAGAAGCCTGGCCTACGGTCCCGAAGGTCATCGCTGAACCGAACAAACGGCCGGTTACCCGGCTGACGCCGCCGGATTTACCCATCGACATGGTGATTAACGGTCGAGTGGCGTACTTCTCTTTCATGGTCAGCGTTGCCGAGAGCAGCGTCAGGACATCCTGCGGCGACTGCGGCATAACCGCGATCTTCGGCAGGTCAGCGCCGAGATCCTGCATGCGGCGCAGGCGGTAGATGATATCTTCCTGGGCCGGCGTTTTATGGAAATCATGATTGCTCATGATGACCTTTACGCCAGCAGCATGGGCATCATTCACCAGCGAGCGAATTTGCGCTTCGTCGTTAAACAGCTCGATATCAATCACGTCGGTCAGACCGCTGACGGCCGCCTGGCGATTTAGCTCAAAGTAGGCTTCATCGCTGATTTCCGTTTCGCCACCCTCTTTTTTGCTGCGGAAGGTGAACAGCAGCGGGATCGCATCCAACAGCTGGCGAATTTCACCCAGCGCCAGCAGGACCTGCTCAATTTCCCTGACCTGGGTGAAGTGATCGACGCGCCATTCGATAATGTCAGCTCCGGCGGTAGCCAGCGCGCGAGCGTTGGTCTGCAGCTCGGCAAGCGTTTTACCGATCAGCGGTACGCAAATTAAGGTTTCCCCTTCCTGGAAGGTGATGTTTTTTACTGTTACTGCTTGAGTCATGTTGGTATCCATTATTCTTTTTGTCATTGACCATCAGGCGGTTGCTGCAACATGGGATGTTCTGGCAGCGGCGCGAACCTGAAGCTGACGATAACCGATGTACAGGGCGATCACAAAGCCGACGATAGCGATCAGAAGATCGAACCACATAATGCTGGCGATACCTATCTTCGATAGTTTTGCCGTGATCAGCGGGATCGTAAAGCTGGCCAGACTGCCTGCGGTATAAAAGATCCCGGTGGCTTTGCCTTTCCCGTTCGGGAAGCTCATGGCCATAATGGTCGCGCCTATCTGCAGTACGCCGCCGGCGGCGGAGAAACCGATGATAAAGGCGAAGCCGGTAACCACCATTGGCGTCGGGAACAGGCAAACGATCAGCAATGCAATCATCGACAGGAAGGTGTAGACAATCATGGCGACGGCTGAACTAAATACCTCTTTGACAAAGGCGGCGGTGACGAATACGCACGTCAGGGAACCCGCAGTATAGACGCTCAGGAGTTTAATTGCCGACTCGTGAGGAATACCGGCAACGAACTCTCCATACTGCGCTAGCCACTGGCTGACCAGATAAAACGTCGCCATACCGATATAGCCGTACAGGGTAAAGATAACCATATCCAGTTTACTGGAGTCCGCCTGTGGGGCAGCGGCGGCAGCCGGCGATTTTTCTGCGCTCTCCTTTTTCGCCCGATGGTCCGGGAACGGCATTTTTATCAGGTAGACGGCGCTCAGGAGCATCAATGCCGCAGCGATAATAAACGACCATCCGTACCACATATTCGCCCAAATCAGCAGGCTGATAATGAACGGCAGCAGGAACTGCCCGGCAGAGACAAAGGCCTTAATCAGCACATTTGCGCGGCTGGCGGAGTTTGGGAAAGATTCCATCAGCGCCGGGTAGGTACCGGAGTCGAGGAAGCTGTTCGCCAGTCCCGCCATAATGCCGCAGCAGTAGGCCAGATAGATATTTTTCGTCAGCAGAATACCGAGAAAGAACACCACATAGCTGGCAATCCCGAGATAGATAAAGGGTTTACGGCCAAAACGATCGGACAGGAATCCGGTGACGATCGTGGCGAGCTTGCCAATCCCGAGCGACGAAATGACGATGGAGACGCCGGCCGCGTCGGTTCCCCACTGTTCCTGCAGATTCGCCATATTGAGGGTAATTAATAGCACCCCCATGCCGTGGATCAGGTAGTTTAGATAGAGCCCAGCTGCCGTTGGGACATATGGATTTTTCATCGCGCCCATCCTTAGAACAGGATACTTTTGATGTGTTCAACCGGCATTTCTTTGCCTGTCCAGATTTCAAAAGCGCGCGCGCCTTGCCAGAGCATCATCCCCAGACCGTTGATGGTGCGGCATCCTTTTTTCTCGGCCACTTCCAGCAGATAGGTTTTGCGCGGGTTATAGACCACGTCAGACACGATCAGGTCCGGGCGCAGGAAGCTGTCGTCAGGCAGCAGCATCTGGCCTTCAAACGGTTTCATGCCCACGCCGGTGGCGTTGGTGAGAATGACGCTGCTGTCGATCTCGGCGCGCAGTTTGTCATGATCGTCCAGATCGAACAGGTGGATCTCGCAGCGGGTGTTGTTACGGATTTTGGCGACGGTCTGTTCTGCATTGGCGAAGAATTTATCTTTGCGGTTGAAGATGGAGATCGCTTTGACGCCGTCCAGCGCGGCCTGAACGCAGAGGGCGGTTGCCGCGCCGCCGGCGCCCAGCACGGTCATCTTTTTGCCGATGATGTCGATGCCTTCTTCTTTGAGCGCGCGCATATATCCAGTGCCATCGGTGATGTGGCCGGTCAGTACGCCATTGTCGTTCACCACGGTATTCACCGCGCCAACCAGCTCTGCAGCCGGAGAGAGTTTGTCCAGATACTGGCAAATCTCCGTTTTGTTCGGCATCGAGACGTTACAGCCGCGCAGTTTTAACGCGCGAAAGCCCTGTACCACATCTTTCAGCTCTTCATTACCCACTTCGAACGCCAGGTAAACATAGTCCAGCCCCAGATGGGCAAAAGCTTCGTTGTGCATGGTCGGCGACATGCTGTGACGAATCGGGGTCGCAATCAGGCCAATCAGCTCGGTGTGTCCGGTAATACGTTCTGCCATGATAAAATCCTCAATATGTTAGAAATGGAATTTTTGTCGATTCGCGGTTGCCGAGAGCCCCCATATCTTCGAGGGTATCCAGCACGTTGCGCCCTTCGCGCACGCCATCAATAATTCGCCGGGCCATCAGGCTGTCGCCGATGTTCATTATTTTTACGTTATTGGCTCTGGCCCATTGCTCAATCTCATTGAGACCGGCGGTGTTGGCGCGCATTCCCAGGCAGACGAAGCCGTAATCAAAAGGAATGTCGAAGGCGCCATCCGTATTTTTAACGGTGAAATGCGTTGGGGTGACGGCAACCAGCTGCGTGCGCATGTGCTGTTCCACGTGATGTTCATCGAGCATGGTCAACATGGCATTTTTAGTAATGATGTCCAGATCGCGTCCCGGCGCGTCCTGCATCTCGATAAGCACGGCGCTGGCGCCGCGCGCGGAGAAGTATTCAATAACGTCCAGACCCACGGCGCCCGCGCCGACGACGGCGATGCGTTTACCCGTTGCATCGGCAAACTGGTCCAGATGATGAATCATGTTGGTAATGGAGAAGACGTTGCCGCCTTCGACATCGATGTTTTCACGCAGCCCTTCAATCGGCGGCAGCAGGGGAACTGAACCGGTGGCGTTGACGATTAAATTCGGGCGCAAAGCGGAAACGGACGCCACGGTGGCGCGCTTGCCGACCTGCAGCATCAGGTTATCGAGGGAGGCGATACGGTTTTTCATAAACTGCGGAAAATCAGCGATACGCTTTTTCTCCGGCAGCAGGGAGATCTCACTGGCCAGCCCGCCGATGCTGTGTTTTTCTTCCAGCAGCCAGGTATGGCAGCCGACTTCAGCCGCGGTGCATGCGGCTTCCATTCCCGCCGTACCCGCGCCGATAACCACGACGTTGGTATCACGGATCACGCGCTGCTGTTTGTAAGCGTCGCCGTGGATGATATCCGGGTTGATCGAGCAGCGCAGAGGGCGCGAGCGGGCGATACGGTGATCCGCGCAGCCAATGTTGCAGGAGATGCATTTCCGCATCAAACGTTCGTTACCGCTCTGAACTTTTTGCACCCACTCCGGCTCGGCGATCAGCCCGCGACCGATGGCAATCAGGTCGGCATCGCCGCTGGCGATAATATCTTCTGCGACTTTCGGGGTACGGATGTTGCCGGCAATCACCGTGGGTTTGTGGAATTTGTCACGTACCGCGCGGGAGAGGTAGCGCTTCCAGCCATCTTCCAGAGACATCTGGTCTATCTGGAAATTCAGGTTGTCGTTTTGCGCTGCGGAGACGTTGATAATATCTACTTTTTCCTCGCACAGTTCGAGGATCCGCAGTGAATCTTCGAGCGTATTCCCGCCCTCCAGGAAATCATCGGCGCTAATACGCAGGCTGACCGGGAAACGCGGACCTACGCAGGCGCGTACCTTATCGACGATTAAGGTTAATATTCTGGCGCGATTCTCTACGCTACCGCCAAATTCATCGGTGCGCTTATTAAACAGCGGTGATAAAAACTGGCTAATTAAATAAGAGTGGCCGGCGTGAATTTCCACGCAGTCGAATCCGGCGCGGCGTACGCGTTCCGCGGCATCACCAAATTTATCGACGGCATGATAAATCTCGTCGTGCGTCATCGGACGGGGAATATTACCGTTCTTTTTGGACGGGGTGCTTGAAGAAGAAAGCGGCATTTCACCATTCAGGCGATACGCATAGGCTGAAGCGCCAGCGTGGTTTAATTGAATACCGACGCAGGCACCGTGTTTATGTAAGGTTTCGGTTAATTTGAACAGGCGCGGAATATATTGATCGTTATCGATACGCAGCTGCGTGGTGCCGTTAGAGGCGAAAGGAAAATCGATACAAATATTCTCGATAGTGATGAGTCCTGTGCCGCCCCGCGCGCGTAGCTCATAGTAGTCAATCTGTTCCTGGGTGACTTCACCGTTCAGGCTCGCCAGGTTGGTCCCCATCGGCGGCATGATGATGCGGTTTTTTATCGTCATTCCGTTAATGGTCAACGGGGAAAAAAGATGGGGGTAGTGGCTCATATGCTCTCTCCACTGGATGCCTGATTGCCGCTTACGGCGATTCTGGCCTGTCCAAAGTTAATATTTCTCTGTGGGGAAAGATAACGAGGGGTCTAATAGAAAAATAATGCTTTTTTTTGCGTGGAGCTATAGCGGGATTCTATGGGATTAACAATCAATTTACATATTCATGTTTTTATCTTAAATATTTCAATCGATTTTTTACTTGTACTTGTGGAATGACACAAAAAGAGTGTGGGAATGATTGAATAGATGCCCAATTGATAATGATTTATATTTTTTACGGATAAAAATTTGTTTTGCCAGGGCGACCAATATTGATATATGTGCGCCAGATCTCATTTTCGCCCGACGAAAAAAAGCCCGAAGCGAAGTTCGGGCTGGGTTATAAACTGCGGGTCGCCTTAATTCATAAAGGCCGGTTGTTTTTGCTCATAGGCTGAAATCGCTTCTTCGTGCTGCAGAGTCAGGCCGATGCTGTCCAGACCGTTAAGCATGCAGTGACGACGGAAAGCGTCAATTTTAAAGCTATAGGATTTATCGCCAGCTTTAACCACCTCGGATTCCAGATCGACTTCAAATTTAATGCCGGGCTGAGAGTGGACCAGTTTAAACAGCTCATCGACCTGCGCTTCGCTCAGCGTGACCGGCAGCAGCTGATTGTTAAAGCTGTTGCCGTAGAAGATATCGGCGAAGCTGGGGGCGATAACGACTTTAAAGCCGTAATCGGTCAGCGCCCACGGTGCGTGCTCGCGCGAGGAGCCGCAGCCGAAGTTTTCCCGCGCCAGCAGGATAGAGGCGCCTTTATACTCCGGGAAGTTCAGCACGAATTCCGGGTTAGGCTGTTCGCCTTTGTCGTCCAGGAAGCGCCAGTCGTTAAACAGATGGGCGCCAAAACCGGTACGCGTGACTTTCTGCAGAAACTGCTTTGGAATAATTGCATCGGTATCGACGTTCGCGGCGTCCAGCGGAACCACCAGGCCGGTATGTTGGGTAAATTTCTCTGCCATGATGGTTTCCTTATTTCAAGCTACGGATATCGGCGAAATGACCGGTCACGGCCGCCGCTGCTGCCATTGCCGGGCTGACCAGGTGAGTGCGTCCGCCGCGGCCCTGACGGCCTTCAAAGTTACGGTTGCTGGTGGAGGCACAGCGCTCGCCCGGATTCAGACGGTCGTTGTTCATCGCCAGGCACATGGAGCAGCCCGGTAAACGCCACTCAAAACCGGCTTCAATAAAGATTTTATCCAGGCCTTCTGCTTCGGCCTGCGCTTTCACCGGACCGGAACCCGGTACGACCAGCGCCTGAACGCCCGGCGCGACTTTGCGGCCTTTAGCGATCTCGGCCGCCGCGCGTAAGTCTTCGATACGCGAGTTGGTGCAGGAACCGATAAAGACTTTATCAATGGCGACTTCGGTTAACGGCACGCCAGATTTCAGCCCCATATAGGCAAGCGCTTTCTCAGCGCTTGCGCGCTCTACCGGGTCGGAGAATGAGGCCGGATCCGGAATGATGTCGGTAACGGAGATCACCTGGCCCGGGTTAGTGCCCCAGGTGACCTGCGGGGCAATCTCTTCCGCCTGCAGGGTGACAACGCTATCAAACGTCGCGCCATCGTCGGTGGTCAGGGTTTTCCAGTAAGCGACGGCGTCGGCAAAATCTTCGCCTTTCGGCGCGTGCAGACGGCCTTTGACATAATCAAATGTGGTCTGGTCCGGCGCCACCAGGCCCGCTTTCGCGCCCATTTCGATCGCCATATTGCACAGGGTCATACGGCCTTCCATGCTTAAATCGCGAATGGCTTCACCGCAGAACTCCACGACGTGACCGGTCCCGCCGGCGCTGCCGGTTTTACCGATAATCGCCAGGACGATATCTTTGGCAGTGATGCCCGGCGCGGCTTTGCCTTTGACTTCGATCTTCATGGTTTTGGCGCGCCCCTGCTTCAGGGTCTGCGTCGCCAGAACGTGCTCGACTTCAGAGGTGCCGATACCGAAGGCCAGCGCGCCGAATGCGCCATGGGTTGCCGTGTGGGAGTCCCCGCAGACGATGGTCATACCCGGCAGGGTGACGCCCTGTTCCGGCCCCATCACGTGGACGATGCCCTGGAAAGGGTGGTTCAGGTCATACAGCTCAACGCCGAACTCTTTGCAGTTTTTAATTAACTCCTGCATCTGGATACGCGCCATCTCGCCGGACGCATTAATGTCTTTCGTCTGCGTCGAAACGTTGTGATCCATCGTGGCGAAGGTTTTACCCGGCTGACGCACCGGGCGTTTATGCGCGCGCAGGCCGTCAAACGCCTGCGGCGAGGTCACTTCGTGAACCAGATGGCGGTCAATGTACAGCAGCGGGGTTTCGTTTTGCGCTTCATAAACCACGTGAGCATCAAACAACTTTTCGTATAACGTCTTCGCCATGATTACACCCCTTCAGCGACATAGCGGGCAATGATATCGCCCATTTCATCGGTACTGACCGCCGCCGCGCCGCGCGCTAAATCGCCGGTACGCACGCCTTCTTCTAATGCACGGTTGATCGCATTTTCAATCGCTGTTGCCGCGCTATCGGCATCCAGGCTGTAGCGCAGCAGCAGCGCCAGCGAGAGGATCTGCGCGATCGGGTTCGCGATGTTCTTACCGGCGATGTCCGGCGCGGAGCCGCCTGCGGGCTCGTATAAGCCGAAGCCCTGCTCGTTGAGGCTGGCGGACGGCAGCATTCCCATTGAACCGGTGATCATGGCGCATTCGTCAGACAGAATGTCGCCGAAAAGGTTGGAACACAGCAGAACGTCAAACTGGGACGGATCTTTAATCAGCTGCATGGTAGCGTTGTCGATATACATATGCGACAGCTCAACGTCAGGATACTGTTTGCTGATTTCGCTGACGATTTCACGCCACAAAATAGAAGACTGCAGCACGTTCGCTTTATCAATTGAGGTCACTTTGTGGCGACGCTTGCGGGCGGACTCGAAGGCGATATGGGCGATACGCTCAATCTCAAAGCGATGATACACCTCGGTATCAAACGCTTTCTCGTGCTGGCCGCTGCCTTCGCGGCCTTTCGGCTGGCCGAAGTAGATGCCGCCGGTCAGTTCGCGGACGCATAAAATATCGAAGCCGTTGGCGGCGATATCGGCGCGCAGCGGGCAGAATTCTTCCAGACCCTGGTACAGCTTAGCCGGACGCAGGTTGCTAAATAATTTGAAGTGCTTACGCAGAGGCAGCAGCGCCCCGCGCTCCGGCTGTTCCGCGGGCGGCAGATGCTCCCATTTCGGTCCGCCAACGGAGCCGAACAGAATCGCGTCGGCCTGCTCGCAGCCTTCGACGGTAGACTGAGGCAGCGGAGTGCCCTGACGGTCAATGGCGATACCGCCCACGTCATGCTGGCTGGTGGTAATGCGCATATCAAAACGGTGGCGAACGGCTTCCAGTACTTTCAACGCCTGGTTCATCACTTCCGGGCCAATACCATCACCTGGTAAAACAGCAATATGGTAATTCTTCGACATTACACGGTTTCCTTATTGTTCTCTTTATTCTGAGCTTTGCGTTGCAACTCTTTTTCGACTTCAGCGGCGCGCCAGATGTTGTTCAGGACGTGAACCATGGCTTTCGCGGAAGACTCCACAATATCCGTCGCCAGACCCACGCCGTGGAAGCGGCGGCCGTTGTAGTTAGCCACGATGTCAACCTGACCCAGCGCGTCTTTACCCTGGCCTTTAGCGTTCAGGTCATATTTAACTAACTCAATCTCATAGCCGGTGATGCGGTTAATGGCCTGATAAATGGCGTCCACCGGGCCGTTACCGTTAGCGGCCTCAGCTTTTGTCTCATCGCCGCAGGCCAGCTTCACGGAGGCGGTTGCGATATCGCTGGAACCGGACTGCACGCTGAAGTAATCGAGGCGGAAATGCTCCGGTTCTTCCTGCTGTTTGTTAATGAAGGCTAACGCCTCCAGGTCATAGTCGAATACCTGGCCCTTCTTATCCGCCAGCTTCAGGAACGCATCATACAAATGGTCCATGTTGTAGTCGGTTTCTTTATAGCCCATCTCTTCCATACGGTGTTTCACCGCTGCGCGGCCGGAGCGGGAAGTCAGGTTCAGCTGTACCTGGTTCAGCCCGATAGATTCTGGCGTCATGATTTCGTAGTTTTCGCGATTCTTCAGCACGCCATCCTGGTGAATACCGGAAGAGTGGGCGAAGGCGCCGGTACCGACGATCGCTTTGTTGGCAGGAATCGGCATATTGCAGATCTGGCTCACGGTCTGGCTGGTACGCCAGATTTCCTGGTGATTAATGCGGGTGTGCACATTCATAATGTCTTTGCGCACTTTGATGGCCATGATCACCTCTTCCAGAGAGCAGTTACCGGCGCGTTCGCCGATACCGTTCATCGCGCCTTCCACCTGACGAGCGCCGGCGTGGACCGCGGCGAGGGCGTTACCGACCGCGATGCCCAGGTCGTCATGGGTATGGACGGAGATGATGGCTTTGTCGATATTGGGGACGTGTTCGTACAGACCGGTGATAATGTTGGCGAATTCGAACGGCATGGTGTAGCCGACGGTATCCGGAATATTGATGGTCGTTGCGCCTGCATTAATCGCGGCTTCAACAACGCGAGCCAGATCGGCGATCGGCGTACGGCCAGCGTCTTCACAGGAAAACTCGACATCGTCAGTGTAGTTACGCGCGCGTTTCACCATATAGATCGCCCGTTCGATAACTTCATCCAGGTTACTGCGCAGCTTGGTCGCGATATGCATCGGCGAGGTGGCGATAAAGGTGTGAATACGGAACGCTTCTGCGACTTTTAATGATTCCGCCGCAACGTCGATATCTTTTTCTACGCAGCGCGCCAGCGCGCAAACGCGGCTGTTTTTGATGGTGCGCGCAATGGTTTGTACGGACTCAAAGTCGCCAGGGGATGAGACCGGAAAACCGACTTCCATCACGTCAACGCCCATCCGCTCAAGGGCCATAGCAATCTGCAGTTTTTCTTTCACACTCAGGCTGGCTTGTAACGCTTGTTCACCGTCGCGTAAGGTCGTATCGAAAATAATGACTTGCTGGCTCATGGTTTAGATCCTTGTTCTCTGTCCTGGCGCCTTGCTTGCGAGCATAAAAAAACCCGCGCATTGGCGCGGGTTTTATAGTCTTGCTGGAAGATGACTTAACGATGAACGTCGCCCAACAGCCTACCGCGCAAAATGGATGCGTTTAGTAGTAGTAGGCTGAGAAAGCGAATGCTGCGAATCATTGCGTCATGCTCCAGATGAAATCGTTATGCTTTTAGAGTTACTGGATATGGGGTTTGATGTCAACCCTTGGGTGAAGAAAAGGCCTTTTTACCTGAGAGGGGAATTAGCTAATTGTGCTGACAATCGCGCTTTTTTGCCGATGATCCTTTTTAGGGTATCGGGACATGTTGAGATAATTTCACCATTTGATAATTTTCATTTTCAATTGCCGCTTCGTGGATATGGCGCATGATCAGCTTCATATCTTAATGAAAACGCTAAATTTATTTGTTTTGTGAATGTGTTCATACATATGAAAGTGAATTATCAATGATAATAAAATGTGAATTTTAGGGGAGGGTTAAATTGATATTGTAATAGCGCTTAAATTATAGTTAACCGTTGCTGTTATTGTTTATTTTTAATATTTATGGGTACACTTAATTCCATCAAGTAAACGATATGGTTTGGGTTGTCACGGGAAGGTTTAAAAGCCGATTTTCTGGTGCTACTCATAACCTTGATATATTCCTAAAATTCATCTTTGCTCTTTTGCAAATGTCATATGCATGATAAATGATATTTCAGAATTAATTACTGCACTTTGGCAAAGGGAATTTAGCGTGACAGTGGAGTTAAATATGTTAAAAGAAGATACTGAATATAAATCAACCTCTGAGGTAGAAAACACTAAACCTCAGCTGCGGATGGTCGACCTCAATCTGCTAACCGTATTCGATGCGGTTATGCAGGAACAAAATATCACCCGTGCGGCGCATTCCCTGGGCATGTCGCAGCCGGCGGTCAGCAATGCGGTATCACGGCTGAAAGTGATGTTTAATGATGAGCTGTTTGTTCGTTATGGACGCGGCATCCAGCCAACGGCGCGCGCTTATCAGCTATTTGGTTCTGTACGGCAGGCATTGCAATTAGTGCAGAACGAATTGCCGGGCTCGGGCTTTGAGCCGCTTAGCAGCGAGCGGGTGTTTAATTTATGCGTTTGCAGCCCGCTGGATAACGCGTTGACTTCGGTTATTTTCAATAAAGTTGGCGAGATCGCGCCCAACATTCATTTGGTCTTTAAATCGGCATTGAATCAAAACACGGAACATCAATTACGTTATCAGGAAATCGAATTCGTCGTTGGCTATGAAGAGTTTCGTCGCCCTGAGTTTGCCTGCGTGCCTTTATTTAAAGATGAAATGGTTTTGGTGGCGAGCCGTAAACATCCACGTATTTCTGGCCCGATGATGGAAAACGATATTTATCAGGAGGAGCACGCCGTTGTCGCTCTCGATCGTTACGCCTCATTTAGCCAGCCATGGTACGACACTGCTGATAAACAATCGCGTATTGCCTATCAGGGGAACGCGATGGTCAGCGTATTAAATGTGGTTTCTCAGACCAACATGGTCGCTATCGCACCGCGCTGGTTAGCCAGCGAGTTTGCCGATAAGCTGGATTTGCAAATATTACCTTTGCCGCTGAAAGTGAATAGCCGTACCTGCTATCTTTCCTGGCATGAGGCGGCGGGCCGTGATAAAGGCCATCAGTGGATGGAAGAATTGCTGGTGAATATCTGCAAGCGATAAACGGTCGCAATACAAACGGGGGCTTCGGCTCCTGCTTTGTGTGACAAAATTCACAAAATGTAGAATTTTATTCTGTTTGCATTTCTCAGCCTCTCGCGCTGTCAGTTAAAAAATGGATGATTTGCTGTAGTTGGTTATTTTCCCCGAGTATTGACTATCATATTTTCTTATCTCCGAAGTTTTTCACCGTGTTTTACCTGCGAACCTTTCTTTTATCCTTTTAATGCCTCTTATGCGCCGACGGTCGCCAATTGCCTGCCCGTTAGCGAGCAGTTATGGTAACGGCATGCAGTCTATTCACCTCACTACGAAGCCATTGCGCTTCGTCTTGTGCGAGCGCGCGGAAATCGGATTCCGCTGTCGTTAAAAACAATAAGCCGGGAGGCAAACCATGGAGATGTTGTCAGGAGCCGAAATGGTCGTCCAGTCGCTGGTCGATCAGGGCGTCAAGCAGGTATTCGGTTATCCCGGGGGCGCTGTCCTCGATATCTATGACGCGTTACACACCCTGGGCGGTATCGATCACGTTCTGGTCCGCCATGAGCAAGCTGCCGTTCATATGGCGGATGGCCTTGCCCGCGCAACCGGCGAAGTCGGGGTGGTGCTGGTCACTTCCGGTCCGGGGGCGACTAACGCGATAACCGGCATTGCGACGGCTTATATGGATTCCATTCCGCTGGTGATTCTTTCCGGCCAGGTCGCGACCTCCTTAATCGGCTACGATGCGTTCCAGGAGTGCGACATGGTTGGCATCTCCCGACCGGTGGTCAAACACAGCTTCCTGGTTAAGCAAACCGAAGATATTCCTGGCGTGCTGAAAAAGGCCTTTTGGCTGGCGGCCAGCGGGCGTCCCGGCCCGGTTGTCGTCGATTTACCGAAAGATATCCTCAATCCGGCCAAAAAACTGCCGTACGTCTGGCCGGATACGGTTAGCATGCGCTCGTATAACCCGACGACGTCGGGCCATAAAGGGCAGATTAAACGTGCGCTGCAGACGCTGGTAGCGGCAAAAAAACCGGTGGTGTATGTCGGCGGCGGGGCGATTAACGCCCAATGTGAACCGCAGCTGTATACACTGGTTGAGAAGCTGAAGCTGCCGGTGGCGTCTTCGCTGATGGGGCTCGGCGCCTTTCCGGCATCGCACCAGCAGGCGCTGGGGATGCTGGGCATGCATGGCACTTATGAAGCCAACATGACCATGCACAATTCCGACGTGATTTTCGCCGTTGGCGTGCGCTTCGACGATCGTACGACAAATAATCTGGCCAGGTACTGTCCGAACGCGACGGTACTGCATATCGATATCGATCCTACTTCTATATCCAAGACGGTGCCTGCCGACGTGCCTATCGTTGGCGACGCCCGCCTGGTGCTGGAACAGATGCTGGAGCTGCTCGAACACGAGGAGACCCAGCAGCCGCTGGATGAAATCCGCGACTGGTGGCAGCAGATTGAACAGTGGCGCGCGCGTCACTGCCTGCAATACGACACGCAAAGCGGCAAGATTAAACCGCAGGCGGTAATTGAAACCATCTGGCGGCTGACTCACGGCGATGCGTACGTGACGTCCGACGTCGGTCAGCATCAGATGTTCGCGGCGCTCTATTATCCTTTCGACAAACCGCGGCGTTGGATTAACTCCGGTGGTCTCGGGACCATGGGATTCGGCCTTCCCGCCGCGCTGGGCGTGAAGATGGCGCTGCCGGAGGAAACGGTGATTTGCGTGACCGGCGACGGCAGCATCCAGATGAATATTCAGGAGCTCTCCACCGCGCTGCAGTACGAGCTGCCGGTGCTGGTGCTGAATCTTAATAACCGCTATCTCGGGATGGTGAAGCAGTGGCAGGATATGCTCTACTCCGGCCGTCATTCGCAGTCCTATATGGAGTCATTGCCTGATTTTGCTCGCGTAGCGGAAGCCTACGGCCATGTGGGAATTCGTATTAGCGACCCGCAGGCGCTGGAAGCGAAGCTAGCCGAGGCGCTGGAGCAGGTACGTAACAATCGACTGGTTTTTGTCGATGTCACGGTTGACGGCAGTGAGCATGTATACCCCATGCAAATTCGTGGCGGCGGTATGGATGAGATGTGGCTGAGCAAAACGGAGAGGACCTGATTATGCGCCGGATATTATCAGTATTACTGGAGAACGAATCGGGCGCTTTATCCCGCGTGATCGGCCTCTTTTCACAGCGCGGTTATAATATTGAAAGCCTGACGGTAGCGCCGACGGACGATCCGACGTTATCCAGAATGACGATTCAGACCGTTGGCGATGAGAAAGCGATTGAGCAGATCGAAAAGCAGCTGCACAAGCTGGTGGACGTTCTGCGCGTTAACGAACTCGGGCAAGGCGCGCACGTAGAGCGCGAGATTATGCTGGTGAAAGTGCAGGCCAGCGGCTATGGGCGCGATGAGGTCAAGCGCAATACGGAAATCTTCCGCGGACAAATTATCGACGTCACGCCGTCTATCTATACCGTTCAGTTGGCGGGAACCAGCGACAAGCTTGATGCGTTTTTAGCGTCGCTGCGCGATGTGGCTCGTATTGTTGAGGTAGCCCGCTCCGGCGTTGTCGGATTGTCGCGTGGCGACAAAATCATGCGCTGAGCAGCGCAAACTGACGTAAAAATAGCCCGACACCCCCTGTCGGGCTATTTTTTTGCGAAATCGGTGGGAACTGTGGACTAAAGCGGTTGCTGCACTTACTTTTCTGCGCTTAGATGTTATAAAAACGAATCCATACCTGAAGAATGGTTATGTTCTGTACTTATTACCCAAGGGGAAATTGTGAAACTGGATGAAATCGCCCGGCTGGCCGGTGTCTCGCGAACTACCGCTAGCTATGTGATTAATGGTAAAGCGAAGCAGTATCGCGTCAGCGATAAAACTGTTGAAAAGGTGATGGCGGTTGTTCGTGAGCACAACTATCACCCGAATGCGGTTGCTGCAGGCTTGCGTGCAGGACGTACGCGTTCCATTGGCCTGGTTATCCCGGACCTGGAAAACACCAGCTATACGCGCATCGCAAATTACCTGGAGCGTCAGGCGCGCCAGCGCGGCTATCAGCTGCTGATCGCCTGTTCCGAAGATCAACCGGATAACGAAATGCGTTGCATTGAGCATCTGCTGCAGCGTCAGGTCGATGCGATTATCGTTTCCACCTCATTACCTCCTGAGCATCCGTTCTATCAGCGCTGGGCTAACGATCCGTTCCCGATTGTTGCCCTTGACCGCGCGCTCGATCGTGAGCACTTCACCAGCGTCGTCGGCGCCGATCAGGACGACGCTGAAATGCTTGGGGCGGAGTTACGTAAATTCCCTGCTGAAACGGTGCTGTACCTTGGCGCACTGCCGGAACTTTCGGTGAGCTTCCTGCGTGAGCAGGGATTCCGTACGGCGTGGAAGGACGATCCGCGAGAGGTGCATTTCCTCTACGCTAACAGCTACGAGCGCGAAGCCGCGGCCCAGCTTTTCGAAAAGTGGCTGGAAACTCATCCGATGCCTCAGGCGCTGTTTACAACTTCATTTCCGTTACTGCAGGGGGTGATGGACGTCACGCTGCGCCGGGAAGGGAAGCTGCCTTCGGAACTAGCGATTGCGACTTTTGGCGATAATGAGCTGCTGGATTTCCTCCAGTGCCCCGTTTTAGCCGTTGCTCAGCGTCATCGCGACGTTGCGGAACGCGTGCTGGAGATTGTGCTCGCCAGCCTTGATGAACCGCGGAAGCCGAAACCGGGGTTAAGCCGCATTCGGCGCAATCTTTATCGCCGCGGCAGTCTGAACCGCCGCTAGCGCGTTATCAGGATTATTCGTTACGCATTCGCCAGACGGTTACGCGTCTGGCGATAATTCGATGAGATGACGTAAAAATTGCAGGGTTAAGCATCTTTCAGACAAATCCTTAATCTTCCTGACATCTCTTTTAATTTTATTCTTAGCCTTCTTTATTTTGCGCTTTAATTAGCCCATTAAGGGATTAATGAATTTAGTTGTATTATTTTGTTACATTCGGCGGGTGAGTTGCTGAATTAACACCCGTTTCCTCGCTATTATGAAAGCCATAAGCGCTGTACTCCGCAGTAAGAGTGCCTCTCCTGCGAAAACTGGTACTGTTAACGGTCACCAGAATGGCCTAAAATGCCGCTCGCGTCGCAAACTGACACTTTATATTTTCCCCGCGAAGATATTTTGCTGCTTTAACTGTTACAAGTTTGTTGGTTGTTTTCTTACCGATATTCATAACGTTAATTTGCCTCGTTTGTTGGTTGATTTTTCCTCAGGGCGAATATCGGCTGTAAATAATGGGTTTTTGAGCTCTGTTGGCATTCGTGCTGGCTTGACAAGCTTTTCCTCCGCTCCGTAAACTCCTTCTTGTGGGAATTTGTGGGGTAAAGTGGCGAAAAGGGGTGAGGCTGGCATGTTCCGTGGGGCAACGTTAGTCAATCTCGACAGCAAAGGCCGTCTGGCCGTACCGACGCGCTACCGCGACGGGCTGATCGAGGATGCTTCCGGTCAATTGGTGTGCACCATTGACATCCATCACCCGTGCCTGCTGCTTTACCCTTTGCCTGAATGGGAAATCATTGAGCAAAAATTATCGCGTTTATCGAGCATGAACCCCACCGAGCGGCGCGTACAGCGTTTGCTTTTGGGACATGCCAGCGAATGTCAGATGGATAGCGCCGGGCGGCTATTAATAGCGCCGGTGCTGCGGCAACATGCCGGGCTGACAAAAGAAGTGATGCTGGTCGGGCAGTTCAATAAGTTTGAGCTGTGGGATGAAACGACCTGGTATCAACGGGTCAAGGAAGATATCGACGCTGAGCAGTCCGCTTCCGGGGAACTGTCGGAGCGCCTGCAGGATTTGTCTTTGTAAAATGATGGAAAATTATAAACACACTACGGTACTGCTGGATGAAGCCGTTAACGGCCTGAATATTCGTCCAAATGGTATCTACATTGATGGTACCTTTGGTCGCGGCGGCCACTCGCGCCTGATTCTCTCCCAGCTGGGAGCGGAGGGACGTCTGCTGGCGATCGATCGCGATCCGCAGGCTATCGCCGTCGCGAAAACTATCGATGATCCCCGCTTTTCCATCGTTCATGGTCCTTTTTCTCAGCTGGCCGACTATGTTGGCGAGCGCAATCTCACCGGTAAGATCGACGGTATTTTGCTCGATCTTGGCGTCTCCTCGCCGCAGCTGGATGACGCTGAACGTGGTTTTTCGTTTATGCGCGATGGCCCGCTGGATATGCGTATGGATCCGACGCGCGGTCAATCTGCCGCTGAATGGCTACAAACCGCCGACGAGGCGGACATCGCCTGGGTTATCAAAACCTTTGGCGAAGAGCGCTTTGGTAAACGCATCGCCCGCGCCATCGTCGAACGCAACCGCATCGAACCGATGACCCGCACCAAAGAGCTGGCGGAAGTCGTTGCGGCGGCGACGCCGGTGAAAGACAAATTCAAACATCCCGCGACCCGTACCTTCCAGGCGGTGCGCATTTGGGTGAACAGTGAACTGGAGGAGATAGAGCAGGCGCTAAAAAGCTCGCTCAGCGTGCTGGCCCCGGGCGGGCGGCTCTCAATCATCAGTTTCCACTCGCTGGAAGACCGTATTGTGAAGCGCTTTATGCGCGAGCAAAGCCGCGGTCCGCAGGTTCCGGCAGGGTTACCGATGACCGAAGAGCAGCTTAAAAAACTGGGCGGCCGTGAGCTAAGAGCATTAGGCAAGTTGATGCCGGGCGAAAAAGAGGTAGCTGAAAATCCTCGTGCCCGTAGTTCAGTTCTGCGTATTGCAGAGAGGACGAACGCATGATCGGCAGAGTGACAGAAGCCCTAAGCAAGGTGAAAGGGTCGATAGGAAGCAACGAGCGCCATGCTTTGCCTGGCGTGATCGGAGACGACCTTCTGCGGTTTGGGAAGCTGCCACTCTGCCTGTTCATTTGCATCATTATCACGGCGATTACGGTGGTGACAACGGCGCACCATACTCGCCTCTTAACCGCGCAGCGCGAACAGCTGGTGCTGGAACGCGACGCGCTGGATATTGAATGGCGCAACCTGATCCTCGAAGAGAACGCTCTCGGCGATCACAGTCGGGTTGAGCGGATCGCGACCGAGAAGCTGCAGATGCAGCACGTCGATCCATCACAAGAAAATATCGTTGTACAGAAATAAGGATTATTGCGACGCATGAAAGCAGCGCCGAAAACGCCAAAAGCAAAACGTCAGGAAGAACAGGCCAACTTTATCAGTTGGCGTTTTGCGTTGCTGTGCGGCTGTATTCTGCTGGCGCTGGGCTTCCTGCTGGGCCGCGTGGCCTGGCTACAGGTAATTAGCCCGGACATGCTGGTACGTCAGGGGGACATGCGTTCTCTGCGCGTGCAGGAGGTCTCCACCGCGCGCGGCATGATAACCGATCGTTCCGGCCGCCCGCTGGCGGTGAGCGTACCGGTAAAAGCCATCTGGGCTGACCCGAAAGAGCTGCATGAAGCCGGCGGCGTGACGCTCGACAACCGCTGGAAGGCGCTGGCCGATGCGCTGAATATGCCGCTGGATCAGCTGGCATCGCGTATCAATACCAATCCGCGGATGCGTTTTATCTATCTGGCGCGTCAGGTTAACCCTGATATGGCCGATTACATCCGCAAACTCAAGCTGCCGGGCATTCATCTGCGGGAAGAGTCGCGCCGCTACTATCCGTCGGGCGAAGTAACCGCTCACCTCATTGGCTTCACTAACGTCGATAGCCAGGGGATTGAGGGCGTTGAGAAGAGCTTTGATAAGTGGCTCACCGGCCAGCCCGGCGAGCGTATCGTGCGTAAAGACCGCTACGGGCGGGTCATCGAAGATATCTCGTCTACCGATAGCCAGGCCGCGCATAACCTGGCGCTGAGCATTGATGAGCGCCTGCAGGCGCTGGTGTATCGCGAGCTGAATAATGCGGTGGCGTTTAACAAAGCGGAGTCAGGTACTGCGGTTCTGGTTGACGTCAACACCGGCGAAGTGCTGGCGATGGCCAACAGCCCATCCTACAACCCGAACAATTTCGCGGGCACCTCCAAAGATACCATGCGTAACCGCGCCATTACCGACGTGTTTGAGCCAGGTTCAACGGTAAAACCGATGGTAGTGATGACGGCGCTTCAGCGCGGCATTGTTAACGAAAATACCGTACTGAACACCATTCCCTATCGAATTAACGGCCACGAAATCAAAGACGTGGCGCGCTACAGCGAATTGACCCTGACCGGGGTGCTACAGAAGTCGAGTAACGTCGGTGTTTCCAAGCTGGCGTTAGCGATGCCGTCCTCAGCGTTAGTAGACACTTACTCACGTTTTGGACTTGGAAAAGCGACCAATTTGGGGTTGGTCGGAGAACGCAGTGGCTTATACCCTCAAAAACAACGGTGGTCTGACATAGAGAGGGCCACCTTTTCTTTCGGCTATGGGCTAATGGTAACCCCGTTACAGTTAGCGCGAGTCTACGCAACGATCGGCAGCTACGGCATCTATCGCCCGCTGTCGATTACCAAAGTTGATCCACCGGTTCCGGGCGAGCGCGTCTTCCCGGAATCACTCGTTCGTACCGTTGTTCACATGATGGAAAGCGTAGCGCTGCCCGGCGGCGGCGGCGTGAAGGCGGCGATTAAAGGCTATCGCATCGCTATTAAAACCGGTACGGCGAAGAAAGTGGGGCCCGACGGCCGCTACATCAACAAATATATTGCTTACACCGCAGGCGTTGCGCCCGCCAGCCACCCGCGTTTTGCGCTGGTGGTGGTGATCAACGATCCGCAGGCGGGTAAATACTACGGCGGCGCCGTTTCCGCGCCGGTCTTCGGTGCCATCATGGGCGGCGTACTGCGTACCATGAACATTGAACCGGATGCGCTGGCAACGGCTGAAAAAAGTGAATTAGTGATTAATCAAGGCGAGGGAACAGGTGGCAGATCGTAATTTGCGCGACCTTCTCGCTCCGTGGGTGCCAAATGCGCCGGAGCGAATTCTGCGAGAAATGACGCTGGACAGCCGGGTGGCTGCTTCTGGCGATCTTTTTGTCGCGGTTTTAGGTCATCAGGCGGACGGGCGTCGTTATATCCCGCAGGCGATAGCGCAAGGTGTTGCTGCCATTATTGCT
This sequence comes from Klebsiella sp. MBT K-1, assembly GCF_002556465.1. NCBI lineage: Bacteria > Pseudomonadati > Pseudomonadota > Gammaproteobacteria > Enterobacterales > Enterobacteriaceae > Klebsiella > Klebsiella sp. MBT K-1. Next base: position 68,686 of record NZ_PDEL01000017.1, on the reverse strand, counting down.
GAGGCCAAAGATGAGGCTCATGATGGCGAAATCCGTGAAATGCACGGTGTGCCGGTTATCTATCTGAGCCAACTCAACGAGCGCTTATCCGCGCTGGCCGGACGTTTTTACCATCAGCCTTCGGAACAACTGCGCCTGGTTGGCGTCACCGGGACTAACGGCAAGACCACCACCACCCAACTGCTGGCGCAATGGGCGCAGCTGCTGGGAGAAACCAGCGCGGTCATGGGAACCGTAGGCAATGGCCTGCTGGAGAAAGTTATCCCCACGGAAAACACCACCGGTTCGGCGGTTGATGTTCAACACGTACTCTCTGGCCTGGCAGGGCAGGGGGCGACGTTCGCCGCGATGGAAGTCTCTTCCCACGGGCTGGTGCAGCATCGCGTCGCCGCGCTGCAGTTTGCCGCGTCGGTCTTCACCAACCTGAGCCGCGATCACCTTGATTATCACGGTGATATGGAGCATTACGAAGCGGCGAAATGGCTGCTCTATTCAACCCATCATTGCGGTCAGGCGATTGTCAATGCGGACGATGAAGTCGGTCGCCGCTGGCTGGCGAAGCTGCCGGATGCGGTGGCCGTATCAATGGAAGACCACATTAACCCGAACTGCCGGGGGCGTTGGCTGAAAGCAACCGCCGTGAACTATCACGACAGCGGCGCCACCATTCAGTTTGCCTCCAGTTGGGGCAACGGCGAGATCGAAAGCCGCCTGATGGGCGCCTTCAACGTTAGCAACCTGCTGCTGGCGTTAGCCACTCTGCTGGCGCTGGGCTATCCGCTGGCCGAACTGCTGAAAACCGCCGCGCGCCTGCAGCCGGTTTGCGGGCGTATGGAAGTGTTCAGCGCGCCGGGTAAACCGACCGTCGTGGTTGATTATGCCCACACGCCCGACGCGCTGGAAAAAGCGCTGCAGGCGGCGCGTCTGCACTGCAACGGTAAACTGTGGTGCGTGTTCGGCTGCGGCGGAGATCGCGACAAAGGCAAGCGCCCGCTGATGGGGGCGATCGCCGAAGAGTTTGCCGATATCGTGGTTGTCACCGATGACAACCCGCGTACCGAAGAGCCGCGGGCGATTATCAACGATATCCTGGCCGGTATGCTCGATGCGGGCCATGCCAAAGCGGTGGAAGGGCGCGCGGAGGCGGTGACCAACGCGGTAATGCAGGCGAAAGAAAACGACGTCGTTCTGGTGGCGGGTAAAGGCCACGAGGATTATCAAATTGTCGGCAATCGCCGACTCGATTACTCCGATCGCGTCACCGTGGCGCGTCTGCTGGGGGCGGTAGCATGATTCGCTTGACTCTCAGCCAGCTTGCCGACATTACGCGCGGCGAGCTGCACGGCAGCGATGTGGCGATTGAAGACGTCACCACTGACACCCGTAAGGTCACGGCAGGCTGCCTGTTCGTGGCGCTAAAAGGCGAGCGCTTTGACGCACATGACTTTGCCGAACAGGCTAAGGCTGCCGGCGCGGGCGCATTGTTGGTCAGCCGGCGGCTGGCCTGCGATTTGCCGCAGGTGGTGGTGAAGGATACGCGTCTGGCGTTCGGCGAACTGGCCGCGTGGGTGCGTCAGCAGGTTCCGGCGCGCGTGGTCGCGCTGACCGGATCTTCAGGCAAGACCTCGGTCAAAGAGATGACCGCCGCGATTCTGAGCCAGTGCGGCAATACGCTGTATACCGCTGGCAACCTGAACAACGATATCGGCGTGCCGATGACGCTGCTGCGTCTCACCAAAGAATATGACTACGCGGTTATCGAACTAGGCGCCAATCACCAGGGCGAAATTGCCTGGACCGTCAGCCTGACGCGACCTGAAGCGGCGTTAGTGAATAACCTGGCCGCCGCGCACCTGGAAGGTTTTGGTTCCCTGGAAGGCGTGGCGAAAGCGAAGGGTGAAATTTACACCGGCCTGCCGCTCAACGGCATCGCGATTATGAACGCCGACAATAATGACTGGCTGAACTGGCAAAGCGTCATTGGCGATCGTAAAACCTGGCGCTTCTCGCCGAACGCCGCCAATAGCGACTTCACGGCAACCAACGTTCATGTGACTTCGCACGGGACCGAATTTACTCTGCAAACCCCAACCGGCAGCGTTGATGTGCTGCTGCCGCTGCCGGGGCGCCATAACATCGCCAACGCGCTGGCCGCAGCGGCGCTTTCCATGGCGGTAGGCGCGACGCATGAGGCAATTAAAGCGGGGCTGAAAGATCTGAAAGCTGTGCCGGGGCGTTTATTCCCGATTCAGCTGACCGATAGCCAGCTCCTGCTGGATGATTCCTATAACGCTAACGTCGGCTCGCTGACCGCCGCGGTGCAGGTGCTATCTGAGATGCCGGGCTACCGGGTGCTGGTGGTCGGCGATATGGCTGAACTCGGCGCGGAAAGCCAGGCGTGCCATCGCCAGGTGGGCGAAGCGGCAAAAGCAGCCGGGCTCGATCGCGTACTGAGCGTAGGTTCCTTGAGCGCGGAGATCAGCGGCGCCAGCGGCGTCGGTGAACACTTTAACGATAAAGCGCTGCTGGTAACGCGGCTGCAAGCGCTGCTGTCAGAACACAAAATTATGACCATTTTAGTGAAGGGTTCACGTAGTGCCGCCATGGAAGTGGTAGTACGCGCATTACAGGAGAACGGAACATGTTAGTATGGCTGGCCGAACATTTGGTCAAATATTATTCAGGCTTTAACGTCTTTTCCTACCTGACGTTTCGCGCCATCGTCAGCCTGCTGACCGCGCTGTTCATCTCTTTGTGGATGGGCCCGCGCATGATTGCCCGTCTGCAAAAACTCTCCTTTGGCCAGGTTGTGCGTAATGATGGCCCGGAATCTCACTTTAGTAAGCGCGGTACGCCAACGATGGGTGGGATTATGATCCTGACCGCCATTGTGGTCTCTGTTCTGTTGTGGGCTTACCCATCCAACCCCTACGTCTGGTGCGTACTGACGGTTCTGGTCGGCTACGGCATCATCGGCTTCGTCGATGACTATCGCAAAGTGGTGCGTAAAGATACCAAAGGCCTGATTGCCCGCTGGAAATACTTCTGGATGTCGGTGATTGCGCTGGGCGTTGCCTTTGCGCTGTACATGGCGGGGAAAGATACGCCGGCGACTCAGCTGGTGGTGCCGTTCTTCAAAGACGTCATGCCGCAGCTGGGCCTGTTCTACGTCCTGCTGGCCTACTTTGTCATCGTCGGAACCGGGAATGCGGTCAACCTGACCGACGGCCTCGATGGGCTGGCGATTATGCCGACCGTATTTGTTGCCGCCGGATTCGCGCTGGTCGCGTGGGCGACGGGTAACATGAATTTCGCCAACTACCTGCATATCCCTTATTTGCGTCATGCCGGTGAACTGGTGATCGTCTGTACGGCGATTGTCGGCGCGGGGCTGGGCTTCTTGTGGTTTAACACCTATCCGGCGCAGGTCTTTATGGGCGATGTGGGTTCTCTGGCGCTCGGTGGCGCGCTGGGTATTATCGCCGTGCTGCTGCGCCAGGAGTTTCTGCTGGTGATTATGGGCGGCGTATTCGTAGTGGAAACGCTCTCGGTGATTCTGCAGGTCGGCTCCTTCAAGCTGCGCGGTCAGCGCATTTTCCGCATGGCGCCGATCCACCATCACTATGAACTGAAAGGCTGGCCGGAACCGCGCGTGATCGTGCGCTTCTGGATTATTTCGCTGATGCTGGTGCTGATAGGCCTGGCGACGCTGAAGGTACGTTAATCATGGCAGATTATCAGGGTAAAAAAGTCGTCATTATTGGGCTGGGTATGACCGGCCTGTCATGCGTGGACTTTTTCATGGCCCGCGGCGTGACGCCGCGGGTGATGGATACCCGCGTTGCGCCTGCGGGGCTGGATAAACTGCCGGAAGCCGTTGAGCGCTATGTTGGCGGTCTGAACGAAGACTGGCTGTTGACGGCTGACCTGATTGTCGCCAGCCCGGGCATCGCGTTGGCGCATCCTTCCCTGAGCGCGGCGGCGGATGCAGGCGTAGAAATTGTCGGCGATATCGAACTGTTCTGCCGCGAGGCGCAGGCGCCGATTATTGCTATCACCGGGTCTAACGGTAAAAGCACCGTCACTTCGCTGGTAGGGGAAATGGCGAAGGCGGCGGGTCTGAACGTCGGCGTAGGCGGCAATATTGGCCTGCCGGCGCTGATGCTGCTGGATCCTGAGCGCGAACTCTATGTCCTGGAGTTTTCCAGCTTCCAGCTGGAAACCACTTCGAGCCTGCGGGCGGTAGCGGCGACGATCCTTAACGTCACCGAAGATCATATGGACCGCTATCCGCTGGGGCTCCAGCAGTACCGCGCCGCCAAACTGCGAGTTTACGAAAATGCGCGAGCCTGTATCGTCAACGCCGACGATGCGTTAACCATGCCGGTACGCGGCGCTGACGATCGTTGCATTAGCTTCGGCGTAGACGTTGGCGACTATCACCTGAATCGTCAGCAAGGGGAAACCTGGCTGCGCGTTAAAGGCGAGAAAGTGCTCAACGTCAAAGAGATGAAGATTAGCGGCCAGCACAACTACAGTAACGCCCTGGCTGCGCTGGCCCTGGCGGACGCCGCAGGTTTGCCGCGCGCCAGCAGCCTGAAAGCGCTGACGACATTTACCGGCCTGGCGCATCGTTTCCAGCAGGTGCTGGAGCACAACGGCGTGCGCTGGATCAACGATTCTAAAGCCACGAACGTCGGCAGTACTGAAGCGGCGCTCAATGGACTGCATCTTGACGGAACGCTGTATCTGCTGCTGGGCGGCGATGGGAAATCGGCTGATTTCACGCCGTTAAGCCGTTACCTGACCGGCGACCACGTCCGCCTGTACTGCTTTGGCCGCGACGGCGCGCAGTTGGCTGCCCTTCGCCCGGATGTCGCTGTGCAAACGGAAACCATGGAGCAGGCGATGCGCCAGATTGCGCCACAGGTTGTCCCGGGCGATATGGTTCTGCTATCCCCGGCGTGCGCCAGCCTCGATCAGTTTAAAAACTTTGAACAACGCGGCGACGTCTTTGCTCGCCTGGCGAAGGAGTTAGGTTGATGCGTTTATCACTCCCGCGCCTGAAAATGCCACGGCTGAGACTGCCACGGCTGAGACTGCCGCGTCTGCCGGGAATGTTTATTTTCGCATGGCTGTTCGCCGCGCTGAAAGGCTGGGTGATGGGCTCGCGGCAAAAAGATACCGATAGTCTGGTGATGTATGACCGGATGCTGCTGTGGCTGACCTTTGGCCTGGCCGCGATCGGCTTCATTATGGTGACCTCGGCGTCGATGCCGGTAGGCCAGCGTCTGGCTAACGACCCATTTCTGTTTGCCAAGCGCGATGGCTTATACATCCTGCTGGCTTTAGGGCTGGCGATGGTGACGCTGCGCCTGCCGATGGAGTTCTGGCAGCGCCATAGTACCGCGATGCTGATCGCCTCTATCGTCATGCTGCTGATTGTTCTGGTGGTCGGCAGCTCGGTCAACGGCGCATCGCGCTGGATTGCGCTGGGGCCGCTGCGTATCCAGCCTGCGGAGTTCACCAAGCTGTCGCTGTTCTGCTACATCGCCAACTACCTGGTGCGTAAAGGCGACGAAGTGCGTAACAACCTGCGCGGCTTTTTAAAGCCGATGGGCGTGATTTTCGTACTGGCGATTTTACTGCTGGCGCAGCCTGACCTCGGGACCGTCGTCGTGCTGTTTGTGACCACCCTGGCCATGTTGTTCCTGGCGGGGGCCAAGCTGTGGCAGTTCATCGCCATTATCGGGATGGGGATCTCAGCGGTTGTCCTGCTGATTCTCGCCGAGCCGTATCGTATTCGCCGCGTAACCTCTTTCTGGAACCCGTGGGAAGATCCGTTCGGCAGCGGCTATCAGCTGACCCAGTCGCTGATGGCTTTTGGTCGCGGCGAAATGTGGGGGCAAGGCCTGGGCAATTCGGTGCAGAAACTGGAGTATTTGCCGGAGGCGCATACCGATTTCATCTTCGCCATTATCGGCGAAGAGCTCGGTTATATCGGTGTGGTACTCGCTCTTTTAATGGTATTCTTCGTCGCTTTTCGCGCCATGTCCATTGGCCGTAAGGCGCTGGAGATTGACCACCGTTTCTCCGGATTTCTGGCCTGCGCCATTGGAATTTGGTTTAGCTTCCAGGCTTTGGTTAACGTCGGCGCGGCGGCGGGTATGCTGCCAACTAAAGGCCTGACGCTGCCGCTGATCAGCTACGGCGGGTCAAGCTTGCTGATTATGTCGACGGCCATCATGTTGCTGTTACGAATTGATTATGAAACGCGCCTGGAAAAAGCCCAGGCGTTTACACGGGGTGTTCGATGAGCGGTCAGGAAAAGCGGTTAATGGTGATGGCGGGCGGTACCGGCGGACATGTGTTCCCGGGACTGGCGGTTGCGCACCATTTAATGGACCAGGGCTGGCAGGTTCGCTGGCTGGGCACCGCGGATCGTATGGAAGCGGATTTAGTGCCGAAGAACGGCATTGAAATTGATTTCATTCAGATTTCCGGCCTGCGCGGCAAGGGCCTGAAGGCGCAGCTGCTGGCGCCGGTGCGTATTTTCAACGCCTGGCGTCAGGCGCGGGCGATTATGCAGCGCTTTCAGCCGGACGTGGTGCTGGGTATGGGCGGATACGTTTCCGGCCCCGGCGGTCTGGCGGCATGGTCGCTGGGGATCCCGGTTGTGCTGCATGAACAGAACGGTATTGCCGGCCTGACGAATAAATGGCTGGCGAAAATCGCTAAAAAAGTGATGCAGGCGTTCCCCGGCGCTTTCCCGCATGCTGATGTTGTGGGTAACCCGGTTCGCACCGATGTGCTGGCGCTGGCGCTGCCGGAGCAGCGGTTAGCCGGACGTCAGGGACCGATTCGCGTATTGGTGGTGGGTGGTTCGCAGGGCGCGCGCGTGCTCAATCAGACGATGCCGCAGGTGGCGGCGAAGCTCGGTGTTTCTGTCACCATCTGGCACCAGAGCGGTAAAGGCGGTCAGAAAACCGTGCAGCAGGCCTATTGCGATGCCGGGCAGCCTCAGCACAAAGTTACCGAGTTTATTGACGACATGGCGGCGGCATATGCCTGGGCCGATGTTGTTGTGTGTCGTTCCGGAGCGCTGACGGTGAGCGAAATTGCCGCCGCTGGTTTACCGGCGCTGTTTGTGCCTTTTCAGCACAAAGATCGTCAGCAGTACTGGAATGCGCTGCCGCTGGAGAAAGCCGGGGCAGCGAAGATCCTTGAGCAGCCGCAGTTTACCGTGGAGGCCGTCGCGCAAACCCTGGCAAGTTGGGATCGCGAAACGCTGCTGGATATGGCGGAGCGAGCGCGTAGAGCCTCGATTCCGGACGCTACCGAACGGGTAGCAGAAGAAGTGAGCGCCGCAGCACTGGCGCGCTAATCGCGGTGATGATCACCGTCCGAATAAAGAAGTTGATGGCGTAAAGAATGAATACACAAGATCTGGCAAAACTGCGTTCCATAGTGCCCGAGATGCGTCGCGTCCGGCACATTCACTTTGTTGGCATTGGCGGTGCCGGCATGGGCGGTATTGCCGAAGTTCTGGCCAACGAAGGTTATCAGATTAGCGGCTCCGATCTGGCGCCGAATCCGGTGACTCAGCAGCTGGCTCAGCTTGGCGCCACGATTTATTTCAACCATCGCCCTGAGAATGTGCGCGATGCGAGCGTTGTCGTCGTTTCCAGCGCAATTTCTGCGGATAACCCGGAGATTGTCGCCGCCCACGAAGCGCGTATTCCGGTTATTCGTCGCGCCGAGATGCTGGCGGAGCTGATGCGTTTTCGTCACGGCATTGCCATTGCTGGCACGCACGGAAAAACCACGACCACGGCGATGGTATCGAGCATTTATGCTGAAGCGGGACTTGATCCAACCTTCGTAAACGGCGGTCTGGTGAAAGCCGCTGGCGTCCACGCCCGTCTTGGCCACAGCCGCTACCTGATTGCCGAAGCGGACGAGAGCGACGCTTCGTTCCTGCATTTACAACCGATGGTTGCTATCGTGACCAATATCGAAGCCGATCATATGGATACCTACCATGGCGACTTCGAAAACCTGAAGCAGACGTTTATTAACTTCCTGCACAATCTGCCGTTCTACGGTCGTGCGGTGATGTGCGTGGACGATCCGGTTATCCGTGAACTGCTGCCGCGCGTTGGCCGCCAGATAACCACCTACGGCTTCAGCGATGATGCCGACGTTCGCGTGGAAGAGTATCGTCAGGTCGGCGCCCAGGGGCATTTCCGTCTGGTACGTCAGGATAAAGATGTTATTCAGGTAACGCTGAACGCTCCAGGTCGCCACAATGCGCTGAATGCGGCGGCGGCGGTGGCCGTTGCGACGGAAGAGGGTATTGATGATGAAGCTATCCTGCGCGCGCTGGAAAGCTTCCAGGGTACCGGCCGTCGTTTTGATTTCCTTGGCGAATACCCGTTAGCTGAGGTTAACGGTAAAAGCGGCACCGCGATGCTGATCGATGATTATGGCCATCATCCTACGGAAGTGGATGCCACCATCAAAGCGGCGCGGGCGGGCTGGCCGGATAAAAATCTGGTTATGCTGTTTCAGCCGCATCGTTTTACCCGTACGCGCGATCTGTACGACGATTTCGCCAACGTGCTGACCCAGGTTGACGCGCTGCTGATGCTGGACGTTTATTCCGCTGGCGAAGCCGCCATTCCTGGCGCCGATAGCCGCTCGCTGTGCCGTACGATTCGCGGGCGCGGTAAAGTCGACCCGATCCTGGTTTCCGACCCGGCGCAAGCGGCGGAAATGTTGGCTTCGGTATTGACCGGCAACGATCTGGTGCTGGTTCAGGGGGCGGGAAATATCGGAAAAATCGCTCGTCACCTGGCGGAAATCAAATTGCAACCGCAAACAACGCAGGAGGAACGCCATGGCTGATAAAATCGCGGTCCTCTTCGGCGGAACCTCCGCTGAACGTGAAGTCTCGCTCAATTCAGGTTCGGCGGTGCTTGCCGGTCTGCGTGAAGCTGGTGTCGATGCGCATCCTGTCGACCCGCGCGATACCGATATTACCCAATTGAAAAATATGGGTTTTCAGAAAGCGTTTATTGCGTTGCACGGCCGCGGCGGCGAAGATGGTACGTTGCAGGGGCTGCTGGAGCTCATTCAACTCCCCTACACGGGCAGCGGCGTGATGGCTTCGGCTATCTCAATGGATAAGCTGCGCAGTAAATTACTGTGGCAGGGCGCGGGGTTACCCGTTGCGCCATGGGTTGCGCTAACGCGTAAACAGTTCGACGCGGGGCTTTCTGCTGAAGTTGAACAGCAAATCTCGGCCCTCGGACTGCCATTAATTATAAAACCGAGCCGGGAAGGCTCCAGCGTCGGTATGTCCAAAGTCAACGAAAGTTGTGCATTACAAAATGCACTGGCGCTGGCTTTTCAGCATGATGATGAAGTTCTGATTGAAAAATGGCTCAGTGGGCCGGAATTTACTGTCGCCATCGTCGGAGAAGAAATTTTACCGTCAATACGTATCCAGGCGGCTGGAACCTTCTATGATTATGAAGCAAAGTATCTCTCTGATGAAACGCAATATTTCTGCCCAGGTTTTGAAGATCCCGCGCGCGAGTCGGAAATCCAGGCTCTGGTACAAAAAGCCTGGGAGAGTCTTGGCTGTTACGGCTGGGGACGAATTGATGTGATGCTGGACAGCGATGGCCAGTTTTATCTGCTGGAAGCAAACACCTCTCCTGGCATGACCAGCCATAGCCTGGTGCCAATGGCGGCGCGTCAGGCCGGGATGAGCTTCTCGCAGCTTGTTGTACGAATTCTGGACCTGGCGGGGTGATATGTCGCAGGCTGCGCTGAATACGCGGAACCACGAAGAGGAAGAAGAAACTTCTTCGCGTCGAAGTAATGGCTCTCGTCTGGCTGGTATTTTCTTCCTGCTGGCGGTGCTCTGTACCGTGCTGGTCAGCGGATGGATGGTTCTGGGCTGGATGGAGGATGCACAGCGATTACCGCTGTCAAAGATGGTGGTCACCGGTGAGCGTCACTACACGCGCAACGATGATATCCGTCAGGCGATTCTGGCATTAGGGTCGCCGGGCACCTTTATGACGCAGGACGTCAATATAATTCAAAGCCAGATTGAACGTCTGCCGTGGATTAAGCAGGCGAGCGTCAGAAAGCAGTGGCCGGACGAATTGAAGATTCATCTGGTTGAATATGTGCCGATTGCGCGCTGGAATGATCAGCATATGGTAGACGTGGACGGAAATTCTTTCAGCGTGCCGTCAGATCGCACCAGTAAACAGAATTTACCGATGTTGTACGGCCCGGAAGGCAGCGAGAACGAAGTTCTTCAGGGATACCGCGACATGGGGCAGGTGCTGGCAAAGGATAAGTTCACGTTGAAAGTGGCGGCAATGACCGCGCGTCGTTCCTGGCAGTTGACGCTGAATAACGATATTAAGCTCAACCTTGGCCGGGGTGACACCATGAAACGGCTTCAGCGCTTTATGGAACTCTACCCGGTTCTTCAGCAGCAGGCGCAGACCGACGGCAAACGGATAAGCTACGTTGATTTGCGTTATGACTCGGGAGCGGCAGTCGGTTGGGTACCGGCTCCCGTAGAGGAAACTCAACAACAACAGAATCAGGCACAGGCAGAACAACAATGATCAAGGCGACGGACAGAAAACTGGTAGTTGGACTGGAGATTGGCACCGCTAAGGTTGCCGCTTTAGTAGGGGAAGTTCTGCCCGACGGTATGATTAATATCATTGGCGTGGGCAGTTGCCCATCGCGTGGTATGGATAAAGGCGGAGTGAACGACCTGGAATCCGTGGTGAAATGCGTACAGCGCGCCATTGACCAGGCCGAACTGATGGCGGATTGCCAGATCTCGTCAGTCTATCTGGCGCTTTCAGGCAAACATATCAGCTGTCAAAATGAAATTGGCATGGTGCCGATTTCAGAAGAAGAAGTGACGCAGGACGACGTTGAAAACGTGGTACATACCGCGAAATCGGTTCGCGTGCGCGACGAACATCGCGTTCTGCACGTTATCCCGCAGGAGTACGCCATCGACTACCAGGAGGGAATCAAAAACCCCGTCGGATTGTCTGGCGTACGTATGCAGGCGAAAGTGCATTTAATTACCTGCCATAACGATATGGCGAAAAATATTGTCAAAGCGGTAGAACGTTGCGGTCTGAAAGTTGATCAGCTCATTTTCGCCGGTTTAGCCGCCAGCTATTCCGTATTAACGGAAGACGAACGTGAACTGGGTGTCTGCGTGGTGGACATCGGCGGTGGTACAATGGATATCGCGGTATATACCGGCGGCGCGCTGCGTCATACCAAAGTGATCCCGTACGCGGGCAACGTGGTGACCAGCGATATTGCTTACGCTTTCGGTACGCCGCCGAGCGACGCGGAAGCCATTAAAGTGCGTCACGGCTGTGCGCTGGGCTCCATCGTTGGTAAAGATGAAAACGTCGAAGTACCGAGCGTGGGCGGGCGTCCGCCCCGCAGCCTGCAGCGTCAGACGCTGGCAGAGGTGATTGAGCCACGCTATACCGAATTGCTCAACCTCGTGAATGAAGAGATTCTGCAACTGCAGGAACAGCTGCGTCAGCAAGGTGTGAAGCACCACCTGGCGGCAGGCATTGTATTAACCGGCGGTGCGGCGCAAATAGAAGGACTTGCCGCCTGCGCGCAGCGCGTATTCCATACGCAGGTGAGAATTGGCGCGCCGCTGAACATTACCGGATTAACGGATTATGCCCAGGAGCCGTATTACTCGACGGCGGTTGGGTTGCTGCACTACGGGAAGGAATCTCATCTCAGTGGTGAAGCAGAAGTGGAAAAACGCGTAACGGTCGGGTCGTGGATCAAACGACTCAACAGTTGGTTGCGAAAAGAGTTTTAATTTTTTAAGAGAACGCAGAAAATTAGCGATCTCAGGCGACAGGCACAACGGAGAGAGAAATTATGTTTGAACCTATGGAACTGACCAACGACGCGGTGATTAAAGTCATCGGCGTCGGCGGCGGCGGCGGTAACGCCGTTGAGCACATGGTGCGCGAGCGCATTGAGGGTGTTGAGTTTTTCGCGGTGAACACCGACGCGCAGGCTCTGCGCAAAACGGCTGTTGGCCAGACTATTCAGATCGGTAGCGGTATTACCAAAGGTCTGGGCGCAGGCGCAAACCCGGAAGTCGGCCGTAACGCAGCGGATGAAGACCGTGAAGCGTTGCGTGCCGCTCTTGACGGCGCCGACATGGTGTTTATCGCAGCCGGCATGGGCGGCGGTACCGGAACCGGTGCTGCGCCAGTGGTTGCTGAAGTTGCAAAAGATTTAGGTATCCTGACCGTTGCAGTGGTGACTAAGCCTTTCAATTTTGAAGGCAAGAAACGTATGGCGTTCGCTGAGCAGGGTATCACCGAGCTATCCAAGCACGTCGACTCGCTGATCACCATCCCGAACGACAAGCTGCTGAAAGTACTGGGCCGCGGCATTTCTCTGCTTGACGCCTTCGGCGCCGCAAACGATGTGCTGAAAGGCGCGGTGCAGGGTATCGCTGAACTGATCACCCGTCCTGGCCTGATGAACGTCGACTTTGCGGATGTGCGTACCGTGATGTCTGAAATGGGCTACGCCATGATGGGCTCCGGCGTGGCGAGCGGCGAAGACCGTGCGGAAGAAGCGGCTGAAATGGCGATTTCTTCTCCGCTGCTGGAAGATATCGATCTGTCCGGCGCGCGTGGCGTTCTGGTCAACATCACTGCGGGCTTCGATCTGCGTCTGGATGAGTTCGAGACCGTGGGTAATACTATCCGCGCATTTGCTTCGGATAACGCCACCGTGGTTATCGGTACTTCTCTGGACCCGGATATGAACGACGAACTGCGCGTAACCGTTGTTGCCACCGGTATCGGTATGGACAAACGTCCGGAAATTACTCTGGTGACTAACAAGCAGGTGCAGCAGCCGGTGATGGATCGTTACCAGCAGCACGGTATGTCTCCATTGACTCAAGAGCAGAAACCGGCCGCAAAAGTGGTCAACGACAATACGCCGCAGGCGGCGAAAGAGCCGGATTATCTGGATATCCCAGCCTTCCTGCGTAAGCAAGCCGATTAAGAATTGGCTGGAAGTTGGGCATCTGCGCTCTTTGTGCTAAACTGGCCTGCCGAATGTATAGTACACTTCGGTTGGATAGGTAACTTGGCGAGATTATACGATGATCAAACAAAGGACTCTTAAACGTATCGTTCAGGCGACTGGCGTCGGTTTGCATACCGGCAAGAAAGTCACCCTGACGTTACGCCCTGCGCCGGCAAATACCGGGGTCATCTATCGTCGCACCGACTTGAATCCACCGGTTGATTTTCCGGCTGATGCCAAATCTGTGCGTGATACCATGCTCTGTACTTGCCTGGTCAACGAGCATGACGTGCGGATATCGACGGTCGAGCACCTCAATGCTGCATTGGCTGGCTTGGGTATCGACAACATTATTATTGAAGTCGATGCGCCGGAAGTCCCGATTATGGACGGTAGTGCGGCTCCGTTCGTTTATCTGTTGCTGGATGCCGGCATCGATGAACTGAACTGCGCTAAGAAATTTGTGCGTATCAAAGAGACGGTTCGCGTTGAAGATGGCGATAAATGGGCTGAATTCAAACCGTATAATGGTTTTTCACTGGACTTCACCATTGATTTTAACCATCCGGCGATTGACTCCAGCAGCCAGCGCTACGCAATGAACTTCTCGGCTGATGCGTTTATGCGCCAGATTAGCCGCGCGCGTACCTTCGGCTTCATGCGTGATATCGAATATCTGCAGTCCCGCGGCCTGTGCCTAGGCGGCAGCTTCGATTGTGCCATCGTTGTTGACGATTATCGCGTACTGAACGAAGACGGTCTGCGTTTTGAAGATGAGTTTGTCCGTCACAAAATGCTGGATGCCATTGGCGACCTCTTTATGTGTGGTCACAATATTATCGGTGCATTTACGGCATACAAATCCGGTCACGCGCTGAATAACAAACTGCTGCAGGCTGTTCTGGCAAAACAGGAAGCCTGGGAGTATGTGACCTTCGAGGACGACGCAGAAATGCCGCTGGCGTTCCGCGCTCCGACGCTGGTTCTGGCATAAGTCAGACCCGGCAGTAAATTCGACTGGTAACCTGGTACTCTCTCCGGCCAGGGAGCCAGTCGTTTTCTTTTTTATATTCTCGCTGCGTCCTGCTTTGATTTTTAACTGCATTTTTTGCGCGTTCGTTCCTTTTTTAAACGTTTTTACCCCGCCTGAGACCTCATTCCTGCTGCCGTGAAGACGTATTAATGTTAGTATTTGGACGCAAAATATTTCTCAGGGTTGCTACCAACAAAAGGTAACGTAAGTGAGTGGATTGCTGACGCGCTGGCGACAGTTTGGCAGACGGTATTTCTGGCCGCATCTCCTGTTGGGGATGGTCGCGGCTAGTCTCGGCCTGCCTGCGCTTAGCAATGGTCATGAACATGAGACCGCGTCGCCCGCTAAAACGACGTCCAGCAACCATAATCCTGCGAAAGTTAATTTTTCTCAGCTAGCGCTGCTGGAATCTTCCAGCCGTCGACCTAATTTCACCGTTGATTACTGGCATCAGCACGCCATTCGTACGGTTATTCGCCATCTCTCTTTTGCGATGGCGCCGCAGGCGCTGCCGGTAGCGGAAGAGTCTTCACCGCTTCAGGCGCAGCATCTGGCTCTGCTTGACACGCTTAGCGCGCTGTTGACGCAGGAGAGTACACCTCCTGCCATTGTTCGCCTAGCGGCATACAACCCCTCTTTTTCCCACCGCGCGTTTCGCGTCTGTACCTGGATTAGCCAGGTTACCGGCATTCGCGCCGGGCCTCAACGCCTCAGCTAAACCAAAAACGGACCATTCTATTTTTTTGTGACTCCGCAGCGCGGGGCGTTTGAGATTTTATTATGCTAATCAAATTATTAACTAAAGTATTCGGCAGCCGTAACGACCGTACGCTGCGTCGTATGCGCAAAGCCGTCAACGTGATCAACGCCATGGAACCTTCCATGGAAAAGCTTTCCGATGACGAACTGAAAGGGAAAACCGCGGAGTTCCGCGCTCGCCTGGAAAAAGGTGAAAGCCTGGAGAGCCTGATCCCGGAAGCCTTTGCCGTCGTGCGTGAAGCCAGTAAGCGCGTCTTCGGTATGCGTCACTTTGACGTTCAGCTGCTCGGCGGCATGGTCCTCAACGACCGCTGTATTGCAGAAATGCGTACCGGTGAAGGTAAAACGCTGACCGCAACGCTGCCTGCCTATCTGAATGCGCTGACCGGCAAAGGCGTTCACGTGGTCACCGTCAACGATTATCTGGCACAGCGTGATGCGGAGAACAACCGCCCCCTGTTTGAATTCCTGGGGATGACCGTTGGGATTAACATGTCCGGCCTGCCTGCGCCGGCCAAGCGTGAAGCCTACGCAGCCGATATCACCTACGGCACCAACAACGAATATGGCTTTGACTATCTGCGCGACAACATGGCGTTCAGTCCTGAAGAGCGCGTGCAGCGCAAACTGCACTATGCGCTGGTGGATGAAGTCGACTCCATTCTGATCGATGAAGCGCGTACCCCGCTTATCATTTCCGGCCCGGCTGAAGACAGCTCGGAAATGTATAAGAAAGTGAACAAGATCATTCCGCACCTGGTACGTCAGGATAAAGAAGACTCCGAGACCTTTACCGGCGAAGGACACTTCTCCGTTGATGAGAAAGCGCGTCAGGTAAACCTGACCGAACGCGGTCTGGTGCTGATTGAAGAGCTGCTGGTAAACGAAGGTATTATGGAAGAAGGCGAGTCGCTGTACTCACCGACTAATATCATGCTGATGCACCATGTGACCGCCGCGCTGCGCGCGCACGTGCTGTTTACCCGCGATGTTGATTACATCGTTAAAGATGGCGAAGTGATCATCGTCGACGAACATACCGGCCGTACGATGCAGGGGCGCCGCTGGTCCGATGGTCTGCACCAGGCCGTTGAAGCAAAAGAAGGCGTTGATATTCAGAACGAAAACCAGACGCTGGCTTCAATTACCTTCCAGAACTATTTCCGCCTGTACGAGAAGCTGGCGGGGATGACCGGTACTGCCGATACCGAAGCGTTTGAATTTAGTTCGATCTACAAGCTGGATACCGTTGTGGTTCCGACCAACCGCCCGATGATTCGTAAAGACATGGCGGACCTGGTTTATATGACCGAAGCGGAAAAAATCCAGGCCATTATCGAAGATATCAAACAGCGTACCGCCGCTGGCCAGCCGGTGCTGGTGGGGACCATTTCTATCGAAAAATCAGAAGTGGTCTCTAATGAATTGACGAAGGCGGGCATCAAGCACAACGTGCTGAACGCGAAATTCCATGCCAGCGAAGCGGATATCGTCGCTCAGGCGGGTTATCCGTCTGCGGTGACCATTGCGACCAACATGGCCGGTCGTGGTACCGACATTATGCTCGGCGGTAGCTGGCAGGCTGAGATCGCCCAGTTGGAAGACCCGACTCCGGAACAGATTGCGCAGATCAAAGCCGACTGGCAGGTTCGTCACGATGCGGTGCTGGCTGCGGGTGGTCTGCATATTATCGGTACCGAACGCCATGAGTCTCGCCGTATTGATAACCAGCTGCGCGGTCGTTCAGGCCGTCAGGGGGACGCCGGTTCTTCCCGTTTCTATCTGTCGATGGAAGATGCTCTGATGCGTATCTTCGCTTCTGACCGCGTGTCCGGCATGATGCGTAAACTGGGTATGAAGCCGGGTGAGGCTATCGAACATCCATGGGTGACCAAAGCGATCGCCAACGCGCAGCGTAAAGTCGAGAGCCGCAACTTCGATATCCGTAAGCAGCTGCTGGAATATGACGATGTGGCTAACGATCAGCGTCGCGCTATTTACACCCAGCGAAATGAGCTGCTCGACGTGACCGACGTGAGCGAGACGATTAACAGCATTCGTGAAGACGTATTTAAAGCGACCATCGATGCCCATATTCCTCCGCAGTCGCTGGAAGAGATGTGGGATATCGAAGGCCTGCAGGAGCGTCTGAAAAATGATTTCGACCTCGATCTGCCGCTCAAAGAGTGGCTGGATAAAGAGCCGGAGCTGCATGAAGAAACGCTGCGCGAGCGTATTCTGCAGAGCGCCATTGAAACCTATCAGCGCAAGGAAGAAGTGGTTGGCGCTGAAATGATGCGTCACTTTGAAAAAGGCGTCATGCTGCAAACGCTGGACTCCCTGTGGAAAGAGCATCTGGCAGCGATGGACTACCTGCGTCAGGGCATCCATCTGCGCGGCTATGCGCAGAAAGATCCGAAGCAGGAATATAAGCGTGAATCTTTCTCCATGTTCGCTTCAATGCTGGAGTCCCTGAAGTATGAAGTGATCAGTACGCTGAGCAAAGTTCAGGTGCGGATGCCGGAAGAGGTGGAAGCGATGGAGCAGCAGCGTCGTGAAGAAGCTGAGCGTTTGGCGCAGATGCAGCAGTTGAGCCACCAGGATGATGATACCGCTGCCGCGGAGGCGCTGGCTGAACAAACCGGCGAGCGTAAAGTGGGTCGTAACGATCCGTGTCCGTGCGGCTCCGGTAAAAAATATAAGCAGTGCCACGGTCGTCTGAGCTAAGCTTTACAATCTTGAATACCAGGGCGCAGATATCTGCGCCTTTTTTATGGAACAAGGACAATGAAAACGCTGCAAATTTCAGTGGGTATTATCCGTAATTCGCAAGGGGAAATTTTTATAACCCAGCGCGCTGCCGACGCGCATATGGCGAATAAACTTGAATTCCCTGGCGGAAAAATCGAAGCAGGAGAGTCGTCTGAGCAGGCCTTAGTTCGCGAATTGCAGGAAGAGGTCGGCATTACGGTGCGTGCTTCCCGTCTGTTTGATAAGCTGGAGTATCAGTTTCCCGATCGTCATATCACGCTGTGGTTCTGGCTGGTGGAAAGCTGGGATGGCGAGCCGTGGGGTAAAGAAGGGCAACCGGGCCGCTGGATTGCGCAGAGCGCGCTCGTTGCGGAGGATTTTCCGCCGGCAAACGAACCTGTCATTGCCAAATTAATTCAATATTCTCAGATCGGCCGGGGGTAACGCTGGCATCGGGCAAATTAGGGCGGGGCAGCGAGTGCCCGCCCTGAGTCAGTTACTCTTTTTCTTCGCTCCAGCCATCGCTATCCGACAGATCGCCGCTGCTTGGGATGCGCTTTTCTTCCGCCGCCCATTCACCTAAATCGATAAGCTGGCAGCGTTTGGAACAGAACGGGCGATGCGGGCTCTGCTCATTCCAGACCACGATTTTTCCGCAGGTTGGGCAGTTGACGGTTATCTCTTCTGACATCTTTTCTCCTTAACAGCAGGCCAGTTCAAAATCAAAACGCTCCGGCACGATACCGTGCTCGCTGTCCAGCGGCATAAAGCGGATGGCAAAGCGGCTCTTATGGCCTGATATCTGGGGATAGAGCTGGCTGGCAAGATCCAAATGCAGACGCAGCAGATCGGCGTCTTCGCCGTTGTCCTGATAAAAACCGTTCAGGCTGGTCTGCTTGCGGAAGGGGGCCGAGTTGCGGATGAGATCGAGGATGAGCATCAGCGATTGGGTCAACGGTTCCAGGCTGGCCAGCCACTTGCCTACCTGCTCATCGCGATATTCCTGCGGCATATGCAGCCAGATGTGCAGCGTCGGGAGATCGAAGCTACAGCAGCCGCCTGGGATGCTTAAGCGCTGGCGTACCAGGGCTATCAAACGATCCTCTCGCAGATACTGGCCGATACGCGGCGCCGACATCAACGTACTGCCAGATTGCTTCAGCTGCTGACGCAACTCGTTGATACGATCCCGATCAACGCCAGGGACTTCCGCCCAGGATTGCAGCTTCCGCTGCTGGCGATCCAGCTCTTTTATCAGATCGGTACGCACTTCACCGCGTTCGAATACATCTAAAAGGTCGCCGATATTGCGGAAAAAGTGAAGTGCATCCGCATGGCTGGTAATCGCCGGATGTACGGCCAACTGCTGGAGCAAAAACTCAATACGCAGCCAGGTGCGCATTTTTTCATTAAGCGGATGTTCGAATAGAACAGGGGTATGCATTACGGTTTTTCCTGTGAGGCGGCCTGCGATGCCAGCCGTTGATACTTTGCATGCAGGCGGGCGACATCTGATGCGATGGCATCAGGTGAACCCATATTTTCAATAACATCATCCGCAACGGCAAGGCGCTGCTCGCGCGTGGCCTGAGCGGCAAGAATATGTTCCGCATGTTGCCGACTGACCCGATCGCGAAGCATCGTGCGCTCTATCTGCGTCTCTTTGGGCACATCAACAACAAGCACGCGATCGGCTTTGGCGGACAAACGGTTTTCGACCAATAAAGGTACAACCCAGAGAATATAAGACGAGGTGGCAAGCTGCATCTGGCGACGCGTTTCCTGCTGAATTTGTGGGTGCAGCAGCGCGTTTAGCCAGCTCTTATCCTCTGCATGAGCGAAAATATGCTCGCGCAGAGCACGACGGTTAAGGGTGCCATCTTCATTAAGTATCTGCGGACCGAAGCGTTGAGCAATAGCGTTGAGCCCCGGAGTGCCGGGCTCTACCACCTGGCGCGCGATAATGTCAGCATCAATAACGTTAACCCCGAGGTGTGAGAATGCATCGGCTACGGTACTTTTACCGCTGCCGATGCCGCCTGTTAACGCTACCGTGTATGTCATACACCTCAATCCTGAAACTGACTACATGCACATTTTTCACTAACGGCGCCGCTATTTACGACGCGACGACGCCACTGCGACAGTGGGTTTACCGGCGTAATATCAACCGATAAAGTGCTGTCACCACCTATTCTTGTTTTTTTTGCGCATGTAAATCAAATGGTTAAAAATGATACGCCAGCGATGGGATATCGCAAATTCGCTTTTGGCTATTCACCAGGTAAATTTATACGATTGTAGCGTAAAAAAAGTGAAAATCGCAGTCTTGCGCGGCCATGATTCGTGCGTATGATAGCGTCACTGGAGTTGTGCTCTCACAATAATGCAATTAACCCCAGGAATTCGCACATGCGTATTGAAGAAGATTTGAAGCTTGGTTTTAAAGACGTTCTTATCCGCCCGAAACGTTCTACCCTCAAAAGCCGTTCTGACGTACAGCTGGAACGTGAATTCACTTTCAAACACTCTGGCCAGACCTGGACTGGCGTGCCGATTATTGCTGCTAACATGGATACCGTTGGCACGTTCGCTATGGCTAAAGCTCTGGCTTCGTTCGGCGTTCTGACCGCGGTGCATAAGCATTACAGCGTTGAACAGTGGCAGGCGTTTGTTCAGAGCGTATCTGCGGATGTCGTGCAGCACGTAATGGTCTCCACCGGGACCTCCGACGCGGATTTCGAAAAAACCAAACAGATTCTGATCCAGAACCCGCAGCTTAGCTTTGTGTGCATTGACGTGGCGAATGGCTATTCCGAGCACTTCGTGCAGTTTGTCGCGAAAGCCCGCGAAGCCTGGCCGCAGAAAACCATCATTGCAGGTAACGTTGTTACCGGCGAAATGTGCGAAGAGCTGGTTCTTTCTGGCGCCGATATCGTGAAGGTTGGCATCGGCCCGGGCTCCGTATGTACAACCCGCGTGAAAACCGGTGTCGGCTATCCACAGCTTTCCGCCGTGATTGAATGTGCCGACGCGGCGCACGGCCTTGGCGGGCAGATTATCAGCGACGGCGGATGCACTATGCCCGGAGATGTGGCTAAAGCATTCGGCGGCGGCGCAGATTTTGTGATGCTTGGCGGTATGCTGGCTGGTCACGAAGAGAGCGGCGGCACCGTGGTTGAAGAAAACGGTGAAAAATTCATGCTGTTCTACGGCATGAGCTCCGAGTCGGCGATGACCCGTCACGTTGGCGGCGTAGCCCAGTATCGTGCGGCGGAAGGCAAAACCGTTAAGCTGCCTCTGCGCGGCCCGGTTGAACACACCGCGCGCGATATTCTTGGCGGCCTGCGCTCCGCGTGCACCTACGTTGGTGCTTCACGCCTGAAAGAACTGACTAAACGTACGACTTTTATTCGCGTACAGGAGCAAGAGAACCGCGTGTTCAACAGCCTGTAATGCCGCTCGCTGGCGCGTTTGCGCCAGCGTTATCCCCCCATCCCGCTAATGGCGTCGCCCAGATGAAAAATGGGTAAATACATCGCCACCACCAGCACGCCGACAATCGTTCCGGTTACAACCAGCATCATCGGCTCCAGTAAGGTGGCCAGGTTATCTGCCTGCTGATGCGTCTGCTCGCTATGGTGACGAGCCAGATTGGCCAGCATGGTATCCAGCGAACCTGAAGCTTCACCGGTACGAATCAGCTGTAGACACAGCGGCGTAAATCCTCCGCTGTTGGCGAGCGCCTGCCAGATGGGATCGCCGTGGGTAATTTGCCGGCAAACCTGGCGGAGCCTCTGTCGCCACAGCGGACAATTCAGGGTTTCCTCTACGCTTTGCAGCCCTTGCAGAAAGCTGATACCGGCGCTTTGCGTCAAGGCGAGTACGGTAAAAATCTGGCTAAGCCGCTGGCCGCATAGCAGTTTGCCAAACACCGGCAGCGTATGGAGCAGCTTCTGGCGATACAGCAGCCAGCCTGGCCGCTGGCAAATCAGCCGGTTGAGTATCGCAGGCAAAATACCCAGCGCCGCGAGCAATGGCCAAAAGCGAGTTAGCCCCTCACCGACGCTCATTACCACACGGGTCAGCCACGGCAGCGGGGTGTTGAAAGTTTGATATATAGCGGCAAACTCCGGTAAGACGAAACACAGCATTCCCATGACCACCAGCAGCGCCAGAGTCAAAATAATCAGCGGGTAGCGCAGCGCTTTTTTCACTTTCTCGGTAAGGAGCAGCTGTTCTCGCTGCTGCTGGGCCAGATCGGCGCAGCATAGCTCCAGTTTACCGGTAAGCTCACCGGTGCGGATCATGGCCAGATATAACGGGGGGAACGCTTCAGGCCATTTTTCCAGAGAGCCTGAAAGCGAAATGCCCTGCGCCAGATCCTCTGCCAGGGTTTGCAGCAACGCTTGCCATTGCGCATTGGGCTGCTGCTGAGCCAGCAGTTCCAGCCCCTCAGCCAGCGGGAGGCCGGCCTGAAGAAGGGCCGCCAGCTGGCGGATGATTTCACCGCTGTAGCGCGGATGCCAGAGGGCGTTTTGCACGCTACAGCGGCGCAGCGTCAGCGGGATAATTCGTTGCTGCTGTAGAACCTGCAATGCCTCCGGGCGATTATCCTGCCAGAGCGTTCCCTGGCAGGGAGCGCCCTGGAGAGTGATACCGCGCCAGCGCCACAGTCGTTTAGTCGCCATGCGGTATCCCCAACACGCGTACCACTTCTTCCAGACTGGTCATCCCGCGTTCGACGGCCAGGCAGCCGCTCTCAAATAGCGTCATCATGCCGGATTCCCTTGCCAGGGACTCGATCTCCCCGGCGCTAAGACCTTGAGTTATCGCCTGCCGTAACGTGGTATTGACGGGTAACAGCTCAAAGAGCGCCAGGCGACCGTAGTAGCCGTGATAGCAGTGCTGACAGCCCGGAGCCTGCCAGCGAGGAAGCGCCCGCGGCCACAGACTGTGCGGAACATCAGCCGAACTGCCGGTTTCCCGCCGGCAGTGGGGGCACAGCTTGCGTACCAGACGCTGAGCCACCACCAGCGAAAGCGCGGATGAGATCATCCAGCGCGCAACGCCCATCTGCTGCAGGCGGACCAGCGTTTCACTGGTTGAATTGGTGTGCAGCGTTGAGAGCACCAGGTGCCCGGTCTGCGCTGCTTTTATCGCGATTTCAGCGGTTTCCGCATCGCGTATTTCTCCCACCATTACGATATCAGGATCCTGACGGAGCAGGGCGCGCAGTACACTGTGAAAGGTTAAACCCGCCCGGGGGTTAATCTGCGTCTGATTCATCCCCACAATGGGGATCTCTAGCGGATCTTCAACGCTGCATATATTGACCTCGTCGCGATTCCGCGCCTGTAGCGCGCTGTATAAAGTGACGGTTTTCCCACTTCCCGTCGGACCGGTAACCAGCATCAGGCCCTGGGGTTGGTTTAGCGCCGAGCGGAAGGCGGCAAGCTGCTGGGAGGAGAGCCCCAGCGCCTCCAGGTCCAGCGCTTGTTCAACCTGATGTAGTAAACGCAGAACGATTTTCTCCCCTCCGCGGCAGGGAAGCGTGGCGATCCGAAACGAGATCGGACGCTCGGAGAGCGTGAGGGTGAACTGACCGTCCTGCGGTATCCGATGTTCGGCGATATCCAGATTACCGAGCACCTTAAGTCGGGCGGTGATTGGGGCGGCGAGCTCCGCGGCTAGCGGCGCAAGAGAATGGAGTACGCCGTCTACCCGCAGGCGAATTCTCAGGCGATCGTCGCCGGGTTCGATATGAATATCAGACGCGCGCTGGCGCAGGGCTTGTTCGAGAAGGTTATTCACCTGTTCAACGACGCTGGCTGAGGCTTCAACAGGTGGGGCGAGCGTTGATATTCCCGGCGTCTGCAGCCGTTTGTCCATCCGGTCCTGGCTCCAGCATTCGATATCAATCCTTTTCTGAGTCGCGAAGCGCAGGGCTTCCATGAGTTCCGGTGCAGGGGCATCGACTACGGCGATGGCAATGGTGTGTTCATCGCTATCGAGCAGCAATGCCTTGTAGCGCTGGCACAGGGGGATCAATTGTTCAGTTTTCATTGCCGCCCCCTCAGTTAAAACGGAACACATCTTCACAGGCCTGCTTGAGTGCGCTATCGCCGGTAATATTACAAACGCGCTGCCAGCCGGTGATACCGTTAGCGTTATCCCAGGACGGCGTCATAGTGACGCTCAGGCCATTGAGACTTTCCTGGCCGGTGAGCGTGACAACGCCCGTCGCTACGGTCATAGCGGAGACGTAGCGGGTGGTTGCGGGGGAGGGGATCCCATTGCTTCCGCCATCGCAGGGGGTTAATCCGCCGTGCTCCAGCGCGCATAGCTCAATGGCGGTACGGAAAGGGACGAAGGTTTGTAGCATGTCGGTAAGCGCCGCTTTTCGCAGGTAGTTCTGATAGGCCGGAATGCCGATTGCGCTGAGAATGGCGATGATCCCGATGACCACCATGAGTTCGATGAGGGTAAAGCCATGTTGTTTGTTCATAAGTTGCTCCTTGTTATCTTCGGGAGCACTTTGCCGGGCTTTTTTTAGCGATACGAGCCGCAGATTTCGCCTAAGGAAGCCGGGTTCCAGGCTTTTTGGGCCGCTTGCATGGAGGGATTATTGGCATGCGAGTCAGTTCGCAAAAGCGAGCCCCGGCATAAAGTGAAAACCGGGGCAGGGGGATTAGCGAAAACGCATAGAGAGGTCGAGGGCGCGCACGTGTTTCGTCAACGCGCCAACGGAGATGTAGTCGACGCCGGTTTCGGCAAATTCACGAATGGTATCGAATGTGACGTTGCCGGAGACTTCCAGCGCTGCCTGACCCTGGGTGAGTTTGACCGCTTCGCGCATCAGGTCGGTAGTGAAGTTGTCGAGCATAATGATGTCGGCGCCGGCTTTCAGCGCTTCGTCCAGCTCTTCAAGGGTTTCGACTTCCACTTCTACCGGCACATCAGGGTGTAGCCAGAACGCTTTTTCAACCGCCTGCCGTACCGAGCCGGAAGCGATAATATGATTCTCTTTAATCAGAAAGGCATCGGAGAGGCCCAGGCGATGGTTGGCACCGCCGCCGCATAAGACCGCGTACTTCAGCGCCGTGCGCAGACCCGGCAGCGTTTTGCGCGTATCGAGCAGCTGAGTTTTGGTGCCCGCCAGCAGATCGACATAGCGGCGGACTTCACTCGCCACCCCGGACAACGTCTGCACGAAATTAAGCGCGGTGCGCTCGCCGGTGAGCAGAATACGCGAAGGGCCATCCAGCTCGAACAGCGGCTGGTTTGCTTTTACCGCATCGCCATCTGCAACATGCCAGGTGAAGTTAACGTCATCGCCCGCAAGCTGAATAAAGACTTCTTCTACCCAGCGTTTACCGCAAAATACGCCATCTTCGCGGGTGATCACGACCGCATGCGAGCGCGCGTCCTGCGGCAATAATTGTGCGCTAATGTCGTTATTCGCATCCACTTCACCGCCTAAATCTTCCCGCAGGGATTGGGCGACGGCATCGGTAATATCAAGATTAATACGCTCCAGCAGCGCGTCACGGCGGCGGTCGGGATTGTAGCGACGAGGCGTCATGATAAAGCTCCAGATAGATAAGATTCAGAAGTGGGAAACATGCTAACCTGAACAACGTTTTTGTACCACATCCGCTTCATTTTGCCGGCGGTTTCAGCTTTTGGCGTTAGTCCGCTGAGCGACAGGGCGTATGATGCCGGGGATTTGTTGGACGCGGTGCCGCGAATGCATAAGCTAGTAAAAGGAGACTCAACATGCAGTTGAACGGGGGATGGCTGGTCGAGGCGCGTCGGGTACCTTCGCCGCATCAAGATAGTCGTCCGGATAATGAAACTCCCTCTTTGCTGGTGGTGCACAATATAAGCCTACCGCCCGGCGAATTTGGCGGCCCGTGGATTGATGCCCTGTTCAGCGGTACGCTCGATCCCCATGCCCATCCTTTCTTTGCCGAGATTGCCCATCTTCGCGTTTCGGCGCATTGTCTGATTCGCCGCGATGGTGAAATCGTGCAGTATGTGCCTTTCGACAAGCGCGCGTGGCACGCGGGTGTTTCAAGCTATCACGGGCGCGAGCGCTGCAACGATTTTTCGATAGGCATTGAGCTGGAAGGGACCGACGAGCTGGCTTATACCGACGCGCAGTATCAGCAGCTGGCAGCCGTTACCCGTCAGCTTATCCCGCTCTATCCGGCGATAGCCGACAATATCACCGGCCATAGCGATATTGCGCCAGTGCGTAAAACGGATCCCGGCCCGGCTTTTGACTGGGTAAAATTTCGCGGTCTGTTAACCCCGTCGTCAGAATAAGGAGATGCCATGACGTTGTTCACTACGCTGTTAGTCCTCATTGCCGAGCGCTTGTTTAAGCTGGGCGAGCACTGGCAGCTCGATCATCGGCTGGAAGTGCTGTTTCGCCGGATAAAGCATTATTCCCTGCTGACAACGGTACTGATGACGGTCGCGGCGGCGGCAGTGGTGTTTATTATTCAGCGCCTGCTGCAGGGGCAGCTGTTTAACGTTCCGCTGCTGGTGTTCTGGATCCTGCTGGGCCTGCTGTGCATCGGCGCAGGTAAAGTCCGTTTGCACTATCACGCCTACCTGAAGGCCGCGGCGCGCGATGATAGCCGCGCCTGCGACGCCATGGCCAGTGAACTTACCCTGATCCACGGCGTACCGCCCGGCTGCGACCAGCGTGAGTATCTGAGCGAGCTGCAAAATGCGCTGCTGTGGATTAACTACCGCTATTATCTTGCTCCGCTGTTCTGGTTTGTGGTCGGCGGGCCGTGGGGGCCGTTAACCCTGATCGCCTACTGTACGCTGCGGGCCTGGCAAACGTGGCTGGCGCGTTATCAGACGCCGCGCCATCGCTTACAGTCGGGTATCGACGGTATTCTGCACGTGGTCGATTGGGTTCCGGTACGCCTGGTCGGCGTGGTGTACGCTTTGGTTGGACACGGGGAAAAAGCCTTACCGGCGTGGTTTGCCTCGCTGGGCGACCGCCACTCTTCTCAGTATCAGGTATTGACGCGTCTGGCGCAGTATTCGCTGGCGCGTGAGCCGCACGTGGATAAAGTGGCCACGCCGAAGGCGGCGGTCTCTATGGCGAAGAAAACATCGCTGGTGGTGGTGGTGATTATGGCGCTGCTGACCATTTACGGTACGCTGATTTAAGCGCCTGCCCGTTGGCGGGCAGGCATGACTCTTAATACGTGTCTGCTGCCGGGATGCCAAAATCAGGCATCCCGTTTTCTTGCCAGCGAATGAGCTTCAGGCGCGTATGACGATTTGGATCGTACAGCGGGTCGCCTTCGATTTCGGTGTAGTTACGCGCGTGGTACACCAGCACATCTTCTCCCTCCGGCGTCTGCGTAAAACTATTGTGTCCGGGCCCATACTGACGATTCTCATAACTGGTGCGGAATACCGGCTGCGGCGCTTTATGCCAGTTTTCCGGCCGGAGCGGGTCGGCGCTAACGTCTATCCACAGTAAGCCCATGCAGTAGTTTTCGTCGGTGGCGCTGGCGGAATAGCTGACGAACAGCTTGTCTCCGTGGAACAGTACCGCCGGGCCTTCGTTCACCAGAAAACCTCGGCACTCCCAGTCGAACTCGGGTTGACTCAGCATGACCGGCTGACCTTTTAGCGTCCACGGATTTTCCAGTTCAGCCAGATAGAGGTTGGTATTACCTTTAATTTCAGGATCTTTTTGCGCCCACAGATACCACTGCTTACCCTGATGGCGGAAAGTCGTGGCATCCAGCGCAAAGGTATCAAGCGGCGTTTTAATCTGCCCTTTTTCCTGCCATTTACCGGTTAATGGGTCGCTGTCCGCGCATTCCAGGGCGAACATGCGGTGCTGGAACATCCCCAGCGCATCCAGGTCGTGCGTGTGGGTTGCCGCAAAGTAGATGTACCATTTTCCGTCAATCTCATGCAGCTCCGGGGCCCATATGAGCTGGCTCATCGGGCCGCTGTCCGGCTTACGCCAGACGACCACCGGCTGCGCGTCGCGTAAACCTTCAAGGGTTGCGGAGTGGCGGATTTCCAGACGGTCGTACTCCGGCACCGAGGCAATAAAGTAGTAGCTATCCTGATGGCGCAGAATATACGGGTCCGCGCGTTGTTCAATAAATGGATTCGGCCAGTTTTTCATTACGCTTTCCTTACATGTTCGCCGGTTTTCAGTTCCTGATAGTCATTGAGCTCGCTATAGTTGACCCGGCGTTTCTCGAGGTCAGACTGAATTTGCCTCATAAATTCGCGGTTAACCTTCAGCATACGCACCACTCCCGCGGTAATGAGATAGCCGACGCCGGGGATAACGCTGAATAGCAGTACGATACCGTTAATCGCGGATGCGCTTTGCTGTTTCGCGCCAGCATCGTAACCGTACCAGGAGAGCAGGAAGCCAACCATCGCGCCGGCGATAGCCAGACCGACCTTCAGGAAGAACAGGTTGCCGGAGAAGCTGATGCCGGTGATGCGTTTGCCGGTCTTCCATTCGCCGTAGTCGTCAACGTCGGCCATCAGCGACCAGTGCAGCGGTGAGGGGATCTGATGCAGGATATTCAGCAGGAAGTAGAGCGCCATAATCATCATGGTGGCGTGCGGGTCGAAGAAATAGAACGCGCAGGAGAAAACGGCCAGGACGATATTGGTCCAGAAAAACACCTGCAGTTTACACCAGCGGTCGGTCAGAACTTTCGCCAGCATACTACCGATCATCATCCCGACCACGCCAAGGCTGATAAACAGCGTGGCGAAGTGGGTGCTTTGCTGCATAACCCAGGTGACGTAGTACATGGTGGCGGCCATGCGAATAAAGCCCGGACAGACGTTGCACAGCGTTAACAGCAGGATGCGAACCCACTGGTCGTTTTTCCAGATGTCTTTCAGATCTTTTTTCAGCTCGTCGTTGGTCTGGACTGCGGGTTTTACGCGCTCACGAACGGTGGCAAAGCAGAACAGGAACATGCACATACCGATAAACGCCAGCACGGTCATCGCCATCTGGTAGCCTTTGGCTTTATCCTCACCGCCGAACCAGTCCGCCATCGGCAGCAGCGTCAGGGATAGCAGAAGAGTGGCAATACCGACCATCACGAAACGATAGGACTGGCAGGCCACGCGTTCCTGCGGGTCATTCGTAATCACGCTACCCAGTGAGCAGTAGGGGATGTTAATCGCGGTATAGGTTAGCGAGAGCATGAAGTAGGTGACGAAAGCATAGATAACCTTGCTATTGTACGTCCACTCCGGCGTGGTAAACATCAGGACGCTGAACAGCGCGTACGGGAAGGCAATCCACAGCAGCCATGGACGAAAACGGCCATATTTGCTGCGGGTACGGTCGGCCATCGCCCCCATAATCGGATCGGTAACCGCATCAATAACGCGTACAGAGAGCAGTAATACACCCACCAGCGCAGGTGCGAGGCCAAAAATATCCGTATAAAAATAGTTAACAAACAGCATGATGGCACCGAAGATGATATTGCATCCGGCATCACCCATCCCGTAGCCTATTTTCTCTTTAACTGAAAGCTTATTGCCATTCATCGCGGCGATCTCCCCGTTGCGGTATGGAGAGAATTATTAGTCGGGTAATAAATAAATGCGTTGTAGGAAAGGGTTAACGATATGGATAAATCGGTTATCAGGGGGAAAGTGTGAAGCAGATAACAATGCGCTGTGCCCGCCAGCGGCGGGCGGGCACAGATTCAGGAGATGTATGATTATGCTTTAATGGTGCTGGCCGTTTTCTGCTTAAACAGGTAGCCGACGCCGAGAACGGCAATCCATACCGGAATAAGGTAAACGGAGATCGCCATGCCAGGGGTCATCAGCATGATCACCAGTACTCCCGCCATGAACAGCAGGCAAATCCAGTTGCCCAGCGGATACAGCAGCGCCGGGAAGCGGGTCACCACGCCCTGCTGCTGCTTAGCGCGACGGAATTTGATATGCGCCAGGCTGATCATCGCCCAGTTGATCACCAGGGCAGAAACTACCAGCGCCATCAGCAGACCAAACGCCGATTCCGGCGCGAAGTAGTTAATCAGGACGCACAGCGCGGTCACCAGTGCGGAGACCAGAATAGTGTTGACCGGCACGCCGCGTTTATCGACGCTCATCAGCGCTTTTGGCGCGTTACCCTGCTGGGCCAGGCCGAACAGCATACGGCTGTTGCAGTAAACGCAGCTGTTATACACCGAAAGCGCCGCGGTCAGGACCACGATATTCAGGGCGTTAGCGACAAAGGTATCGCCCAGCTCATGGAAAATCAGGACGAACGGACTGGTATCGGCGGTCACGCGGCTCCATGGCAGCAGCGAAAGCAGAACGGCCAGCGAGCCCACATAGAAAATCAGAATACGGTAGATAACCTGGTTAGTGGCTTTTGGAATGCTTTGTTCCGGGTTATCCGCTTCTGCGGCGGTAATACCCACCAGCTCCAGACCGCCGAACGAGAACATAATAATCGCCATCATCATCACCAGCCCGGTGAAGCCGTGCGGCAGGAATCCGCCTTGCTCCCACAGGTTGCGTACGGTGGCCTGCGGGCCGCCGTTGCCGCTAAACAGCAGCCAGCCGCCGAAAAGGATCATCGCCACGACGGCGACAACTTTAATGATAGCGAACCAGAACTCCATTTCGCCAAACACTTTGACGTTAGTCAGGTTGATCGCGTTGATGGCGATAAAGAAAATGGCCGCAGAAACCCAGGTAGGAATTTCCGGCCACCAGAACTGAACGTATTTCCCGACCGCGGTCAGCTCGGCCATCGCGACCAGCACGTAAAGAACCCAGTAGTTCCAGCCGGAAGCAAAGCCCGCAAAGCCGCCCCAGTATTTGTAGGCAAAATGACTAAATGAACCGGCCACCGGTTCTTCAACGACCATCTCGCCCAACTGACGCATAATCAGGAAGGCAATAAAACCGGCAATTGCGTAGCCCAGAATAATACCGGGACCTGCATTTTGGATGACGGATGCGCTACCGAGAAACAAGCCGGTACCGATAGCGCCTCCCAGCGCAATAAGCTGAATATGGCGGTTTTTAAGGCCGCGCTTTAGCCGATCGCCATGCTGTTGACCTTCCATCATGAAACCTCGTGTGTGGTTATGGTTATTATGTTTGTCCGCGTCATCCTTCAGGTGACTTCTTCGCTGTCCATCCCTGCCTGATAGCATAGTCAGTGAAATTTCAGCGGGCCTGAGCTCCGTTTTGCCCCGAGTGATGCAACGCAGATATTGTTGTGTTTGTGTAATTATCAAATTCCGATGATGTATTTATTTCTTTACGCAAGGCGGAGAGGGAATTCATGAAAAGGCCTTTCGTATCATGGAGAATAGTGATAAGCGCCGCTGAATGCACCTGCTTTATGAAGGGATGATGACGAAGCGAGCAAAAAGAAACCATTTGTAAATCACACCTCAATATTCCGCTCCTACCTCTTCTTTGCCATTTAGTCGCTTTTATTGAATTTATATTCATTAGTTGGTGAGTTGAATCGGTTCAGATAGCGTAATTTTTCGTTTCGATTAAGTTAACGCTACCTCTTTGTGAGTAAACACAACATTTGTGCAAAGTTACATTTATGAAATGTTATTTCTGTAAGGTTGTTAAAACGTGCCAGGTTTAATGATTTCAATCAAAACCTGTATGGACAGAAGGTGAATACTTTGTTACTTTAGCGATACGAACTATGAATTGGTAAGACCAATTGACTCCGGGCTAATGGCAGAGACAGGGAATATGGCCTACAGCAAGATCCGCCAACCAAAACTATCCGATGTGATAGAGCAGCAGCTGGAGTTTTTAATCCTTGAGGGGACGTTGCGCCCCGGTGAAAAACTCCCGCCAGAACGTGAACTGGCAAAACAGTTCGACGTTTCCCGTCCCTCGCTCCGTGAGGCTATTCAACGCCTCGAAGCTAAGGGCTTGTTGCTTCGTCGCCAGGGGGGCGGAACGTTTGTACAAAGCCGCCTGTGGCAGAGCTTCAGCGACCCGCTGGTAGAGCTACTGTCCGACCACCCTGAATCCCAATTCGATCTGCTGGAAACCCGTCACGCGCTTGAAGGCATTGCGGCTTATTACGCAGCGCTGCGCAGCAACGATGAAGACCGCGAACGTATTCGCGAGCTGCATCAGGCCATTGAACGGGCTCAGCAGTCCGGCGATCTTGACGCCGAATCCGATGCCGTCGTCCAGTATCAAATTGCCGTCACCGAAGCGGCGCACAATGTGGTGCTGCTCCATCTACTACGCTGTATGGAGCCGATGCTGGCCCAGAACGTTCGCCAGAATTTTGAATTGTTGTACGCCCGTCGGGAGATGCTCCCGCAGGTCAGCAATCATCGTACTCGAATTTTTGAGGCGATAATCGCCGGGGAACCGGAGCAGGCGCGTGAAGCCTCGCATCGTCACCTGGCGTTCATTGAGGAAATTTTGCTGGATCGTAGCCGTGAGCAGAGCCGTCGTGAACGCTCGCTGCGTCGTTTACAGCAACGAAAAGATGAGAACTCCGGTTCTTAAGCGCCATTTTTAGAGCGCGGCAACTAAACGCAGAACCTGTCTTATTGCATTCTCTGGCGAGAATTCAATGGGACAGGTTCCAGATTAATCAACGATTAGATAGATAAGGAATACCCCCCATGTCAGAACGTTTACCCAATGACGTGGATCCGATCGAAACTCGCGACTGGCTACAGGCGATCGAATCGGTCATCCGTGAAGAAGGTGTTGAGCGCGCTCAGTATCTTATTGACCAACTCCTTTCTGAAGCCCGCAAAGGCGGGGTGAAAGTGGCTGCTGGCGCATCGACCGGTGGTTACGTAAACACTATTGCCGTTGAAGATGAACCGGAATACCCGGGGAATCTGGATCTGGAACGTCGTATCCGTTCTGCGATCCGCTGGAACGCCATCATGACCGTTCTGCGCGCATCGAAAAAGGATCTCGAAC
Organism: Klebsiella sp. MBT K-1; assembly: GCF_002556465.1. Lineage (NCBI taxonomy): Bacteria > Pseudomonadati > Pseudomonadota > Gammaproteobacteria > Enterobacterales > Enterobacteriaceae > Klebsiella > Klebsiella sp. MBT K-1. Next base: position 36,006 of record NZ_PDEL01000017.1, on the reverse strand, counting down.
TGGGCGGCCACATGGCTTCCTTCCAGTCTTCCGCAACCTTCTACGAAGTGTGCTTTAACCACTTCTTCCGCGCACGCAACGAACAGGACGGCGGCGACCTGGTTTACTTCCAGGGCCACATCTCTCCGGGCGTCTACGCGCGTGCTTTCCTGGAAGGTCGTCTGACTGAAGAGCAGATGAACAACTTCCGTCAGGAAGTTCACGGTAAAGGTCTGTCCTCTTATCCGCACCCGAAACTGATGCCGGAATTCTGGCAGTTCCCGACCGTTTCTATGGGCCTGGGCCCTATCGGCGCGATTTATCAGGCTAAGTTCCTGAAATATCTGGAACACCGTGGTCTGAAAGATACTTCCAAACAAACCGTTTACGCCTTCCTGGGCGACGGTGAGATGGACGAACCGGAATCCAAAGGCGCGATCACCATCGCGACCCGTGAGAAACTGGACAACCTGGTTTTCGTTATCAACTGTAACCTGCAGCGTCTTGACGGCCCGGTTACCGGTAATGGCAAGATCATTAACGAACTGGAAGGCATCTTTGGTGGTGCTGGCTGGAACGTTATCAAGGTTATCTGGGGCGGACGCTGGGACGAACTGCTGCGTAAAGACACCAGCGGTAAACTGATCCAGCTGATGGAAGAGACCGTTGACGGTGACTACCAGACCTTCAAATCCAAAGATGGCGCCTACGTGCGTGAGCACTTCTTCGGTAAATATCCGGAAACCGCAGCGCTGGTTGCCGACTGGACTGACGAGCAGATCTGGGCCCTCAACCGCGGCGGCCACGATCCGAAGAAAGTCTATGCTGCACTGAAAAAAGCGCAGGAAACCAAAGGCAAAGCTACCGTTATCCTCGCCCATACCATTAAAGGTTACGGCATGGGTGACACCGCTGAAGGTAAAAACATCGCCCACCAGGTTAAGAAAATGAACATGGACGGCGTTCGCTACGTCCGCGATCGTTTCAACGTGCCGGTTGCCGATGCGGATATCGAAAAACTGCCGTACGTGACCTTCCCGGAAGGTTCCGAAGAGCACACCTATCTGCACGCCCAGCGTCAGAAACTGCACGGCTATCTGCCGAGCCGTCAGCCGAACTTCGATGAGAAGCTGGAGCTGCCGACTCTGGAAGATTTCGGGCCGCTGCTGGAAGAGCAGAATAAAGAGATCTCTACCACTATCGCGTTCGTTCGTGCCCTGAACGTGATGCTGAAGAACAAATCCATCAAAGACCGCCTCGTGCCGATCATCGCCGATGAAGCGCGTACCTTTGGTATGGAAGGTCTGTTCCGTCAGATCGGTATCTACAGCCCGAACGGCCAGCAGTACACCCCGCAGGACCGTGAGCAGGTTGCATACTACAAAGAAGACGAGAAAGGCCAGATTCTGCAGGAAGGTATCAACGAACTGGGTGCAGGCGCGTCCTGGTTGGCTGCTGCGACCTCCTACAGCACCAACAACCTGCCGATGATCCCCTTCTACATCTACTACTCCATGTTCGGGTTCCAGCGTATCGGCGACCTGTGCTGGCAGGCCGGCGACCAGCAGGCTCGCGGCTTCCTGATCGGTGGTACTTCCGGTCGTACGACGCTGAACGGCGAAGGTCTGCAGCACGAAGATGGCCATAGCCATATTCAGTCTCTGACCATCCCGAACTGTATCTCTTACGATCCGTCTTACGCGTACGAAGTTGCGGTCATCATGCACGATGGTCTGGAGCGTATGTACGGTGAGAAACAAGAGAACGTTTACTACTACATCACCACGCTGAACGAAAACTACCACATGCCGGCCATGCCGGAAGGCGCCGAGGAAGGTATCCGTAAAGGTATCTACAAACTCGAAACCGTTGAAGGTAGCAAAGGTAAAGTTCAGCTGCTGGGCTCCGGTTCTATCCTGCGTCACGTTCGTGAAGCCGCGCAGATCCTGGCTAACGACTACGGCGTAGGTTCTGACGTTTATAGCGTCACCTCCTTCACCGAACTGGCGCGCGATGGCCAGGATTGTGAACGCTGGAACATGCTGCACCCGCTGGAAACGCCGCGCGTTCCGTATATTGCTCAGGTGATGAACGACGCTCCGGCAGTCGCATCGACTGACTATATGAAACTGTTCGCTGAGCAGGTTCGTACTTACGTACCGGCCGATGATTACCGCGTACTGGGTACCGACGGCTTCGGTCGCTCTGACAGCCGTGAAAACCTGCGTCACCACTTCGAAGTTGACGCTTCCTACGTAGTGGTAGCAGCGCTGGGCGAACTGGCTAAACGTGGCGAAATCGATAAGAAAGTGGTTGCGGAAGCCATCACTAAATTCAACATCGATGCAGATAAAGTTAACCCGCGTCTGGCGTAAGAGGTAAAAGAATAATGGCTATCGAAATCAAAGTACCGGACATCGGGGCTGATGAAGTTGAAATCACCGAGATTCTGGTCAAAGTGGGCGACAAAGTTGAAGCTGAACAGTCGCTGATCACCGTAGAAGGCGACAAAGCCTCTATGGAAGTTCCGTCTCCGCAGGCTGGCGTCGTTAAAGAGATCAAAGTCTCCGTCGGCGACAAAACCGAGACCGGTAAACTGATCATGATTTTCGATTCCGCCGATGGTGCAGCAGCCGCTGCACCTGCGCAGGAAGAGAAGAAAGAAGCCGCTCCGGCCGCCGCAGCACCGGCAGCCGCCAGCGCGAAAGAAGTTCATGTACCGGATATCGGCGGTGATGAAGTTGAAGTCACGGAAATCATGGTCAAAGTGGGCGACACCATCGCCGCTGAACAATCCCTGATTACCGTAGAAGGCGACAAAGCTTCTATGGAAGTACCGGCGCCGTTCGCGGGCACCGTGAAAGAGATCAAAATCAACACCGGCGACAAAGTGTCCACGGGTTCCCTGATCATGATCTTCGAAGTGGCGGGCGCAGCGCCTGCCGCAGCTCCGGCAAAAGCGGAAGCCGCTCCGGCTGCTGCTGCACCGGCAGCTTCGGGTTCTAAAGAAGTTCACGTTCCGGATATCGGCGGTGATGAAGTTGAAGTGACCGAAGTGATGGTGAAAGTGGGCGATAAAATTGCCGCTGAACAGTCACTGATCACTGTTGAAGGCGACAAAGCTTCCATGGAAGTGCCGGCGCCGTTCGCGGGTACCGTGAAAGAGATCAAAATCAGCACCGGCGACAAAGTTTCCACCGGTTCTCTGATCATGGTCTTCGAAGTGGAAGGCGCAGCGCCTGCCGCGGCTCCGGCCGCAGCCGCTCCGGCTCCTGCTGCAGCACCGGCTCAGGCGGCTAAACCTGCCGCAGCGCCTGCTGCAAAAGCGGAAGGCAAATCTGAGTTTGCTGAAAACGACGCTTACGTTCACGCAACGCCGCTGATTCGTCGTCTGGCGCGCGAATTCGGCGTCAACCTGGCGAAAGTGAAAGGTTCCGGTCGTAAAGGCCGTATCCTGCGCGAAGACGTTCAGGCCTACGTGAAAGAAGCGGTTAAACGCGCTGAAGCCGCGCCTGCTGCTACCGGCGGCGGTATCCCGGGCATGCTGCCGTGGCCGAAAGTGGACTTCAGCAAGTTTGGTGAAGTGGAAGAAGTTGAACTGGGCCGCATCCAGAAGATCTCTGGCGCTAACCTGAGCCGTAACTGGGTGATGATCCCGCACGTTACGCACTTCGATAAAACCGATATCACCGATCTGGAAGCGTTCCGTAAACAGCAGAACGCCGAAGCTGAGAAGCGTAAGCTGGACGTGAAATTCACTCCGGTTGTTTTCATCATGAAAGCCGTTGCCGCGGCGCTTGAGCAGATGCCGCGCTTCAACAGCTCCCTGTCTGAAGATGCTCAGCGTCTGACGCTGAAGAAATACATCAACATCGGTGTGGCGGTTGATACTCCGAATGGTCTGGTTGTTCCGGTCTTTAAAGACGTGAACAAGAAGAGCATTACCGAGCTGTCTCGTGAACTGACCGTGATTTCTAAGAAAGCGCGTGATGGTAAGCTGACCGCTGGCGAAATGCAGGGTGGTTGCTTCACTATCTCCAGCATCGGCGGCCTGGGTACCACCCACTTCGCGCCGATTGTGAACGCGCCGGAAGTGGCTATCCTCGGTGTGTCTAAATCCGCGATGGAGCCGGTATGGAATGGTAAAGAGTTCGTGCCGCGTCTGATGATGCCGATCTCTCTGTCCTTCGACCACCGCGTGATCGACGGTGCTGATGGTGCGCGCTTTATCACCATCATCAACAATATGCTGAGCGACATTCGCCGCCTGGTGATGTAAGCGAAAAGCCGGCCTGACGGCCGGCTTTTTTCTGGTAATCTCTTATCCGTTTTGAAGTTACCAGCAATAAAGGACAAAATCGTTTGCCGTTTGTTGTTTCAAAATTGTTAACAATTTTGTAAAATGCTTGCGGATAGAACGTCCCGGTGGACATGGGCGTAAAAACAATAGCGTCAGACCCGCCGGATACAAATTACAGAGGTCATGATGAGTACTGAAATCAAAACTCAGGTCGTGGTACTTGGGGCAGGCCCCGCAGGTTATTCTGCTGCCTTCCGTTGCGCTGATTTAGGTCTGGAAACCGTCATCGTAGAACGTTACAGCACCCTCGGCGGTGTTTGCCTGAACGTCGGCTGTATCCCTTCTAAAGCACTGCTGCACGTTGCTAAAGTTATCGAAGAAGCGAAAGCGCTGGCCGAACACGGCATCGTTTTCGGTGAGCCGAAAACCGACATTGACAAGATTCGCACCTGGAAAGAAAAAGTCATCACTCAGCTGACCGGCGGTCTGGCTGGCATGGCCAAAGGGCGTAAAGTGAAGGTGGTTAACGGTCTGGGTAAATTTACCGGCGCTAACACCCTGGAAGTGGAAGGCGAAAACGGCAAAACCGTGATCAACTTCGACAACGCTATCATCGCGGCGGGTTCCCGTCCGATCGAACTGCCGTTCATTCCGCATGAAGATCCGCGCGTATGGGACTCCACCGATGCGCTGGAGCTGAAAACCGTACCAAAACGCCTGCTGGTTATGGGCGGCGGTATCATCGGTCTGGAAATGGGTACCGTATACCATGCGCTGGGTTCAGAGATTGACGTGGTTGAAATGTTCGACCAGGTGATCCCGGCAGCAGATAAAGACGTGGTGAAAGTCTTCACCAAGCGCATCAGTAAGAAATTTAACCTGATGCTGGAAACCAAAGTGACCGCCGTTGAAGCGAAAGAAGACGGTATCTACGTTTCCATGGAAGGCAAAAAAGCCCCGGCTGAAGCGCAGCGCTATGACGCCGTGCTGGTGGCTATCGGTCGCGTACCGAACGGTAAAAACCTCGATGCCGGTAAAGCAGGCGTTGAAGTTGACGAGCGTGGCTTTATCCGCGTTGACAAACAGCTGCGTACCAACGTGCCGCATATCTTCGCTATCGGCGATATCGTCGGTCAGCCGATGCTGGCGCACAAAGGCGTTCACGAAGGCCACGTTGCTGCCGAAGTTATCGCCGGCATGAAGCACTACTTCGACCCGAAAGTGATTCCGTCCATCGCCTATACCGAGCCGGAAGTTGCATGGGTTGGCCTGACGGAGAAAGAAGCGAAAGAGAAAGGCATCAGCTACGAAACCGCCACCTTCCCGTGGGCTGCTTCTGGCCGTGCTATCGCTTCCGACTGCGCTGACGGTATGACCAAACTGATTTTCGACAAAGAATCTCATCGCGTTATCGGCGGAGCGATTGTCGGCACCAACGGCGGCGAGCTGCTGGGTGAAATCGGTCTGGCGATCGAAATGGGCTGTGACGCTGAAGATATCGCGCTGACCATCCACGCTCACCCGACTCTGCACGAGTCCGTTGGCCTGGCGGCAGAAGTCTTCGAAGGTAGCATCACCGACCTGCCGAACGCGAAAGCGAAGAAAAAGTAAGTTTTTCTTTCAGGCAAAATCAAAAAGCGGCTCAGTGAGCCGCTTTTTTTATCGGTGATGTTTAGAACTGTGTCGCCGTTAATAAAATTGCACACCTTATTAATTCCTGGAAAATAGTAACTATGTAAACTTATAGGTAGTTAACTATATGTGAGGTATGCGATGAAAAGGCTTTTAACCACCACTCTCCTGGCTGCAACGTTGGTTTCTGGTATGGCCTGCGCGGCGGATGCCGCGATTCCCTGGGCTGATAACAGCGGCGGTACCGAAAGCACCCATATTGCCGCTATGGGCCAGGATTTGAATATACAGCATCAGCAAATAACGAAGACCAGCGAAGGCGTATGGGCGGCGAACTCCGGTAGCATCAGCGCTGATGAAGCGGCGTTGACCAGCACTAAACCGGCTTTTGCCGGCTACCCGTCTCTGATGCCTCATCAGGGCTAAGCCAACGTAGTGATACTGCCCGGCAGCGCCATATCGCGCCGGGCATTTTACTATTGATGGATGGCCTGCCAGCCGGAGTCAGGCGAAAACTGAGAAATCGCCCGCGCCTTGATCTGCGTTTCATCACCTAAATTAGCCTGATAAACCTCATCATTCTGGTTAACCATAAAGCTCATGATGCCGGTCTTTCCCCATTCCACCGGCCATGCCAGCAGGGCGGCGCCCTGATTCTCGCCGTCTTTAATTATGCGGAAACGATAGCCGTGATAGCCCTCGCCGGGTTCTACGGGACTAAACGCCGGTCCTAACGGGCTGGGGGCTTCGCCGGGAGCGGCTGGCCAGTAGAGGCCATCTTTCTTGCCATCGCTGCTGATAATCTTCTGCGCCCAGGCGTGGTTTAATCGATAGAAATCCTGCTGGGCATCAACGTAAGCATGCATTGCCTGAATGGCTGACAGCTCATTGCGGCCAATCGCGCGAGTCAGGATCTCATCTTCAGCAGCGGCCATATCAAAACGCCAGCCGCTCTTATCCTGAATTATGGGGATCGGTAGCCGCCACGCTTCCTGACCTACCTCCAGCCAGGCGCTATCCTGTTGCTGAACGATACGATGGCTCACTTTCCAGTCACGCTGAAAGCGATCGACGGCGTCAGGGGCAATGCCATCCGGCGGTAAAAACTGCTGCCAGCTATCGCCCAGCAGCCCGTTGAGCGCCGATTCATCATGCTTGCCGATCGCCTCGGCCAGCGCGCTGGCGGCCTGTTGCGGAGAGGAAAACTGCTGTTGAGCCAACGATATGGCGGGCGCCAGGGCCAGCAGAGTCATTGTTAATAATTTTTTCATCTGATTATCCTCAGCGGCGGCGCAGTTCATGATGTTCAGAAAGCTGTTCTCTGGCCGCGCTGCGCTGCTCGCTGCTTAAACCCGAGATATGACGGCTCTGCAGGCCGCGCGCCTGCTGCGACTGCCAGGAAGGAGAGCGGATATCGTTACCGCTCAGGGCATTGGCGTGCAGGTCATTCAGCTTCTGTTGACGTTGTGCGGGCGTTGTGGTCCGCAGCTGTTCGCGGCGCTGTTGCTGCTGCGCCGTTGGATGCTGAATTTGCGATTTTACCGCTTCCCGATGCTGCTGTTGTACGGCGTTATGTTTAACCGCCGGCGTGGCGTCATAGCCGCGGTAGTTATTGCGCTGGGTCACCTGATGCAGCTGCTGCGATGCGAGCTGACGCTGGGCATCGCGGGACGGCGCGCGAGCAAGCGAGTTATCCGCGGCAGCCGCAGGCCCGGTACGCTGCTGTAGCTGAGTCATGGCTGCCTGACGCTGCGCGTTACGATCGACGGGTTGATGTTGGGTAGCGCTAAGCCCGCCGGGAACATTGGTCTGATGGTAATGCTGCGCGATGTTGTTGTTCGGGTATGGAATATTGCCGCACCAGGCTGGATTATGCTGCCAGTTAGCGTGATTATCCGGCAAATTCTGCCCGGTAATATGGTTGAAATTATTGACGTTGATATTGATATTATCGCCGTTGTGCGGGTAGCCGCCGTGATGATCATCATCGTGGTGGTGATCGTCATCGTCATGATGGCGATCGTCATCATCCCAGTCGATGCTGCTGAACAGGGCGTAGGTGGTGGCGACGCCGAGGCTATAGCCAAAACCTTTGACGAAGCTATCGGTGAACTGTTCACCCGGAGGCGGCGGCAGGTAGACCGGCGGGTAGGCCGTGTTAGGCCAGGCGCCGTAAACTACAGAAGGGTTATAGGCCGGCACGTACACCACGTTCGGATCGGCGGATTCGATTTTAATCACCTGGGCGGGAGGGGAGGATGTCACGGCGCTGCTGCTGCGGGAGGTGCTGGTTGTCGACGTTGCCGCAGCGTTTGTGGCGGTGATGACTTTCTGCTGCGGCGTAGATTTTAGCGTTCCGGTCTGCTGGGCAATGGCGCGTAAGCGCTGCACCGAATCCATGACGTCCTGCGGCTGGGCGAGAAATGCGTTACCCAGGTTTTCTATCCACGGCGGGTTTTCTCCCATTAACGCGAGCAGGGAAGGGAAGGCGACCAGCGATTTTACGCTGGGATCCCAGGGCTGGCTTGCCACCGCTTGTACCGCCGCATCCCCCTTCATTGCGGGATTATCCTGCGACCACTGCACCGCCTGAACGACGTTACTCGGATAGGTCGCAGCCATCAGCACCTGGGACAGGAGATTGTCCGGATAGAGCGCGATCGGCGCGACCCACTGGTCTATCTGCGCGGGGGTATAGGTTGCGGTAACCGGCTGAGCGGCGGCGGTGGTCTGCGCCGTCTGCGCAACTGCGGGTGGCTCGGGGGCCGTTTGCGGTTCCCGGCTTTTAACGTAGAGCGTACCCGCGGCGGCTAATAGTCCGGCACTGCAAAGCAGCGCGAGCAGATGGGGTTTGAAAGGCAGCGTCATAAGGACTCCCGGCACAAAGATTGGCCCGTTTTGACAGAGTATTGTCGTCAAGCGGGGGATTGCCTGAGTATAAAGATCGCGAATTTACGTTTTTGATTTTAGTTGGGTTTTTGGACAATGATGTGTAACAGAATTAATTTTATATACCGCTAAACTGACAGAAAACCTGCAATATTCTGCCCTTAACGATTCAGCTAATTTTTAATGTTGCTTTTTTGTAAACAGATTAACACCCCGCCAAAATCCTGCTATGCTGCCGACGCGGTATCGGGCATTTACCCTACAAACTGCTGTCTCACAGGAGCGTGAAGAGAATCGCCTACCGCATTTTACAATGAGAGCGAGGAGAACCGTCGTGCTAGAAGAATACCGTAAGCACGTAGCTGAGCGTGCCGCCGAGGGGATTGTACCGAAACCCTTAGATGCAACCCAAATGGCCGCGCTGGTAGAACTGCTGAAAAACCCGCCAGCGGGTGAAGAAGAATTCCTGTTAGACCTGTTAATTAACCGCGTACCGCCGGGCGTCGACGAAGCCGCCTATGTTAAAGCCGGATTCCTTGCCGCGATCGCCAAAGGCGATGCAACTTCTCCACTGGTTACCCGTGAAAAAGCTGTCGAACTGCTGGGCACCATGCAGGGCGGTTACAACATTCATCCCCTGATTGACGCGCTGGACGACGCAAAACTGGCGCCGATTGCCGCGAAAGCGCTGTCCCACACCCTGCTGATGTTCGACAACTTCTACGATGTTGAAGAGAAAGCCAAAGCGGGCAATGAATATGCCAAACAGGTGATGCAATCCTGGGCTGACGCTGAGTGGTTCCTGAGCCGTCCTCAGCTGGCTGACAAAATCACCGTGACCGTTTTTAAAGTCACCGGCGAAACCAACACCGATGACCTGTCTCCGGCTCCTGATGCCTGGTCCCGCCCGGACATTCCGCTGCACGCGCTGGCAATGCTGAAAAACGCCCGTGAAGGCATCGACCCGGATCAGCCAGGCGCCGTCGGCCCGATTAAGCAGATTGAAGCACTGCAGCAAAAAGGTTTCCCGCTGGCGTACGTCGGCGATGTCGTGGGTACCGGTTCATCGCGTAAATCCGCCACCAACTCGGTGCTGTGGTTTATGGGCGACGATATTCCGAACGTGCCGAACAAACGCGGCGGCGGTCTGGTTCTCGGCGGCAAAATTGCGCCTATCTTCTTTAATACTATGGAAGATGCCGGCGCGCTGCCGATTGAGGTGGACGTAAACAACCTGAACATGGGCGACGTGATTGACGTTTATCCGTTCAAAGGTGAAGTACGTAACCACGAAACCGGCGAACTGCTGGCGACCTTCGAGCTGAAAACCGACGTGCTGATCGACGAAGTACGCGCAGGCGGCCGTATCCCGCTAATCATCGGTCGTGGCCTGACCACCAAAGCGCGTGAAGCGCTTGGCCTGCCGCACAGCGAGGTATTCCGTCAGGCGAAAGACGTGGCGGAAAGCAGCCGCGGCTACTCTCTGGCGCAGAAAATGGTTGGCCGCGCCTGCGGCGTAGCCGGGGTTCGTCCGGGCGCTTACTGCGAACCGAAGATGACCTCCGTAGGCTCTCAGGACACCACCGGTCCGATGACCCGTGACGAGCTGAAAGACCTGGCGTGCCTGGGCTTCTCTTCCGACCTGGTGATGCAGTCCTTCTGCCATACCGCCGCTTATCCTAAGCCGGTTGACGTCACCACGCACCACACGCTGCCGGACTTTATTATGAACCGCGGCGGCGTATCACTGCGTCCTGGCGATGGCGTTATCCACTCCTGGCTGAACCGTATGCTGCTGCCGGATACCGTCGGTACCGGCGGTGATTCGCATACCCGTTTCCCGATTGGTATCTCTTTCCCGGCAGGTTCTGGCCTGGTGGCGTTTGCCGCCGCGACCGGCGTGATGCCGCTGGATATGCCGGAATCGGTGCTGGTGCGCTTTAAAGGCAAAATGCAGCCGGGCATTACCCTGCGCGATCTGGTGCACGCCATCCCGCTGTATGCGATCAAACAGGGCCTGCTGACCGTTGAGAAGAAAGGTAAGAAAAACATCTTCTCCGGCCGCATTCTGGAGATCGAAGGTTTGCCGGATCTGAAAGTTGAACAGGCGTTTGAATTGACCGATGCCTCCGCAGAGCGCTCGGCTGCAGGCTGCACGATCAAGCTGAACAAAGAGCCGATCGTTGAGTATCTGACCTCCAACATCGTCCTGCTGAAGTGGATGATCGCGGAAGGCTACGGCGACCGCCGTACGCTGGAACGTCGCGTTCAGGGCATGGAAAAATGGCTGGCGGAACCTGAACTGCTGGAAGGGGATGCGGATGCAGAATATGCGGCGGTGATCGATATCGATCTGGCCGATATCAAAGAGCCAATCCTCTGCGCGCCGAACGATCCGGACGACGCGCGTCTGCTGTCCGACGTGCAGGGTGAGAAGATCGATGAAGTGTTTATCGGTTCCTGCATGACCAACATCGGCCACTTCCGCGCGGCTGGTAAGCTGCTGGACAACCACAAAGGTCAACTGCCGACCCGTTTGTGGGTAGCGCCGCCAACCCGTATGGATGCCGCGCAGCTGACTGAAGAGGGTTACTACAGCGTGTTTGGTAAGAGCGGCGCGCGTATTGAAATCCCTGGCTGCTCCCTGTGCATGGGTAACCAGGCGCGCGTTGCTGACGGTGCGACGGTGGTTTCTACTTCAACCCGTAACTTCCCGAACCGTTTAGGTACCGGCGCTAACGTCTTCCTGGCCTCTGCGGAGCTGGCGGCAGTCGCCGCGCTTATCGGTAAGCTGCCGACGCCGGAAGAGTACCAGACCTACGTGGCTCAGGTGGATAAAACCGCGGCGGATACCTACCGCTATCTGAACTTCGACCAGCTGGGTCAGTACACTGAGAAGGCTGACGGGGTTATTTTCCAGACCGCGGTGTAATGCGCTAGGTCAGAGCGGTACATAATCCCCTCAATGCCCGGTGAACTTTGCGTCACCGGGCATTTTTATTTCCAATCCCTCCGTCCGCGACGCTTTTTTTCTCCCTTACTGCTGCGATAATGACGCTATGGGTACAGTGCAGCGGTGACGCACTGCCCTTGCAGAGGAAAAGACTATGGATTACGAATTTCTGCGCGATATTACCGGAGTGGTAAAGGTGCGAATGTCGATGGATCATGAGGCTATCGGCCACTGGTTCAACGAAGAGGTCAAAGATAACCTTACCCTGCTTGATGAAGTCGAGCAGGCCGCGCGCACCGTCAAAGGCAGCGAACGTTCCTGGCAGCGTGCCGGTCATGAATACACATTATGGCTGGATGGTGAAGAAGTGATGATCCGCGCCAATCAGCTGGATTTTTCCGGCGATGAGATAGAAGAGGGGATGAGCTACTACGACGAAGAAAGCCTCTCGCTGTGCGGTATTGAAGATTTTTTACAGGTCGTTGCCGCCTATCGTGAGTTTATGCAGCAGCGCTAAGTCTGGCGGAGCCTCCGTGCTCCGCCGGGCGTTACACCGCCGGTATATTTCTTGCGTAGTAAATTTCACGCATCTCTTTCCACAGCTGGTCAGTGATGACCCTGCGCTCTTCTTCGGTTAAATCTTCCGGCCTGGTGTGAAACATATAGTGCTTAAGGTCGAATTCCTTAAGCAGCATCTTGGTATGGAAGATATTCTCCTGGTAAACGTTCACGTCCACCATGTCATACAAAGACTTAATATCCTCGGACATGAAGTTCTGAATGGAGTTAATTTCATGATCGATGAAGTGCTTCATGCCGTTCACATCGCGGGTAAAACCGCGAACGCGATAGTCAATGGTGACAATATCGGATTCTAGCTGGTGAATCAGATAATTCAGGGCCTTCAGCGGTGAAATGACCCCGCAGGTTGAGACTTCAATATCGGCACGGAAGGTGCACAGCCCGCCTTCAGGATGGCTTTCCGGGTAGGTATGAACGCAGATATGGCTTTTATCGAGATGCGCCACAACGGTTTCCGGTAGCGGGCCCGGATGTTCGGTCTGATCGATAAGCTGCGGATCGATAGGCTCTTCGCTGACCAGGATCGTCACGCTGGCGCCCTGAGGCTCATAATCCTGACGCGCAATGTTAAGAATATTTGCGCCGATAATTGAACAGGTCTCGGACAAAATTTCTGTCAGGCGGTTGGCGTTGTAGAGTTCGTCAATATAGGCGATGTAGCCATCGCGCTCCTCTGCCGTTTTCGCGTAGCAGATATCATAGATGCAAAAACTCAGGCTTTTGGTCAGATTGTTAAAGCCGTGCAGCTTCAATTTTTTCAATTTAGATCACCCCCTTACTTAACGGTGGATAGCGCATTCAGTAAATATTGCGGTAAAGCAAATGCCGCCGCGTGAATTGCCGGATTGTAATAACGGCACTTCAGGTTCGATTTATGAAAGCGGGCCTGGATGATTTCGCTGGAAAGGTGGCGCAGGGCTTCGTTGTCCGTGGCCCATGCGAAGGTCATAATGCCGCCGTAATAGGTTGGAATCGCCGCCTGATAGAAGCTCACATCGCTAAAGTAATGACTGAGCTTGCGATGGCTATCGACGGCTTCATCCTGCTGCAGGAAGCTGACGCCGTTCTGAGCGACGAAAATCCCGCCAGGATTGAGGCAGCGTTTGCAGCCTTCATAAAATGCGGAAGTGAACAGGCTCTCGCCGGGACCGATAGGATCGGTGCAATCGGAGATAATGACGTCAAACGTTTGCGCCGTTTGGTTAACAAAATTGACGCCATCGTCAATGACCAGCGTAAAACGCGGATCGTCGTACGCGCCAGCGTTATGATTAGGCAGATACTGACGACAGAACGACACCACGCCAGCGTCAATTTCTACCATAGTGATGCTTTCGACATTGCCGTGGCGAGAGACTTCGCGCAGCATGGCGCCATCGCCGCCGCCGATAATTAACACATGTTTCGCCTGACCGTGGGCCATTAGCGGAACATGGGTCATCATTTCATGGTAGATGAACTCATCACGCTCGGTGGTTTGTACCACCCCGTCCAGCGCCATCACGCGACCAAACGCCGCGTTTTCGAAAATGATTAAATCCTGATGCTCGGTTTTCTCATGATACAGAACGTTATCAACGCTGAAATACTGACCAAAATGGTCGTGCAGCGTTTCATGCCACAGATTGCTATCGGCCACGGGCAGATCCTCCTTTGTTAACATCTGTTACACCCATTAAAATGAGCGCAACATCATAGCCAACTATAGAAGATGATGCACGGCGGATATTTCAGCAAATGAGGCGTGGTAAGAAAATGGCGAACGCCGCCCTGGCGGGAGGCGTTAGGATCAGGGTTTTTTAGCCTGCGGTTGTGCTGCAGTGGCGTCAACGATTCTGAGCGAATAGACCATGGTCGCTCCCGGCGGGATTTTAGGCGGTTTGCCTTCGCTGCCGTAGGCGAGCTCGGGAGGGATCACGACCGTAATAGCGCCGTGATTTCCCAGCCGCTTTATGGGCCCAAGGAACAGTGGAGGATAAGATTTCAGGGACTGAGACCACACTTTACCCTCCGCCTCCATATCGTTAATGACGGTTCCGTCAGTAAGCGTTTCTTTGATGGTGACGGTAACGATGTCGCTATCGAGAATCTTGCCCTTACCGGCATAATCTATGCGACTGTAAACGCCATCTTTCAATACCACTCCTTTTTGCTGCGCGAACTTTTGCTGATATTTCTTTCCTTCGCTAAGCGTTTGCTGTTCGATCTTCTTCAGGTTCTGAAAGACTTTTTTAGATACATCGAACAAAGCTTTATTGCGCGCTTTCTCATCAAGGGCGATATTTCCGGAAAAAGAATCCTGGATCCCCTGCAGTACGGTATCTTTGCTCATTTTTACGCCCTGGGAATCCCGGGTGGATAAGAGCTGTAGCACTTCAGCGCCCATCGATACGCCAATAGCGTAAGCCTGCTGCAGGGGCGCTTTCGCAAGGTCGATAGCCGCTGGTTTTTTAGCTTCGGCATCAGCTAACATGGTTTTTAGTCGGGTAATTTCATCTGCGCTGGCTTGCAGTTGGGCTTTATCTTTATCGGCGGCATCCTCCTGAAGGGATGACTGCTGCTTGCTGATGATAAAGGAATCCAGTTTAGCCGTGAGCGCCTGTTTTTCTACCCCTGCAGCCGCCAGTTTTGTCGTTAAATCCTTTTCTTTCGTTTCAAAGGCGGCGAGCTTCGCGAGCACGACTTTATGGTCTGTTTCAGCCGCCTCCAGCTTCGTTTGTAGCGCCTGCCGGGCGGCGTCAGCCGCGGTGAGTTTTGCGCGCATTTGCCCCTGAGCTGACTCAGCGGCAGCGAGCTTGCTAATGAGCGCTTGTTTGTCTGATGCAGCAGCCGTGAGCCTGGAGGCCGTATCTTGCTTTTCCGTTTCCGCCGCGGCGAGTTTCTTTATCAGTGCCTGTTTTTCAGCGGTTGCCTCAGTTAGCTGCAGCTCGGCTTTTTGTTTTGCGGATTCTACTAATAATAGCCTTTTTTCTTGCTGCACTATTTTATTTTCGGAGGCGTTACGCTGGCCCACGCTCTGTTTTATTTCAGCTGCGGCCGTTAGCTCTTTATCTATTAATCGTTGTTTTTCGGCTACAGCAGCCGCTAATTTTTTCTCAAGCAGCTGAATTTTATCAGTCAGCTCTTTTTGGTTATCTGCTGCGGCATTAATCGTCACAGGTTTAGCTTCCAGCTGCTGTCGAAGCTGGCGGATGAGTTTATCTTTTTGAGAAATTATTGCAGCCTGGCGGGAGATATCATTGGTACTCTGAACGCTTTTTTTATTGGTTGTTTTTGTTTTATTGCTTTTTTCCTCCACGGGCTTAACAGGCTCACGACTTTCCTGCGCCTGCTGCTCTTTAGCGTAATTTAAAAATGCAGGGCCTGAAGCGTCGCTGCTTGAACTCGTCGTGACGCTTATCAGCGCATCTTTTTCCGCAAAGGCGTCCGGCGATAGCGCCAGCACAAACACTGCTGCCAGCGATACCGAATTGAAATTTTTAGCTATTTTCCCGTTCATAGCTGAACATTTTCACCACGTTTAACAAGACTATCTATCAATGCCTTTTCAATATCAGCGCATAGCTTGATTGATTTGAACTGGTACATCGAATCGATTCCCTGTTTTGTCGGTTCAGCGACTTTACTGCGGACAGAATTATATTGGGTTGCAGCGCTCAGCAGGGCGGTGAACTCATTACCGAGTTTGTCTGCCTGCTTTGGATTCACTTCTTTCAGAGACTCAAGAGCCTTACGGCAGGAGTCTAAACGCGCTTGCTCATCTGCGACTCTCTGCTGTTCCGTTTGTTGTTGGCTTAATGTCGTATCAGATAATGGTTTCATTAATCTGGCGGATTGTCTGGACTGCGTTGAATTACAGCCCACTAATAAAATGACGGCCAGAGGCGCTATGCGTGTAAATAAGGATATGTTCAAGGTTTCATTCCATTGATAAAAAGGGGTGTTATTGGGCGATAATAGTGTGCAAAAAAGAGGATTGCAATATTAGAGTTTTGTTTTTGAAAGTCTATTTATTATATTTGTTTTAGTGATGAGTCAAACTCTTAATGAATTAAGTTTGAATTGTTAGTGAATTCTATGAATTGAGATATAAATTAAAGCGCGTAGTTAATTGAGCCGCTATTATTACGGCGCATCATAGCCGTATTCTCACGGCTACCGATTTTTTGAAATGAGGGGGATTATTTCACGTAAGCAAGCAGGCTAAGTGAGTCACGCGCCAGCGCTTTACATTTTTTGGTGGTGGGGATTTTGATTCCGCTGAGGTCCCGGTAGCTATCTTCACCCAGCGCTTTCATATTGAAGCTGTCGTAATTGCTTAAATCCCACTGGTTCTGCTGAGCAAAAAAGACCAGGGCGCGGCGAATCTGCGTGTTGGGCAGATTTTGATAACCGCAGTCGTTCTTCAGAAAGACGAATACTGCCGTTAAATCAGCCATATCCTCCGCTTCGGACTCGCTTAATGCATAGCTATTGGCGGAGAGAGTGAGCAGGCTGCCAAGCACTATTGTTCTGAAAAGCGTCTTCATTTTTTCTACCATTGAATCACGGACGAACAACGTTAGCATACTTCGTTACACTGCGCCGAGCTTTATTCTTACTCTTCTACTTGACCTTCCTGTTGGGGGAGGGTTTAAGCTCAATTATTCACCAGCAGAATAAAAAGGATGTGAAAATGCAACGTCGTGAGTTTCTTAAACTAACCGCTGCGGTAAGCGTAGCCAGCGCATTGCCGCTATGGAGTCGCTCGGTTTTCGCCGCCAGTCGTCCATCGTTGCCTGTACCGGAGCTACTTACCGCCGACGCGCGCAATCGCATCTCGTTGATCATCCAGGCCGGAAAAACGCAGTTCGGCTCTCATCTTGCGACCACCTGGGGCTATAACGGTAATCTGCTGGGCCCGGCCCTACAGCTTAAGCAGGGGGAGCAGGCAACCATCGATATTCATAACCGGCTGGCGGAGGAGACCACCGTACACTGGCACGGTCTGGAGGTTCCCGGCGCCGTTGACGGCGGTCCCCAGGGCGTGATTGCCGCCGGAGGCTCCCGCACGGTGACCTTTACTCCAACGCAGCGGGCGGCGACCTGTTGGTTCCATCCTCATCAACATGGCAAAACCGGCAGACAGGTCGCGATGGGGCTGGCGGGGCTGGTACTGATTTCTGATGCGGAAAGCGAAAAGCTGCTCTTGCCAAAGCAGTGGGGAATTGATGATGTCCCGGTGATTGTGCAGGATAAAAAGTTCACCGCAGCGGGAGAGATTGATTATCAGCTCGATATCATGAGCGCAGCCGTTGGCTGGTTTGGCGATACGCTGCTGACTAACGGGGCGCTTTACCCGGAGCATGCCGCGCCTCGCGGCTGGCTACGGTTGCGTCTGCTTAACGGTTGTAATGCGCGTTCTTTGAATTTCGCCACCAGCGATAAGCGGCCCATGTACGTGGTGGCAAGCGATGGCGGTCTGCTGGCTGAGCCGGTGAAAGTCAACGAGCTGCCGGTGCTGATGGGGGAGCGTTTCGAAGTGCTGGTGGATACCACTGACGGGAAACCCTTTGATTTAATTACGCTACCGGTTAACCAGATGGGGATGGCGATTGCTCCGTTTGATCGGCCGCAGCCGGTATTACGCGTGCAGCCACTGACTATCCAGGCTTCCGGTAAGCTGCCGGATGTTCTGGCCGCTATGCCAGCGCTGCCCTCCCTTCAGGGGTTTACTCAGCGTACTCTGCAGCTCTCTATGGATCCGATGCTCGATATGATGGGGATGCAGGCGCTGATGCAAAAATATGGCGACCAGGCGATGTCCGGCATGGACCATGGCATGATGATGAATCATGGCGATATGGGGAATATGAATCACGGAAACATGAATCATGGCGGCATGGCGCAGATGAAGCACGGTCATCAAGGTTTTGATTTCCATAATGCGAATCGAATCAACGGTAAAGCCTTTGATATGAATGTTCCCCTGTTTGCGGCGGCGAAAGGGCAGTATGAGCGGTGGGTGATTTCCGGCAAAGGCGACATGATGTTGCATCCTTTCCATATTCACGGTACTCAGTTCCGTATTTTGTCCGAAAACGGTAAAGCGCCGGCACCCCACCGGAGCGGCTGGAAAGATACCGTCAGGGTGGAAGGCGATGTCAGTGAAGTGCTGGTGAAATTTGATCACGATGCGCCGAAAGAACATGCCTATATGGCGCACTGCCATCTGCTGGAGCATGAAGATACGGGGATGATGCTTGGATTTACGGTGTAGCTCGTCTAAGCGGGCTCGCCTGGCGCGAAAAGAGAGAGACGTACCATAGAGAGAAGGCCCGGAAACCGGGCCTTCTTTTTTTACTTCGCGTCGTCCGGTAAAGCATAAGCGACGATATAGTCGCCCATCTTCGTGCCAAACGAACCGTGACCGCCCGCAGAGATGACAACGTACTGCTTGCCATTCACTTCATAGGTCATCGGCGTCGCCTGACCGCCAGCCGGCAGACGTGCCTGCCATAACTTCTCGCCGTTGCTCATATTGTAAGCGCGCAGATAGTTATCCGCGGTCGCGCCGATAAACAGCACATTGCCGGCCGTCGAAATTGGGCCGCCCAGCATCGGCATACCCATGGTGAACGGGAGCTTAACCGGCATCGGGAACGGCAGGCTATCCTGTGGCGTACCGATACGTTTTTTCCACACCACTTCGTTGGTTTTCAGATCCAGCGCGGAGATATAGCCCCATGCCGGCTGTTTGCAGGGCAGACCGAACGGTGACAGGAACGGGTTGAGCGTGACGCCGTAAGGAACGCCGTACTGCGGCTGAATACCGGCCTCGGTACCCGAACCTTTGGCGTCTTTTGGTTGCTCCATCGGATTACCGGGTCCGCGAGGGATCAGTTTTGAGACAAACGGCAGCGCCATTGGGTTAGCAATCGCCACCTGGCGGTTCGGATCGACGGAGATACCGCCCCATTCGAACATCCCCAGGTTACCCGGGAAGACCAGCGTACCTTGTTCTGACGGTGGAGTGAAAATCCCTTCATAGCGCAGCTGATGGAAGATAACGCGGCACACCAGCTGGTCGAACATGGTGGCGCCCCACATATCCGCGCCGGTCAGGTCTTTCTTCGGTCGGAAGCTCAGGTCGGAGAACGGCTGAGTTTTCGCGACGTAGTCACCTTTCGCCGCCCCTTGCGGAACCGGTTTTTCCGGTGCCGGGACGACCAGCTCACCGTTACGGCGATCGAGGACAAAAATATTACCGGTTTTTGCCGGAGCGTAAATCACCGGCACGGTTTTGCCGTTCACGTCAATGTCCGCCAGCGTCGGCTGCGACGGCATATCCATATCCCACAGATCGTGATGAACGGTCTGGTAACTCCACGCCAGTTTACCGGTCGTGGCGTTCAGCGCCACGATGGAGCTGGCATAGCGCTCTTGTTCGGGCGTACGGTTGCCGCCCCAGATATCCGGGGTGGTCACGCCCATAGGCAGGTAGACCAGATCCAACTTCGCGTCATAGGCCGCCGGTGCCCAGGAGTTTGGTGAATTCAGGGTGAAATGATGTTCATCATCAGGAATCGCGTTGGGATCTTTCGCGCCCGGATCAAAGGCCCACAGCAGTTTACCGGTATTCACATCAAAGCCGCGAATAACGCCTGAAGGCTCGCGGGTGGAGAAGTTATCGGTCACGGCGCCGGCGATGACGATTGTCTTATCAGTAATAATCGGCGGTGAAGTGGGTTCATACATGCCCGGCGTGGTGACTGGCATATTGGTTTGCAGGTTGAGAATGCCTTTATTAGCGAAGGACTCACACAGCTTACCGGTTTCGGCATTGATGGCGAACAGGCGGCCATCGTTGACCGGAAGAATAATGCGGCGCGGGCAGTCGGCAACCACATCCGCCGGCGCGTTATCCGCTTTGGCTTCATGATATGAAACGCCGCGGCAGGTCACATGCTGGAAAGACGGGTCCGCGTTGAGCTGCGGATCGAAATGCCACTTTTCTTTACCGGTGGCCGCATCAAGCGCGAACAGGCGCTGGTGGGCGGTACACAGATAGAGCGTGTCGCCAACTTTAATCGGCGTGACTTCATTGGTGATTTCACCCGGATCGTTAGGCTGCTTGAGATCGCCCGTACGGAATACCCATGCCTCTTTCAGGTTCTTCACGTTATCGGCGTTAATCTGCTTCAGCGGCGAGTAGCGCTGGCCTTCCTGGTTGCGGCCATACGCCGACCAGTCGCCATCGGCCACCTCGGAAATTGGTGCCGCTGGCGTTGCATCAGCGCTCAGCGTACCGTTGACCTCCTGCGGGTCGTTGAAGCCAGCCCATGTAAGGATGCCGCCGCTAATCAGCAGGGCGACAACCAGCCCGGCAACGGCGCCAGAGGAGGGAATCGGCAGGCGACGCCAGACAAACGGCAGAATAAGCCAGATGCCGAAGAAGACCAGAATGTCGCTACGCGGAGTCAGCGCCCAGAAGTCGAAGCCAACTTCCCATACGCCCCAGATCATGGTGGCAAGCAGCAGCGCGGCGTACAGCCAAAGCGCAGAACGCTTACCGCGGAACAGCAAGACGGTGACGGCCAGCATCACCAGACCTGCGACAGGGTAGTACCATGAGCCGCCGAGGGCGACCAGCCAGGCCCCGCCTGCTAAGAGATACAGGCCACAGAACGCTGCAAAAAGAGCCGTCAGCGTCACGAGTAGCCGTGATTGTTGAGATTTTGTTTCTGCCATAGAAGGACACTCGTTTGTTTGTTAATTTTTTAACTGCAATTAATTATAGGATTTAACAAGTGTGATCGGAATCACAAAATGGGCTTTATTAATCACTGCATCGCATATTTCTTTTTGCTGGTATACTGCGTGGCTTGCCGGTCAACGTCGGTGCAATCGCAGCGGAGTTGATGATTTACATTAAGAATCAAATGGTTAGTTTTATGAAACATACTGTAGAAGTGATGATCCCGGAAACCGAGATCAAAGCCCGTATTGCTGAGCTCGGTCGCCAAATCAACGAGCACTACAAAGATAGCGGCAGCGAAATGGTGCTGGTGGGGCTGTTGCGTGGCTCATTTATGTTTATGGCCGACCTGTGCCGTGAAGTTCAGGTACCGCATGAAGTCGATTTTATGACCGCCTCCAGCTACGGTAGCGGCATGTCCACCACCCGTGACGTCAAAATCCTCAAAGACCTGGATGAGGATATCCGCGGTAAAGATGTGCTGATCGTGGAAGACATCATCGACTCTGGCAACACGCTGTCAAAAGTGCGCGAAATCCTCAGCCTGCGTGAACCGAAATCGCTGGCGATTTGTACGCTGCTCGATAAGCCAAGCCGCCGCGAAGTGAAGGTGCCGGTTGAGTTTGTCGGTTTTGCGATCCCGGACGAGTTCGTGGTGGGTTACGGCATCGACTATGCTCAGCGCTACCGCCACCTGCCGTATATCGGCAAAGTGACGCTGCTGGACGAGTAACGCGGATTATCTATCCCGGCTTATCCGGGATATTAAGAGGGGCGCGTGAATTACTTGTGATTGACGTGCTTGCTTTTAAGGTTGGAAATTCCATGGCGATAGCGCTGTTCCAGCGTTTCGCGGCTGACGGCGGTCACGTCAAGATCGCGTAACATGCCGTCGTGAATGCCGTAGGCCCAGCCGTGAATTGTCACTTTCTGTCCACGCTTCCACGCCGACTGCATAATCGTTGAATGGCCAAGGTTGTAAACCTGCTCCATCACATTCAATTCACACAGCGTATCAAGGCGGCGCTCTTCGGGCATTTCCCCCAGCAGCGAGCTGTGCTTAAACCAGATATCGCGAATATGCAGCAGCCAGTTGTCGATAAGGCCTAGCTCGGTATTTTCAATCGCCGCCTGCACGCCGCCGCAGCCGTAGTGGCCGCAGATGATGATGTGTTCGACTTCCAGTACATCGACCGCGTACTGCACCACGGAAAGGCAGTTCAGGTCGGTATGAATCACCAGGTTGGCGACGTTACGGTGTACAAACAGCTCGCCGGGTTCCAGGCCGGTCAAACGTTCAGCGGGGACGCGGCTATCGGAACATCCAATCCACAGAAAGCGCGGCTTCTGCGCCTGTGCCAGTTTCTCAAAGAAACCGGGGTCTTCCTCCACCAGCATTTTTGACCATAGTGCATTGTTGCTGATGAGTGTATCTATATCGTTCATGGATGTTTACGGGCCTGTAACCAAGTAAGTGCGTTGCGCTAATATAGGTTAACCTCACATTTTTTAAAACAACCCATCGCGTGTCACGACACGAGAAGAGACATTTAATGACCATTGCTCTGGAACTAAAACAGCTCAAAAAAACCTACCCCGGCGGGGTTCAGGCGCTGCGCGGAATCGATCTTCAGGTAGAAGCGGGCGATTTTTACGCGCTCCTGGGGCCGAACGGCGCGGGAAAATCCACCACTATCGGCATTATCAGTTCGCTGGTGAACAAAACCTCCGGCGAGGTCAACGTGTTTGGCTATGACCTGCAAAAGGATGTGGTGAACGCCAAGCGCCAGCTCGGCCTGGTGCCGCAGGAGTTCAACTTTAACCCCTTTGAAACCGTGCAGCAGATTGTGATTCACCAGGCGGGCTACTACGGCGTTGAGCGCAAAGAAGCCATCACCCGTAGCGAAAAGTACCTCAAACAGCTCGATCTTTGGGAAAAACGCAACGAACGCGCGCGGATGCTCTCCGGGGGCATGAAGCGCCGCCTGATGATTGCCCGCGCGTTGATGCATGAACCGAAGCTGCTGATTCTCGATGAGCCAACGGCGGGAGTGGATATTGAGCTGCGTCGTTCGATGTGGGGATTCCTGAAAGATCTGAATGATAAAGGCACCACGATCATCCTGACGACCCACTATCTGGAAGAGGCCGAAATGCTGTGTCGCAATATCGGTATTATTCAGAACGGCGAGCTGGTGGAAAACACCTCGATGAAGGCGCTGCTTTCCAAGCTGAAATCAGAAACCTTTATTCTCGATCTGGCTCCCAAAAGCCCATTACCGGTACTGGAAGGCTATCAGTATCGTCTGGTTGATACGTCGACACTGGAGGTTGAGGTGCTGCGTGAGCAGGGGATTAATAGCGTATTTACGCAATTGAGCGCGCAGGGAATACAGGTATTAAGTATGCGTAACAAAGCTAACCGTCTGGAAGAGCTGTTTGTCACGCTGGTACACGATCGGAAAGGAGAATCAGCATGATGCAGCTTTATTGGGTCGCGCTGAAAAGCATCTGGACCAAAGAGATCCATCGCTTTATGCGTATTTGGATCCAGACGCTGGTGCCGCCGGTCATTACGATGACCCTTTACTTTGTCATTTTTGGCAATTTGATCGGCTCGCGCATCGGTGAAATGCATGGTTTTACCTATATGCAGTTTATCGTGCCGGGCCTGATTATGATGGCGGTGATCACCAACGCCTACGCCAACGTCGCTTCATCATTCTTCAGCGCGAAATTTCAGCGCAATATTGAAGAACTGCTGGTCGCGCCGGTCCCCACCCATGTGGTGATCGCCGGCTATGTGGGCGGCGGCGTTGCCCGCGGTCTGTGCGTCGGGATTCTGGTGACGGCGATTTCGCTGTTTTTCGTCCCGTTCCAGGTTCACTCATGGGTATTTGTCGCCCTGACTCTGGTGCTGACCGCCGTGTTATTTTCGCTGGCTGGTCTGCTGAACGCGGTGTTTGCCAAAACCTTTGATGATATCAGCCTCATTCCGACCTTCGTGCTGACGCCGCTGACCTACCTCGGCGGGGTTTTTTATTCGCTGACCCTGCTGCCGCCGTTCTGGCAAGGCCTGTCGCATCTGAACCCGATTGTCTACATGATCAGCGGCTTCCGCTACGGCTTCCTCGGCATTAACGATGTTCCGCTCGCCACAACCTTCGGCGTGCTGGTGGTGTTTATCGTCGCGTTTTATATTTTGTGTTGGTATCTGATCCAGCGCGGGCGCGGGCTGCGCAGCTAATTTAGCCGTTCATGGCGCTTCGCTGCGCAGTTAAGCGAAGCGCCAGCAAACAATTTTGATTGTCATCACCGATATTTATCGCTTCCCTTGCTAAATTGTTTGCCTGCTAAGGAGGTAGGCGATGTTAGGTTGGGTGATTACCTGTCATGACGAACTGGCGCAGGAGATGCTGGATCGTCTGGAGAAAAAGTTTGGGCCGCTGACGCAGTGTCGGGCGGTTAACTACTGGCGTAATCTCAGCAGCAATATGCTGAGCCGCATGATGTGCGACGCGCTGCACGAAACTGACGGCGGGAAAGGGGTCATTTTTCTGACTGATAAAACCGGCGCGGCACCTTATCGCGTCGCTGCGCTGATGAGCCACAAGCACACCCACTGCGAAGTGATTTCCGGTATCAGCTACCCATTACTGGAAAGTATGTATCTGCTACGTCCGTCCCTCAGTAGTGAAGCCTTCCGCCACGCGATTGTCAGCGCCGGAGGTCCTGCGGTGAGCAGCCTCTGGCATCAGCAGCAAAAAAATCCGCCTTTTCGACTACTGCATGAGCCGTACGGGAATTAAGCATTGGTATTGATGATGCTTTTGTTACAATGACGGCAGTTCTTGTCTACTGGTTCGATGCGCATGTTTGCCCGAATTCTTGCTTTACTTCTCCTGTTCACGACGCTCGGCGCCTCAGCCAGTTTGTTAAGCCAGCAGGGTGTCCCGGCACGTTATATGCAGACGACCGAAGATGCCGATATCTGGGCACAGGTGGGCAATCAGGTAGTGAGCGTCGGCAACGTGCGGGCAGGACAGATTCTGGCGGTAGTGCCGACGGCGGCGGATTACTATGAGTTTAATTTTGGCTTTGCGACCGGCTTTATTGATAAAGGCCACCTGGAGCCGGTACAGGGGAAGCAGCGGGTTGAGGACAGCCTGGGCGATCTGCATAAATCCCTGAGCAACCAAAACCTCATGACCTGGAAAGATACGCCGGTATATGATGCCCCCGCCGTTGGCAGCGCGCCCTTTGGCACCCTGGCGAGTAATTTGCGTTACCCGATTATCAGCAAGCTTAAAGATCGGCTGAATCAAACCTGGTTTCAGATTCGCATCGGCAACCGGCTGGCGTGGGTGAGCAGCCTTGATGCCCAGGAAGATAACGGCATCCCCATCCTTACCTACCACCATATTCTTCGTGACGAAGAAAACACCCGCTTTCGCCATACCTCAACAACGACTTCCGTTCGCGCCTTCAGCAACCAGATGACCTGGCTACGCGACCAGGGCTATACCACGCTGAGTATGTATCAGCTTGAGGGCTATCTGCGTAATAAAGTGAACCTACCGGCGCGCTCGGTGGTGATCACCTTTGACGATGGGCTGAAGTCGGTCAACCGCTACGCGTACCCGATCCTCAAGCAGTATGGCTTTCACGCCACGGCTTTTATTATCTCGTCGCGCATTAAGCGCCATCCGCAGAAATGGGCGCCGAAATCGCTGCAGTTTATGAGTATTTCCGAGCTAAAACAGATTCAGGACGTTTTTGACGTGCAGTCGCATACCCATTTTCTCCATCGGGTTGATGCCGATCGTCATCCAATTCTGCTCAGCCGCAGCTATCACAATATTCTGTTTGATTTTGAGCATTCGCGGCGGGCGCTGGCGCAGTTTAATCCGCACGTACAGTATCTCTCTTACCCGTTTGGCGGCTATAACGCCACGGCGGTTCAGGCGGCGAATGACGCTGGTTTTCATCTGGCGGTGACGACGGTAAGAGGAAAGGTGAAACCGGGGGATAATCCGTTCTTATTGAAAAGGCTGTATGTATTAAGAACGGATTCGCTGGAAACCATGTCGCGGCTGATAAGCAACCAGCCGCAGGGGTAGATCAGGCAACCTGTACCGGAATAGCTTTTGCCTGGCGCTTCATTTCGTTCTCGCCTTCAAAATAGGCCACTTTCGGCTGCCAGGCGCGGGCTTCTTCGTCAGGCATCATAACGAAGCTGGCGATAATCAGAATATCACCGACGCTCGCACAGTGCGCCGCGGCGCCGTTAACGGAGATAATTCGCGAACCGCGCTCCGCGGCGATGGCGTAGGTGGAGAAACGATTACCGTTGGTCACGTTCCAGATATGAATAGCCTCGTTTTCCAGGATGCCGGACGCATCCAGGAAATCCTGATCAATAGCGCAGGAGCCTTCATAGTGCAGGTCGGCCTGCGTGACTTTAACGCGGTGGAGTTTGCCCTGCAGCATATTACGAATCATAACGTCTACCTTTAAAGCTTAACGATAACAAAGCGGGCGTGACGTCCGCCTTGAGGAAATTCCTGGCAGTATTGCCCGATTTTTAACCCGTGTCTACCGAGCGAGCGCCACTATCTGGTTGTCGATCAAACGCGCTTCGCCGAGCCACGCCGCCATCAGGATCACCGCGCGCTGGCTGTTTTCGGTCAAAGCGAGCAGCGTATCGGCGTCGCGGATCTGGATATCATCGGCGCGGAAGCCTTTTTCGTTCAGCTCCTGCCCGGCAATCGCGATAATTTCGTCAAGGTTGCGCTCGCCGGCCGCCAGTTTCTCCGCCGCGCGATTCATCACCTTATACAGCCCCGGCGCGATTTTGCGCTGCTCTGCGCTGAGATAGCCGTTGCGCGAACTCAGCGCCAGCCCATCTTTCGCGCGCATAATCGGTACGCCGATAATCTCGATGTCGTAGCCCATATCCGCGACCATTTTGCGGATCAGCGCCAGCTGCTGGAAGTCTTTTTCGCCGAAGCAGGCGACGTCCGGCTGGATCAGGTTGAACAGCTTGCTGACGATAGTGGAAACGCCGCGGAAGTGGCCTGGACGGCTGGCGCCCTCAAGCATCGTCGACAGCCCCGGGACATCGACGTAAGTCTGGCTTTCGGTACCCTGCGGGTAGATTTCCGCCGCGGCAGGCGCGAAGACCAAATCGACCTTCCGTTTGTTCAGCTTTTCGCAATCGTCCTGCAGGGTACGCGGATAGCGCGCCAGATCCTCGGCGCGGTCAAACTGCATTGGGTTGACGAAGATACTTGCCACCACGACATCCGCGCTGGCTTTAGCGGTATCAACCAGCTTCATATGGCCATCGTGCAGGTTGCCCATGGTGGGAACCAGCGCAATGCGCTTGCCCTCCTGGCGTAAACGGCGGATATGCTGGCGCAGCAGCGGCAGGGTTTCAATAATCAGCACAACAACACTCCTTAATGGAAACTGTGTTCTTCGCCCGGATACACGCCGGACTCCACTTCGGCAACATATTGCCGTACCGCGGCGCGCATGTCGCCCGCTGTGCTAAGGAAATTTTTGGCGAATTTTGGAATATGACCGCCGGTAATACCAAAAGCGTCATGCATCACGAGGATTTGTCCGTCAGTGACGTTGCCCGCGCCGATACCAATCACCGGGATGGTTAACGCCTCGGTGACGCGTTTCGCCAGTTCAACCGGTACGCACTCCAGCACCAGCAGCTGCGCGCCCGCCGCTTCCAGCGCCAGCGCATCATCAAGCAGAACTTGCCCGGCATCGCCGCGGCCCTGAATTTTATACCCGCCAAAGACATTCACCGACTGCGGGGTCAGACCGAGGTGTCCGCACACCGGTACCGCACGCTCGGCAAGCATTTTCACGGTATCCGCCAGCCAGGCGCCGCCCTCGATTTTGACCATGTTGGCTCCCGCGCGCATGACGATAGCGGCGTTCTCGAAGGTTTGTTCCGGCGTGGCGTAAGCCATAAACGGCAGGTCGGCGAGCAGCAGACAGTTCGGCGCGCCGCGGCGTACCGCGCGCGCGTGATAGGCGATGTCTTCAACGGTCACCGGCAGGGTGGAATCGTGGCCCTGCACCGTCATGCCCAGCGAATCGCCGACCAGCATCACGTTTATACCCTCATCGGCGAACAGCTTTGCAAAGCTGTAGTCGTAGGCGGTGATAGTGGCGAAGCGTTTCTTCTCCTGTTTACATTTCTGCAGCAGGGCGATAGTGGTCGGTTTCATAACGTTTCCTGATGATGAAAGTCATTTTAACCGGCATTCTAACAGCAGCATTCAGGGGGGCAATGGTTTTAGGCAACCGATTACCACGATCGCCGTAATTGCTAAAAAAGAAGGGTTATTACCAGAGGGCGGGTTTTTCTGCGCCGAGATTTGCCAGAACAGCCCGTAATGCCGTACCGTCGGGGAAACGCAGCTCGGGGGCGATTTCAAACAGCGGCCACAGCATAAAACCGCGGTTTTTCATATCGTAGTGCGGTACGGTCAGGCGCGGGCTGTTAATCACGTCATCGCCAAACAGCATGATGTCGAGGTCCAGCGTGCGCGGTCCCCAGCGTTCGGCTTTACGCGTGCGGCCCTGCTGCAGTTCAATACGCTGGGTGTGGTTGAGCAGCGCTTCTGCGGTCAGCGCGGTTTCCAGCGCGACGGCGACGTTGAGGTAGTCAGGCTGATCCTGCGGCCCCAGGGGCGGCGTGCGGTAGAAAGAGGAAACGCTTATTACCCGGCTATCGGGTATGTCCGCCAGCGCGTTAACGGCAGCGTTGACCTGCTCCAGCGGAGAGGCCAGATTGCTGCCAATCGCGATATAGACGAGCGTCATGCGCTACCTTCGCGGCGCGGCGCGCGTTTGCGCGGACGACGGTGGCGGCGGCGCGGGGCCGGATCGTCGCCTAAATCATCCAGCATATCTTTCTGATCCGGCGGCGCGGCGACCTGGAACTCGCCCCACCATTTGGTCAGACGCTGCAGCTCGCTGCTGTTTTCGGCGCCGGCGCGCAGCTCCAGCAGATCGTAGGCGGCGCGGAATTTTGGATGCTCCATCAGCTTCCACGCGCGTTTACCTTGACGGCGGGACATCCGCAGCTGAAGCTGCCAGATATCGCGCACCAGGGTAGTAATACGTTTCGGGATGGCCAGCGTGCGGCAGGCCTCGTCCAGCACGTCGTTCATCGCCAACGCGAAGGCATCGTAGTAGGCCAGTCCGCTCTCCTGCGCGATTTTCTGCGCGGTTTCCAGCAGCGGATACCAGAACATCACCGCGAACAGGAACGCCGGATTAACGCGCATATCGTTGCGAATGCGGGTA
Source organism: Klebsiella sp. MBT K-1 (assembly GCF_002556465.1). Taxonomy (NCBI): domain Bacteria; kingdom Pseudomonadati; phylum Pseudomonadota; class Gammaproteobacteria; order Enterobacterales; family Enterobacteriaceae; genus Klebsiella; species Klebsiella sp. MBT K-1. The sequence continues at coordinate 6,597 of NZ_PDEL01000017.1, read as the reverse complement.
TCGGTATTCTTCAGCACCTGGCTGATGATGCGCTCCATTGGACTATCGCCGCGCTCGGTGAAGTAGCGGGTAATGGTCGGGAACAGCGGCTGGAACAGATTATATTCGCGCAGCAGGATGTAGGTTTCATAACCGTCGCCGGCCTGCAGCAGCTTCAGGACTTCTTCAAACAGACGCGCCGGCGGCACATCGTGCAGCAGCGTCGCCAGGCGCGGGATCGGCTCGGCGGTCTCTTCGCTGATGCTCATACTGAGCTTCGCTGCAAAACGCACCGCGCGCAGCATGCGCACCGGATCTTCGCGATAGCGGGTTTCCGGATCGCCGATCAGACGGACGACGCCATCCTGCAGATCTTTCATGCCGCCGACGTAGTCGCGGACGGTGAAATCCGCCACGCTGTAGTAGAGGCTGTTGATGGTAAAGTCGCGGCGCTGGGCATCTTCTTCAATCGAACCGAAGATGTTGTCGCGCAGCAGCATGCCGTTCTGGCCGCGCTGGGAGGTGATGCGATCGGTGGTGTGGCCTTCATGATGGCCGCGGAAGGTGGCGACTTCGATAATTTCCGGCCCGAACATCACGTGCGCCAGGCGGAAGCGGCGGCCTACCAGGCGGCAGTTGCGGAACAGCTTACGGACCTGTTCCGGGGTCGCATTGGTGGTGACGTCAAAATCTTTAGGTTTTTTGCCCAGCAGCAGATCGCGTACGCCGCCGCCGACCAGCCACGATTCATAGCCCGCCTTGTTAAGTCTGTACATGACCTTGAGGGCATTTTCACTGATATCTTTGCGGGAAATTGCATGCTGCTCGCGCGGGATAACCGTCATATGTAATTGTTCGACGGCGGCTTCTGCCTCGCGCTCTTCACGGCTTAGCACCTTACGGCAAAAATTAGCGACTCGGGTAAAAATGGTACACCTCGTAGTGTCAGACGGACTTCAGGACAAAAAAATAGCGGCTAATCATAGCTCAGCGGAACGCATTTGAGAATGCTGGATTTGCTCCGGCCGCCAGTTCGCTATCGCGTACTCGAGTAAATCCTCAATACTGAGCGTCTGCCATTCCTGAATGACATCCTGATTAAGAAACGTTAACGCCCGCACAATTTCCGGGCGCGGATCGCCTTCAGACAGCGCCGGAGCGTGGTTTTGCTTCGACAGTTTATTGCCCTGCGCGTTGAGGGCCAGCGGCAAATGGATATAGTCCGGCGCCTGCCAGCCAAAATGCTGATAAAGCGATATTTGCCGCACCGTCGGCTCGATAAGATCGGCGCCGCGGACGATTTCGCTGACGCCCTGAAAATGATCGTCCACTACCACCGCCAGATTATAGGCGAACAGCCCATCGCGGCGGTGGATAATGAAATCTTCCCGCGCCAGCGGCTCATCGGCGACGATCGTGCCGCGCAGTCGGTCATAAAATTCGAGGACCGGACGCGTTTGCCGCAGACGCAGAGCGGCGTTTTCCGCGCCGAGGCGTAAATCGCGGCAGTGGCCGTCGTAAATACCGCCAATGCCGTGGATGCGCGCGCGGGTGCAGGTGCAGTAATAGCAGAGGTCCTGCTCGCGCAGCCAGGCGAGGTGCTCGCGATAGGCTTCGTGGCGTTTTGACTGCCAGAGTACCTCTCCGTCCCAGTGCAGGCCGTAGCGTTCTAATTGACGAAGAATGGTGTCCGCGGCGCCGGGAACTTCCCGCGGCGGATCGATATCTTCAATGCGCACGCGCCAGATACCGTTCTGAGCCCGAGCCTGCAGATAGCTGCCAAGCGCGGCAATCAATGAACCGAAGTGGAGTTCGCCGGAAGGTGAGGGAGCAAAGCGCCCGATGTAGTGTGAATCTTTCATGATATGACTAAAGCATCAGGGCGGGAGAAAGCTCCCGCCAGAGATGTGCCAGCGAAGTGAATTAGCCTGCCATCTGTTTTTCGCGAATTTCCGCCAGCGTTTTGCAATCAATGCACAGGTCAGCGGTCGGACGCGCTTCCAGACGACGGATACCAATCTCGACGCCACAGGATTCACAGAAGCCGAAATCTTCGTCTTCGACTTTTTTCAGCGTTTTCTCGATCTTTTTGATCAATTTACGTTCGCGGTCGCGGTTACGCAACTCCAGGCTGAACTCTTCTTCCTGAGCGGCACGGTCTACCGGGTCCGGGAAGTTAGCAGCTTCATCCTGCATATGCGTTACGGTGCGATCCACTTCATCCCTAAGTTGATTACGCCACGCTTCAAGAATGCGCTTGAAGTGCGCCAGCTGGGCTTCGTTCATATACTCTTCGCCCGGCTTCACTTGGTACGGCTCCACCCCAGCGATGGAGAGAATACTCAGGGACGATGTTTTACGGTTTTGCCCTTCTTGCATGTTGCTTCTCCTTAACACGCACTATCGATCCCCGTGTTGGGGGAAAAATCAGGCCGCTATAAATAGCAGATGCTTTTCCGGATAGCAATTATCTAAACGTTACACTTGACAACCCTGTGAGGAAAAGCGTATTTGCGCTCGCGACCCGAATACTATTTAGCCGTTTATTTACCGGGGGTTAACACCACGGTAATCGGCTTATTCAGAGTCATCATCTCGGTAGAAAGTTCCGCCTTGTACGCGAGAATTTCCACCCCCTTGTTTTGCGCCTCAATCAATAGCTGTGCGTATCTGGCATCAATATGATGCGCGGGTGAGAAACGGTCGATCGCCGAGTGCAGCACGGCGAACAAAATCACCGCCCGATCGCCCGCTGCCGCCACGCTCATCAGCTCCCGGAGGTGCTTCTGGCCGCGTTCGGTAACCGCATCGGGGAAGTAACCGTATTCCTTTTCCGCCAACGTAACCGATTTCACTTCAATATAGCAGTTTTGTTGGTCATCTGCTTGTAACAGAATATCAATACGGCTGTTTTCATCACCATACTTCACTTCGCTTTTCAGCGTGTTATAGCCCAAAAGCTCGGGAATATTTCCCGCCAGAATCGCCTCTTTCGCCAACGTGTTAGCACGTAGAGTATTAACACAAATTGTCGCACCTTCTACGGTTTCGGTTATTTCCCACGTGTGGGCATATTTGCGTTTAGGATTATCTGAAGTGGAATACCAGACGGTATCGCCCGGCGCGGCGCAGCCGGTCATGGCGCCGGTGTTGGGACAGTGCAGGGTCAGCTCGCGACCGTCGGGGGTGATCACATCGGCGAGAAACCGTTTGTAACGTTTAATGAGGGTGGCGGACCGTAGCGGGGGAGTAAACAGCATCAGCTTTCCTTGTCGAAAGGGTAACGTTCCAGCGCCTTGTAGCGGGTGCGGCCGCGGCTAAAGCTGGATTCGTAGAGTACAAATTCGTTGACCGCAAACGCCCAGCGAAATCCGGGCGGCGGAATAGCCACCGCGTGGCGCGCGTCGCGCAGCAGGGTGATATGCGGATGAAACGGCTGCGGACTCTGATAGCAGCCGCTGCGGGCGGCCTGGGCGCGCAGCATATTCGCTAATTGCAGAACTCCGCGCGGCGGCTGACGAGTGCCCAGCCACACCACTCGCGAACGCAGCCACTGCCCGGCATCGTCAAGGGTCAGGGTAAAGCCCGGCTGGCGAATTCGTTCGGCCATCGCTGACAGCGCCCGCTGCTTATCCGCGCTCACTTCGCCAAGAAACGCCAGCGTCAGATGGAGGTTTGCCGCCGTCACCGGTCGACCCGCATCTTCGGGAAAGCTGGCGGCGCGCCAGTGAACGATCTGCCGCTGAACTTCTGCGGGAAGTTCAAGGGCGAAAAACAGCCTTTTCGGCTCGGACATGATAGAGACTCGGTAATGAATTACCGGGATGCTACAATGCTTGCCCGCAAATGTTAACCTCCGGAGCGCTTCGTGTCCTCATTGCCGGTTGCCGCCGTCCTCCCTGAACTTCTTTCTGCTCTGCGGCATGCGCCGCAGGTTCTGCTTAATGCGCCAACCGGCGCCGGGAAATCCACCTGGCTGCCGTTGCAAATCCTCGCGCAGGGTAAAATTAACGGGCGCATTATCCTGCTGGAGCCGCGGCGGCTGGCGGCGCGTAACGTGGCGCAGCGGCTGGCGGAACTGCTGGGGGAGAAGCCCGGCGAGACCGTGGGCTACCGCATGCGCGCCGAGACCTGCGTCGGGCCGAACACGCGCCTCGAAGTGGTGACGGAAGGTATTTTGACGCGGATGATCCAGCGCGACCCGGAGCTGAGCGGCGTGGGGCTGGCGATCCTCGATGAGTTCCACGAGCGCAGCCTGCAGGCGGATCTGGCGCTGGCGCTGCTGCTCGACGTACAGCAGGGGCTACGCGACGATCTCAAGCTGCTGATTATGTCGGCGACGCTCGATAATGAGCGTCTGCAGCGTCTGCTGCCGGAGGCGCCGGTTATCGTTTCCGAAGGGCGCGCGTTTCCGGTTGAGCGGCGTTTTCAGCCGCTGGCGACCCATCAGCGTTTTGACGAGGCGGTGGCGATTGCCGCCGCGGAACTGCTGCGTAGCGAAAACGGTTCAATGCTGCTGTTTCTGCCCGGCGTTGGCGAGATCCAACGGGTACAGGAGCGGCTGGCGGAGCGGGTGGCGAGCGATGTTGTGCTGTGCCCGCTGTACGGCGCGCTGCCGCTGAGTGAGCAGCGCAAGGCGATACTGCCTGCGCCCGTCGGGATGCGCAAGGTGGTGCTGGCGACCAATATCGCCGAAACCAGTCTGACTATTGAGGGGATTCGTCTGGTGGTAGATAGCGCCCAGGAGCGCGTCGCCCGCTTTGACGCCCGCACCGGGCTTACCCGCCTGGTCACGCAGCGCATCAGCCAGGCCTCAATGACCCAGCGCGCCGGACGCGCCGGGCGTCTGGAACCGGGGATCTGTCTGCATCTGCTCGCTAAAGAGCAGGCCGAGCGCGCGGCGGCGCAGGGCGATCCGGAAATCCTGCAAAGCGACCTGTCTTCACTGTTGCTGGAGTTGTTGCAGTGGGGATGCCAGGACCCGGCGCAGCTTAGCTGGCTGGATCTGCCGCCTGCGGTTAATCTGGCGGCGGCCCGGCGTCTGCTCACCGACCTTTCTGCGCTGGAAGGCGAGCGGCTGTCGTCGCACGGGCGCAAAATGGCGGCGTTGGGCAACGATCCGCGTCTGGCGGCGATGCTGACCGCGGCGGAGGATGCCGATGGCGCCGCCACGGCGGCTAAGCTGGCGGCGATCCTGGAAGAGCCGCCGCGCGGCGGCAATAGCGATCTTAGCGCGGCGTTTGCCCGTCAGCAGGGCAACTGGCAGCAGCGGGCGCAGCAGCTGATGAAAAGGCTGACGGTGCGCGGCGGTCAGCCCGACGCCGACAGAATCGCGGCGCTGCTGGCGTCCGCTTTTGCTGACCGTATCGCCCATCGTCGCGGCCAGGAGGGGCGCTATCAGCTGGCCAACGGAATGGGGGCGATGCTCGACGCCGACGATGCGCTGGGCCGCCACGAGTGGCTGATCGCGCCGCTGCTGCTGCAGGGAAGTTCATCGCCGGATGCGCGGATCCTGCTGGCGCTGCCGGTAGAGATTAACGCGCTGATTGAGCGGTGTCCGGCGCTGGTCCAGCGCTCCGATATCGTCGAGTGGGATGAGGCGTTAGGCACGCTGAAGGCCTGGCGGCGTACCTGTATCGGACGGCTGGTGATTAAAACTCAACCGCTGGCGAAGCCGTCGGAAGAGGAGTTGCATCAGGCGATGCTCAACGGCATCCGCGAAAAGGGGCTGAGCGTGCTCAACTGGACGCCGGAGGCGGAGCAGCTGCGTCTGCGCCTGCACTGCGCGGCGCAGTGGCTGCCGGAGGAGGCGTGGCCAGCCGTTGATGAGGCATCGCTGCTGGCATCGCTTGAGCAGTGGCTGTTACCGCAGATGACGGGCGTCCATTCTCTGCGCGCGCTGAAGGCGCTGGATGTGCGTCAGGCGCTGCAAAACTGGCTGCCGTGGCCGCTGCGCCAGAAGCTGGACAGCGAGCTACCCACGCACTATACGGTGCCGACCGGTAGCCGCATCGCGATTCGTTATCACGATGATAACCCTCCGGCGCTGGCGGTGCGGATGCAGGAGATGTTTGGCGAGGCGACGACCCCGACTATCGCCCAGGGGCGGGTGCCGCTGGTGCTGGAGCTACTGTCGCCGGCGCAGCGCCCGCTGCAGATCACCCGCGATTTAGGCGCATTCTGGCAGGGGAGCTACCGCGAGGTGCAAAAAGAAATGAAGGGGCGCTATCCGAAGCACGTCTGGCCGGACGATCCGACCAATACCGCCCCGACCCGGCGCACCAAAAAATATTCGTAACCGGTTATTTTCCCGCAGACGGCGGCAGACCCGTAGCCCCGGTAAGGCGTCAGCCGCCACCGGGAGAGTATGCGAAGCCTCGGTGGGTACGGCTTCCCGGAGGCGGTGCTGGCGCACCTGGCCGGGCTACCGGTCCGCAGACGGCGGGGAACCCGTAGCCCCGGTAAGGCGTCAGCCGCCACCGGGGGGGAGTATGCGAAGCCTCGGTGGGTACGGCTTCCCGGAGGCGGTGCTGCGCACCTGTCCGGGCTTGTATGATTAACCCGTCAGAAAGAACCGGCCAGTTCTCTCTGATGGCGGTCCGGATGCCGTGTCCGGGC
>NZ_PDEL01000016.1:0-156829 GCF_002556465.1 Klebsiella sp. MBT K-1 | reverse complement strand
GCCCGGACACGGCATCCGGACCGCCATCAGAGAGAACTGGCCGGTTCTTTCTGACGGGTTAATCATACAAGCCCGGACAGGCGCAACGCGCCGCCTCCGGGATAGATAAATTGCGTTAGCCTTCCAGCTTCAATTCCACATTGCGCTTGAGCACCAGGCGCATCAGCAGGTAATAGACCACTCCAACCGCCAGCCAGCTCAGCCCCAGTACCTTCGCCTGCGCGTCCATTTCATAAATAACAAAGCCGATAATGCACAGGCCCACCACCGGGAACAGCAGGTGCACCACCAGATTGCGCGATTTCTGACGAATGATGTAATGGTTTATCACGGCGATATGCAGCACCAGGAAGCCCATCAGCGCGCCGAAGTTCACCAGACGGCTGAGGTTATCGATATCGCCGTAGAACCACAGGCCGGAAGCCAGCGAAATCAGCGCCACAAACAGGGTGCTGACGTAAGGCGTTTTCAGCCGCGGGTGCACTTTCGCCAGCAGCTGCGGCAGCTGCTTATCGCGCGCCATCGCAAACAGAATACGCGACACGGCGGCCTGCGCTACCAGGGCGTTGGCAATCCCCCAGGAGATCACCGTCGACCACATGGTGACATACTTCAGCCAGCCGCCGCCCGCCAGATTCGCGGTATCGTAGAAGGCGGTATCGAGGCTGCTAAACGTCATGCCCTGCGCCAGATCGGCGGCAATCCACGTCTGCAGGATAAACAGCGAACCCACCAGCATCAGCGCGCCCAGCGACGCCTTACCCACGGTATCTACGCCGCCTTTCGTTTCCTCCGACAGCGTGGAGATCCCGTCGAAGCCGAGGAACGAGAGCACGGCGATGGAGACCGCGCCCATCACCAGCGGCAGGCTGAACTTATCGGCGTTGTAGAGCGGGTCGAGGGTCAGATGGCCCGCCCCGGCGCCGGAGTAGAGCGCAATCAGCCCCAGCACGACGAACACTGACAGCACCACGATCTCCGCGATCAGAATCGTGTTATTGGCGCGTGCGGTAAAGGTAATGCCGCGCAGGTTAATCAGGCTGTTAATCGCGATAAAGCCGACAATCCACAGCCAGCCCGGCACGCCCGGCAGCATGGGCGCCAGCGCCGCCGCGCTGACGATATAGAGCAGCGACGGCACCAGAATATAGTCCAGCAGGATCAGCCAGCCGGCAAAAAAGCCGACAATCGGATGAATACCGCGCTGGGCATAAGCGTATACCGAGCCGGAAACCGGAAACGCGCGCGACATCGACCAGTAGCTCATGGCGGTAAAGAACATCGCCACCATACCGATGAGATAGGCCAGCGCCACCATGCCCTGCGCGCCGTCCCAGACGTAGCCAAAGACGCCAAACGGCGCGATGGGTACCATAAATATCATGCCGTAGACCAGCAGATCGCGGAACGTCAGCGCCCGATGCAGCTCCTGCTTATAGCCAAATTGTTCAACGCTCATGCCCGCTCCCCTTCGATGCTCAGGGAGAGCTGTTCAGCCACTGACTTTGGTAACGCATAGCGGCAGGTTTTCAGCGGATCGACAACCTGACAGATTTGCAGGTCGCCCGCAATGCTCAGGATGCTGATGGCGTCTGCCAGCATCAGGGAGGTATTGTCGGCGATAAAATGCGCCATATTGCGGGTAGCCATGGCGGCGGCATCATCGAGTGTCAGCGCCGAGGCGAGGGTAAACAGGGTCTCGCTGTTTTCGAGCATCGGCAGCGGCAGGCGGCGGTTTTTAACCACCGTCAGTTCGACCAGTACTTCGCCGGGGATTTCCAGACCGCAGACCGAGACTTCGCCATCGCCCATCGCGGCGTGTAAATCCCCCAGTCCGAACAGCGCGCCGGGGACGTTGACCGGCAGCCACAGGGTGCTGCCGGCGGTAATCATTTTGCAGTCCATATTGCCGCCGTGGCTATCCGGCGTGCCGCAGGAGATGGCTTCCCCGGCAGGCGCGACGCCGATCACGCCGACCATCGGATTAAGCGGCACGCGCACGTTGCCGGGCAGTATGGCATGGTCGTTTTCAATGGGCACGATGGTGACCTTCGGGGCATCGAGCTCGTCGCCAATCACCCCCAGCTGCGGTGCGGTGACCATCACCGCCTGATTGCTGCTTAGGGTAATGCGTTTGATGGTGACCTTGAGCGCATCGCCCGGCTCGGCGCCCTCGACGTACACCGGCCCGGTCGCCGGGTTAATACGCTGCCAGTCCAGTTCGTTGAACACGGCATCGGCGGAGGTGATTTGGTCGGAGAAGCAGTCGCAGGTTTCGAACAGCACTTCACTTCCGCTGCTGACGGTAGCGACAGGAGCGTTATCCCGCGACATGGCGTAAACCACCCGATCTTTGGTTATTTTCATGACATTCATCCCGGTTATATTGTTGTGTTTTTTATATTTAGAGTTTCCCGTATAGGGAATGAGTGAATGTATCGGGATTATTATGGGAAGGCAATCAGGTCAGGCTTTTCAAAAATAAATGATATATATTTGCTGGTGAATCATGCGGTTAGATATATTGGTGGGGTTTTCTTATATGCTGGTTATTTAGCAAAAAACTTTTTGTTATATTGTCTTTAGTTGTCATTCGCTAATTGTTTACTGTTATGGGGTTATTATCCAGCATATTACGCTGCAGCGTGCGGCAGTATGATTTTAAAATATGCGGTGATATGAGCGCATTGTAAGGTCTTAGGTGCCTGGAGAAGAGAAATCCCGGAGGCGGCGCTTGATGCGCCTGTCCGGGCTACCGGCCCGCAGACGGCTGAAACGCACTGCGTCGGTTCACAATCCCGCGCTGTATTGAGTATTTACATTTAACTTACTCATGGGCGTGGTTATTATTGGTGAACTTGATGCTTCACGGAAGAGAACGCTAAAAATGAAAGCCACAGAAGCCCGTTTACTTGATTTTCTCAAACGCTCACAGCAATTCGTTATCCCAATCTATCAACGCACCTATTCATGGTCTAAGCAGCAGTGTCTTCAGCTTTGGGACGATATTATTCGTGCCGGACAGCGCGACGATATCTCTGCACATTTTATCGGCTCCGTTGTTTATATTGAGCAGGGGCTGTATCAGGTGTCGGGGATTTCTCCGTTGCTGGTTATTGATGGTCAGCAGCGTCTGACCACCGCAATGCTGCTGCTAGAAGCGCTATCCCGTCACCTTGGCGATGAAGAGCTGATTGATGGCTTCTCCGCGATGAAATTACGTAACTACTATTTGCTCAACCCTTATGAGTCCGGGGAGAGGGGCTATAAGCTGCTGCTGACAGAGACCGATAAAGACAGCCTGCTGGCGCTGATTAAGCAAAAACCGCTGCCTGAAAACGGTTCGCAACGTATTGCGGCTAATTTTGAATTCTTTGATGAACAAATCAGTAAATTAGGCGATGACCTGATTTCGCTGTGTCGTGGGTTATCTAAGCTATTGATTGTCGACGTGGCGCTCAATCGCGGGCAGGATAACCCGCAGCTGATCTTTGAAAGCATGAACTCAACGGGGAAAGCGCTCAGCCAGGCCGATTTAGTGCGCAACTTTATTCTGATGGGGCTGGAGCCGGAGCATCAGACGCGGCTGTATGATGACCACTGGCGGCCGATGGAAATTGCTTTCGGGCAGAAAGGCTACAGTGAATATTTCGACAGCTTTATGCGCCATTATCTGACGGTCAAAACGGGGGATATTCCCCGTACCGATGAAGTGTATGAAGCCTTTAAGCTGCATGCGCGCAGCCTGCCTGTCGCCGAAGCGGGCGTTGATGCGCTGGTGGCGGATATTCAACGCTATGCGGAATATTTTTGTGCGATGGCGCTGGGCAAAGAGAGCGATAAGTCTCTCGCGACTGCGTTTCAGGATTTGCGCGAGTTAAAGGTCGATGTTGCCTATCCATTCCTGCTGGCGCTGTATCACGATTATCATGAGGGTGATTTATTGCCCAACGATTTCCTGAGTGCAATAAGGCTGATTGAGTCGTATGTTTTCCGCCGTGCTGTTTGCGGTATTGAATCTAACTCGCTAAATAAAACCTTCGCCACGTTTTATAAGGTATTAAATAAAGAAAACTATCTGGAAAGTATTCAGGCGCATTTACTGGAACTGCCGAGCTACCGACGTTTTCCGGATGATGATGAATTCAGCCTTAAATTAAAAGAGCGCGATCTGTATAACTTCCGCAGCCGCAGTTACTGGCTGCGTCGCCTGGAAAATTATCAGCGTAAAGAGCGCGTGGCGGTGGATGAATATACGATTGAACACATTATGCCGCAGAATGAAAAACTGCCGGCAAAATGGCGTGAAGAATTGGGCAGCGACTGGCAGCGGATACATAAAGAACGGCTGCATACGCTGGGGAATCTGACGTTAACCGGCTATAACTCGCGTTACAGCGATAAACCCTTTGTGGAAAAACGCGATATTGCTGGTGGTTTCAAGGAAAGCCCGCTGCATTTAAACGCTGGGTTAGGGCAGTGCGAGAAATGGGATGAAGCGGCAATGGATGCGCGGGCCGAGCGTCTGGCGAAGCGTGCCGTTCAGGTCTGGGGCGCGCCTGCGCTGAGCGAAGAGGTGCTGAGCCAGTATCGTCAGCAGCCTGAAAAAACCATGAACTACAGTTTGTCGGACTTCCATCAACTGGACGTTGGTTCGCACAGCCGGATGCTGTTTGACCAGCTGGCACCGGAAATTTTAAAGCTGGATGCAAGCATCACCCAGGAGGTGCTGAAGCTGTATATTGCCTTCAAGGCGGAGACCAATTTTGTCGACGTGGTACCGCAGAAAAGCCGACTGCGCCTGTCGCTGAATATGCCGTTCCATGAGCTGGTTGACCCGAAAGGAATGGCGAAAGACGTAACGGATCTTGGTCGCTGGGGCAATGGTGATGTGGAGGTCGGTTTCAGCGATATTGCTCAGCTGCCGTATGTGATGGGACTGATCCGCCAGGCGTTTGAAAAACAGATGGATAGCGCGGCGGTTTAGCCTCGATGTCAACCCGGCAGCGCAGAGGCTGCCGGGTGACTGGTTTTAATGTTTCCGCCTGCGGGGCTTGTCGCCAATCACGGCAATAAACTCCTGCACCTGCTTCTGCTTGCGCGCCGACAGCTTATGCAGCTGGCGCAGAGACTCTACCAGTTCGGGCTCTGGCTGCTTCGCGGTAATCACGATACAGCCTTCCATTACTTTGATATCAATTTTAGTGCCGGTGGCAAAACCGGCGGTTTCCAGCCACTGGCCTTTCATGATAATCGCCGGAATCCGCTGATGATCTTCAAAGCGGCTCGCATAGCTGACGGTGCCTTTACGGTTATTTTCCGGGGAGACTTCTGGATCGGTGAATTCTGCAATAGAATGCGGGGTAGTCATGATGGCTATTCTCCTGAAATAGTGATTGTGATTAGCAAGGCGCTCGTGTTGCAGCACGGGCGTCTTGCGAAAAATACCTGTACATATCATCAGGGAATAGACGGAAAGTCCAGCTGAAAATGAATGAAAATAACGGCGGGAATAAAGGGAAAGATTATTTCTGGTGATGGGAAGAAAGCGGCTATTTAGCCGCTTTATTGGTTTCTGGGGCGGGTTAATTTATGGCGGTGTCGGTGAGGGCGTCGGCCAGGTGGAGTTGGGTTTGTTGGGCGGATTTGGTGAGCTCTAATAGAGTTTCTATCATTGTATATAATGCATTAATTTTATTTTGTATTTTATTCTGCTCATTTTCTGGCGGAACAGGGATTAATAAATGAGAGATATCTGCCATTTTTAAGTTCGGCTGCAAACCTGAATTATTAAATCTATCTTGGTAATGCTTTAATACGAATAAGCTCTTTAAAAAAAGATAATAATACTCTGAGAAATGAGATAAACGGATTGCACAAACTCGTTGGTTAAGAAGAGCATTGTGGTAGCTATCGGGACAAATACAAATTTTTAACCCGGAGCTAATATATGGTCTTGTCATGGCAATAATCATGTCACCAGAATAAACTCTGAAATTATGGTATGACTTGTTAAAATCAGAAGGGAGGTAATCTTGTGACTCTATGAATTCGTGTACTCCCACATTGGTTATTTTTATACATTTCGTTCCAGCCGACTCATTGAAATCTTCACTTTTAAAGGCATTACCGGAGAAAATATAAGCTATCTCCTCTAAGCGACACCACTCCCACCCCTCAGGCAGTTCAAACAGTTTTTCCTCATCACTAATCGGTGGCAACGGTTTTTGCTTTTTCATTTTGCCGTCTTTTACCAACTGTGCTTTTTCCAGCGCAATACGTTTGAGCAGTTCAGAAGCCGGTTCGTCGTTCGGATCCTGCGGCACCAGTTTACCCATCACCGCCAGTTGCAGAATGGTCTGTTTTAAGGCGTCAATGCTGGCTTCGGTGGAAAACAGCGTGTCGAAATGCTCGCTGATATGCGCCCAGTTTTCGGCCAGTTCATCGGCGTTCTGGCTGTCGGTTAGCGTGGTTAGCAGGGTTTCAACCAGCTGTTGATGGGCGTCCAGACTGGTCAGGGAGTGCTGTTCCAGTTGGTCGCAGAGGGACATGAGTTCATTTGCCCTTGAGACAATTTTTAGTTGTTCACTCAATGGTGGCAAAGGAAATAATATTTTCGATACAATTGCCCCTGAGACTTCTTTAAATGTAGTTCCACTTGCCTCTGCATCTATTTTTTTTGCGGATGCCATTAGGAAGTAATATATATATTCTGCACTCTCTTTGATATATGGAACACAAGATTTAAAACCCTGGTTTGTTGATAGTTCTGCATCGGCTATCGCGACATATCCAATTGGTGCTCGGCTAGAGAAAAGCACACTCCCTTTTGGCATTAACCTAGCGGATGAGTTTGACAGTCCTTCGGGTGAAATATCACGGGATCCAGACGAAATGTACTTCCCTTTGAGCCCGTAGAGGTCTGCCGGAGTAAGCCACTTAATACCATTTTTGGCCCAGTATTGTGGATTATCTGACTTTGGCGTACCTCCACCGACTATTTCGCCTACGGTCGCCAGTGTTACCCACTCCCACCCCACCGGTAGCTCAAACGGTTTCTCCTCCTCGCTAATCTCCGGCAGCGGCTTCTGTTTTTTTATCTTCCCCTGCTTCACCAGCTCGGCCTTTTCCGCCGCAATACGCTCCAGCAGCACCGACGCCGGTTCATCGTTCGGATCCTGCGGCACCAGCTTGCCGCGCACCGCCAGCTCCAGAATCAGCTCGCGCAGCTTCTTAATGCCGTACAGGTCAATCTTACCCGAGCTGCCGCGCCCCGCCGTGGAGCGGGTTTGCCGCGCTGTGGTCCAGGTGTCGATATGGTCAACAATCAGTTTTTCCACCGCCATCAGTTAGCCTCCTTGCCGGAGAGCGCCGCGCCGAGGATATCGCGCAGCTGGTGGCGCAGGGTCTGGATCTCCTGCTGCTGCTTCGCGTACTGCGCCAGCAGTTCGTCCGGATCGTGGCTGACGGTTTCCGCCTGGTGCGGGTTCTTGATATCGAGGTTAAAGTTGCGGGCAATCACCTCGTCGATGCTGACCTTCCACGCCTGCTCGTTCTCGACGCGGCTGGCGAAGCCGTCTGCCTCGTTGCCCCACCAGTCGATCTCGGCCTGGAACTCGTCAAACTTCATCGGCTTGGTTTTGCTGTAGTTCTTCACCCCCGCCGGGTACGGGTGCTCGTAGAACCAGATGTCTTTGGTCGGCTGGCCTTTGGTAAAGAACAGCAGGTTGGTTTTGATCCCGGTGTACGGGTTAAACACGCCGTTCGGCAGACGCACGATGGTGTGCAGGTTGCACTCCTCGGTGAGCAGCTTTTTGATTTTGGTTTTCACGCCTTCGCCAAACAGCGTGCCGTCCGGCAGCACCACCGCCGCGCGGCCGTTTTTCGCCAGCACTTCAATAATCAGTTGCAGGAACAGATCCGCCGTTTCGCGGGTCTGCATCTCTGCCGGGAAGTTCTTCTCGATGCCGTCTTCTTCGGTGCCGCCGAACGGCGGGTTGGTGACGATCACATCCAGCTGTTCATCCCACGACGACAGCGGCTTGTTGAGGGTGTTGTCGTGACGAATTTGCACCGGCACTTCGATACCGTGCAGCAGCATATTGGTGGTCGCCAGCAGGTGAGGAAGCTGTTTTTTCTCCACGCCGTGGATCTGCTGTTGCAGCGTCTGGTGATCGGCCACGCTCTTCACGTAGTTGTTTTTTACGTGATCGAACGCGCAGGCGAGGAAGCCGCCGGTGCCGCAGGCCGGGTCCATAATCGACTCGCCGAGTTTCGGATCGACGCGATCGACCATAAAGCGGGTGACGGCGCGCGGGGTGTAGAACTCACCAGCATTGCCCGCCGATTGCAGATCTTTGAGGATCTGTTCGTAAATGTCGCCGAACAGGTGACGCTCGCTGGCGCTGGTGAAGTCGATTTCGTTCAGCTTGTTGATCACCTGACGCAGCAGGGTGCCGTTTTTCATGTAGTTATAGGCATCGCTGAACGCCTGTCTGACCACAAAGCCGCGCGGGTTCTTGTCGATGGGGGCGGTGAGGTTTTTCAGCGCCGGGAACAGGTCATCGTTGACGAACTCCAGCAGGGAATCACCGGTAATGCCCTCGGCGTTCGCCGCCCAGGTGCGCCACAGGTAGCGCTGCGGGATCGGGTACTGATAGTTATCCTGCTCCAGTTCCAGCGCCTCTTCCTGGGCGTCGAAGATTTTCAGAAACAGCAGCCAGGAGAGCTGGCCGAGGCGCTGCGCATCGCCGTCCACGCCGGCGTCTTTGCGCATAATGTCCTGTAAGGATTTGATAACTGAGCTGATTGACATGATGTGTTCCATGTTTCATTAACAATAAGGCCTTCTGCTGCGTGCTGGCAGCAGAAGGCGCAAAAGGGGAGTGGTTACGCGGAGCGGGGCGGTAAGTGGTAGATTTCGCTCTCCAGCTCGCTGATGGCCTGATTATACCCGTTACGGTCGCCGAATCCGCTTTTAATGATCTCCGGCAGCGTACCCATGCTGTCGAACGGCTTGAGCTTCAGCACCTGAATACTCTCTATTTCCTGCACGCCCGCGTCGGCGTATTTATCCAGCAGCGTATTCAGCACCGCCTGCGCGGCGTCGGAATATTTGGTGAAGTAGTTGCGCTTGCGCACGTTCTCCGCCCGCTCTTTGCGGGTTAACGGCGGCTGACCATACACCACGTGGCACAGCATGTCGAACGGGTCGAGCTCTTTACCGACCTCTTCCGCCAGCACTTCCCAGATAATCCCCTGCTGCTCCAGTTCCTTGATGATGGCCTCTTTGCGCTCGGCGCCCTGCCATTTGCGGGTGAAATCATCCAGCGAGGCGTACTCTTTGAGCAGCGTTTTGCGGGTGTAATCTTTGAAGGATTCGGTGACCAGCTTGCCGTCGGCGTCGTAATACTGCACGCGCTGGGCGATCACGCCGACGGCGACGCCGTTGACGTGAAACTTACGCACTTTGTTTTCATCATCTTCCGGCAGCGGGCCGACATCATCAGAACCGGTGACGGTATACGGCGCGGGATCTTCATCGACACCGGTGATGTCGTCTTCGGTCTCTTCTTCGTGTTCGTCGAACTGCTCTTCAAAATCAGACTCCGGGTCGGCGATATCTTGCGGCGTGGTGTCCATCACTTTTTCCGGGATGCCGTCGAAGCGTTCGTCGGCGAACAGTTCGGTGGCCTTTTTGAAGTCGAGGATGGTGAACCATAGCTTGCCGTAGCGTTCATCGATGCGGGTGCCGCGGCCGATGATCTGCTTGAATTTGGTCATCGACTGAATATTTTGGTCCAGCACCACCAGTTTGCAGGTTTTGGCGTCGACGCCGGTGGTCATCAGCTCGGAGGTGGTGGCGATAACCGGATACTCTTTTTTGGGATTAATAAAGTTATCCAGCTGGGCTTTGCCAATGTCGTCATCGCCGGTGATTTTCATCACGTACTTGTCGTTCTTTTTGACCTGTTCCGGGTTGAGATTGACCAGCGCACGGCGCATCCGCTCCGCGTGATCGATGTCGTTACAGAAGATGATGGTTTTATCCATCGGGTTGGTGCGTTTGAGGTAATCGGTAATGGTTTTCGCTACCAGTTTGGTGCGCTCATCGATCACCATCGTGCGGTCAAAATCTTTCTGGTTGTAGATACGGTCGTCGATCAGCTCACCGTTTTTATCCGTCTGGCCTTTGGTCGGGCGCCAGCCCTGGAGATCGACGTCGATGTCGACGCGCACCACTTTATAGGGAGCAAGGAAGCCGTCTTCGATACCTTCTTTCAGCGAGTAGATATACACCGGGTCGCCGAAGTAATCGGTGCTGGAGACTTCATGAGTCTCTTTCGGCGTGGCGGTTAAGCCAATCTGCGTGGCGGCGCTGAAATAGTCGAGGATTTCGCGCCACGCGCTATCTTCCGAAGCGCTGCCGCGATGACATTCGTCGATCACAATCAGGTCAAAGAAATCCGGCGCTACCTGTTTAAAGGCCTTTTGATCTTCTTCCGGGCCGGTGATGGCCTGGTACAGCGCGAGGTGGATTTCAAAGGCCGGGTCGATGGTGCGCCCGGTGACCTTGGTCATCGCCGTGCCAAACGGCAGGAAGTCGTTGTTTTTGGTCTGATCGACCAGAATATTGCGATCGGCCAGGAACAGGATCCGCTTCTTACTTTTCGCTTTCCATAAGCGCCAGATGATCTGGAAGGCGGTATAGGTTTTGCCGGTGCCGGTTGCCATCACTAGCAGAACGCGGTTCTGCCCGGCGGAAACGGCTTCAATCGTTTTATTGATAGCCTGTAACTGGTAATAACGCGGCGCTTTGCCGCTGCCGTCGTCGTAGTAGTCCTGGGTAATTACCGGAAGTTGGGCTTCGGTGTAACCTTTCCAGACGCAGTATTTTTGCCACAATTCGTCAGGCGTTGGGAATTCATCGAGGGTAATTTCTCGCTCAATCTTGCCGGTTGCCGTTTTATCATGGAAGATAAAGCCATCGCCGTTAGAAGCAAACGCAAAGGGAATATCCAGTAGGTGGGCATAGCCCAGCGCCTGCTGCATGCCTTTGCCGATTTCATGTTTATTGGCTTTGGCTTCGATCACCGCCAGGGGCATGTTTAATTTGTGGTAGAGCACGATATCGGCGGATTTCACCGTTCTGCGCGCCGCAACCTTACCGCGCACGATGACTTTACCGTCCCGGAGTTTGACTTCTTGTCTGATTTGCGTTGTGTCGTTCCAGCCAGCATCAAGGATGGCGGGCATAACACGTTTGGTGATGATGTCTGCTTCCGTCAGGGTACTCAGGTTCAGGTCAGCCATAGTTCTCTCTTTACGTGAACAGGAACCTTCTGATTTTACATAATTATCAATTCCGGGAGAAGATATTTATACACTCATTCAGGTATAGATTTTTATCGATTTTATTAATCTGTGAGGGATTTATTTTTAAATCATAAAATAATTCGCAGAATTCTTTCTTGTTCACCATTCCCTTTCCGTCTACTAATTTTATTTGATTAGCTGAATAATAAGAGATGCTAATTGATAAGAGAAGGATAATTGCACTGGATGGTTTTTTGTAATACATCGACAAGTAACGAAATGATGGAGCTATTAATAGTCTGAATGTAAGTGTAAGAACAAGTAATGCCAGTATAAAACCTATCATTAGATCAATGTTGCCAGATGGTCTGTTAAAATCTCCAGTAAGGAAAATTCTGTTGATTGCTATGCAAAACAAGAAGAATATTATTACATTAATAACCGCGTAGGTTTGAAGCACCTGAAAAAAATAAACACTATGACACACATTTTTTTTAAATCGAGTTGCTGTAGACATGCACAGCCAGAAAAAGACTCCAAACTTTATAGGTTGGATTAACAAAAGAATGTACCAATATAGTTGATTGAATATTAATTTAAAGCTAGTTATGGGAGCTAATTTTATTGAAAGAAAACTGAATGCAGCCATCAATGAGCCTACAATTAGTATTGATTTTAATAAATTAGCGCCAGAATTTACCAAGGGAGCATATTCATGGGTGCCGTCATATATTTCCGGGTGTTTAATGAATATATACATTTCCGAGAGGAAATCATATCCTGGAATAATTTTTAATGCATTGGTCGAAAATTTTTTTAAGTTGCTTTCCATATATTTTCCATTAGTTAAGATGAAGAATCACTCCATCGCCACCTTCACCGCCATGCCCAGCTGCACCATCACCTCTTTATGCTTCTCAATCGGCGGCAGGGCGCAGTTGATCCTTAAGCAGTTGCGATACTTCCCGGATGCTGAAAACAGCGATCCCGGCGCGACCTGGATCTTCAGCCGGCACAGCTGCTTCGCGACGCAGACCATGTCCACCTGCTCCGGCAGCTCGACCCACAGCATAAAGCCGCCTTTCGGGCGGGTAACGCAGATTCCGCAGGGGAAAAACTCCCGCAGCCAGCAGGTGTAGATCTCCATATTACGCTGATAGATCTGCCGCATCCGCCGTACGTGGCGGTGGTAGTGGCCTTCGCGAATAAAGTTACAGGCCGCCAGCTGGGTGGAGGGGACGTTGGTGCCGCTCGCGGCATACTTCATTTGCAGCAGACGATCGTAATAACGGCCGGGGGCAATCCAGCCGATGCGCAGGCCGGGAGCGATGGTTTTGGTAAACGAACTGCAAAGCATCACCCGGCCGTCGATATCCCAGGAATGGATCGTGCGCGGGCGCGGGTATTCGGTCGCCAGCTCGCCGTAGATATCATCCTCAAAGATAACGATATCGTGGCGCTGGGCGAGGCATAGCACCGCCCGCTTGCGGGCATCCGGCATGATAAATCCCAGCGGATTATTGCAGTTGGGGACCAGGATCACCCCTTTGATCGGCCATTGATCGAGCGCCAGCTCTAACGCCTCGATGCTGATCCCGGTTTCCGGATCGGTGGGGATCTCGATGGTTTTTAGCCCTAATCCGCGTAGCATCTGCATGGTGCCGTAGTAGCAAGGGGATTCGACGGCGACGATATCGCCGGGCTGGCACACCGACAGCAGCGCCAGCGACAGCGCGCTGTGGCAGCCGCTGGTAAGCACCAGATCGTTGGCGGTGACCACCGAACCGCCGTCGAGCATCAGGCGGGCGATCTGTTCGCGCAGTTCGCGACGCCCGGCCAGCTCGTCGTAGTTCAACACTTCGCTAAGGTTGTGCTGAATTGCCCGGCTCAGCTCGCGCCAGATAGGCTTCAGGCTCGGCTGAGTGACGTCCGGCGAGCCGCCGCCGAAGGGGATAATCGATTTATCGTGGCGGGCGTCGAGCATGGTCAGCACCTGATCCCACTGAGTGATCTCTACCGGGCGCTGGACCGGCCGCGACATCGGCGGCACCGGCGGCTGAGCTTTACGCGGGGCCACGAAATAGCCGGATCGCGGCTGCGGCACGATCAGCTGCTGCTGTTCCAGCGTCTGGTAGGCCTGCTGAACGGTGCTGATGCTGACGCCGTGTTCCTGGCTCAGGCTGCGTACCGACGGCAGCTTTTCGCCGGGGCGATACAGCCCCTGTTCGATGCGTTCTGCCAGCAGGCTGGCCAGATGTTGATAGCGGGTCATGCTGTATCCTTGATCGTCGCCATACAGATCAATAAACCAGTACAGATTGGCGGTAAAAATGAGGTCTGCTGTACGTTTTAGCGAATCTGTATGTTAAAGAAAAGTATTTTGTGAATCTGTATTGTTTAGCCCCGGATCCGTGAAGATAAAGCCTCTGGCAAGGTGAGGAGGTAGAGGATGGAATTTCACGAGAATCGGGCAAGACAGCCGTTTATCGGCTTCGTATTTCTGGCGCGGATAATCAAAAAATGGTGGCTTCGCGAACAAACACGCAGAACATTGCAGCGAATGAGCGACGAACAGCTAAAAGATGTCGGACTGCGCCGGGATCAGATCAATTAAAAAGTGCGATTTTTTACCCGGCATTTCCCCGGAGGCGGCGCCTGACGCGCCTTGTGCGGGCTACCAGATCGCGCAGAGCCGTAGCCCCGGTAAGCACTAGCGTGACCGGGGATGATACATTCATAGAATTTATCAATTCATGCTTATCAATTCTTCGTTTCTTGATACTTATCGTGATAAGTATTATTTTCTTCGCAGCTAAGTGAGGAAAATAAGATGACCGAAGACGATCTGTTTGCCCAGCGCCCGATGGGCATGCGCATGGCGATGGTCGTGCGCCAGTGGCGCGCGATTATTGATTCTGCCATTACCGACACCGGTCTGACCCAGTCAAGCTGGACGGTGCTGATGCAGCTGCACCAGCTGGGTGAGAACGTCTCGGTCAGCGAGCTGGCGGAGGTGCAGGGCATTGAACTGCCGCCGCTGATGCGCACCCTCACGCAGCTGGAAAAGCAGGGCTATCTGCTGCGTTCAACATCGCCTTATGACAAACGCATCCGCCTGCTGACGCTGACGGCGGAAGGCCGCGCTATTCTGGAGAAGCTGAACCGCGTGATTGAGACCTATCAACAGCGCGTCACCGAAACTATCCCTGAAGCGCAGCTCGCCGCCTTTAGCGCCACGTTAAATCAAATCGCCTGCAATCTGCGGACTATCCGCGAAGAAGATAACAAGATCTAAAACACTATGATGACCCCTGAACAGAAATTTGCCCGCTGGGTAAGGGTGAGTATTGCCGCCTTCCTGGCCATATTCGCCTGGTTTATCGTTGCCGATATCTGGATCCCGCTCACGCCGGACTCCACCGTGATGCGCGTGGTCACGCCGGTCTCGTCGCGCGTCTCCGGCTATGTCTCCCATGTCTATGTGCACAACAACAGCCAGGTGAAGAAGGGCGACCTGCTCTATGAACTGGATCCGACGCCGTTTATCAATAAAGTGGAAGCGGCGCAAATCGCCCTTGAACAGGCGAAACTCAGCAACCAGCAGCTGGACGCGCAGATCGCTTCTGCCCGCGCCAACCTGCGCACCGCCCAGTACACCGCGCGCAACGATAAGGTGACCTTCGATCGCTACCAGCGCCTGAGCACCATGCAGAACGTCTCCCAGTCGGATCTGGATAAAGTGCGCACCACCTGGCAGACCAGCGAGCAGTCGGTCAGCGCGCTCAACGCCAGCATCCAGAATCTGCTGATCCAGCGCGGCGAGCGCGACGATGCGCGCAACGTCACGTTGCAGAAGTACCGCAACGCACTGGAAGAGGCGCAGCTTAACCTTGGCTGGACCAAGGTGCGCGCCGAAACCGACGGCATGGTGAGCAACCTTCAGCTTAACCCCGGTCTGTACGCCACCGCCGCCACGCCGCTGCTGGCGCTGGTCAGCAATCAGACCGATATCGTCGCCGATTTCCGCGAGAAGAGCCTGCGCCACACCGGCGTCAAAACCGATGCCGCGGTGGTGTTTGATGCGCTGCCGGGGAAAGTCTTCCGGGCGCACGTCACCAGCAGCGATGCCGGTATTCTGGCCGGACAGGAAGAGGTCAATGGCCAGCTGTCGCAGCCGGAGCAGTCTACCCGCTGGGTGCGCGACGCGCAGCGCATGCGCATTCACGTCGCGCTTGATGAGCCGCTGGATAAACCACTTCCCACCGGGGCCCGCGCGACGGTACAGCTCTATAACAGCGATGGCCCGTTCGCCCGCACCTTTGCCGGCGCGCAGATCCATCTGGTGAGCATGCTGCACTATGTCTATTAATACCCTGGCGCGGGTTTTCACCCCGCACGGCAACATCGTCTATACGGCCAACGATTTTCGCCAGACGCTGCGCATCGCCGTGGCCGGCACTATCGCGCTGAGCATTTCGACCTTCTACGACGTGCAGTACGGCGTCTTCTTCGTGGTTTATCCGCTGATGCTGCTGTCGCTGGTGCCGGTGTTTAACCGTCACGTGGCGCGGCAGTTTGTGTTCAGCGCGGCGGTAAACTGCGTCGAAATGGTGCTGATCGTCGGCTATCTTTCGCAGTGGCCGGTGATGATGACGCTGGTGGTGTTTGGTCTGTACGTGATGCGCTTTCGCTTTATGAGCCAGGGGCCGCTGTTTCTGCTGGGGTCGATGGGCGTGGTGTGTCAAAGCACGATGCTCAACTTTATGAGCTATCCCACCAGCAACTGGCACACCCTGATGTTCTCCAATATGGAGGCCTGCGTGATGGCGGTGGCGCTGAGCGCATTGCTTAACTACTTCATCCCGGACGTTGAACCACGCAAGCCGCCGCCGCGCATTGAAAAAGACGCCGCCCGTATTCGTCATGAATCGCTGCTCTCCGGCAGCGTGGCGACGATGATCTTTGTGATCTTCCAGGTTTGCGATCTGAGCGACTCGCTGTCGGCGCTGATGGCGGGGATTTTAATTCTGTTCCCGATGCACTATCGCGGCGCGGTGATCAGCTCGATCTGGCGGGTGGTGGGGGTGGTGCTGGCCTGCCTTTATATTCTGGTGGTGCAGCTGATTATCTACGACTTCAGCAACCATATGCTGCTGATGATGCCGCTGATTGGCCTCGGCCTGGCGTTTAGCGCCCGCCTGCACGTGATGGAGAAAGTGGGTGCCGGCGTTGGCTTTGCCAGCATCACCACCATCGGCATCATGTTCGGCCAGAACCTGCATCCCGACCAGGACCTGGTGTTCAGCGATCTGTACCGCATCACTTCCGTCACCGTGGCGCTGATCGTCACGCTGACCATGGTCTTCCTTATGCATCGGCTGCTGAACTGCTTTGCGCCAACCCGGTTTGTGGTGACCGAATAAGCTCAGGCCGCCAGCGCCCGCTGCGCGTCGCGAAAAGCGTTGTGCAGCAGCCGCCACATATGATGCGCCGCCGGAGAAAAGCGGCGGTCGGAGTTGCGTAGCAGGTGGCACTGGGCGCTGCTGGCGATAGGATGGTCAATGGGGACCGCGGTCAGAATACCGTGGGCGATCGCTTCCCGGGCGGCGTATGCGGTCATAAAAGAGATCCCCAATCCCGCCTGGCTCAGGCTCATGGCGGTGGAAAAGAGGTTACAGCGATAGGCCGGATGAAACTGCCGTCCGGCGGTTTTAAACATGGCGTTCATATGGCGCTGCAGGCCAAAGCTGTCGGTGAGCGCGATCAGGCGATATTGCGTGAGCTCATCGATGGTGACGGCGCGCTGGGCTGCGATGGGATGCTGTGGCGAGACCACCGCGCAGATAGGGCCCCACTGAAAGCTGTGGCGTTTAAGCTCCGGGTTGCCGATGGGGCCGAAGGCGACCGCCATATCCGCTTCGCCGCTGGCGATATCGTTGAGCATCTCCTGCATGCTGCCGACACTAATATCCACGAACACGTTAGGCCAGGACTGCGAAAAGGTGCTCATCACCGATTCAATAAAGGTGGTGACCAGCCCGCCGCCAATCCTCACTGAAATTGTCCCGCCGCGCATGTGGCGTAAATCCTTCAGATGGCTTTCCAGCTTTTCCCGGCGTTGACGGCTTTCGAAGTAGTCCTCCGCCAGCAGACGTCCGGCTTCGGTAAGCACCACGTTTCGCCCCTGGCGTTCCAGCAGCGGCAGCTCCAGCGCCCGTTCCAGCTGCGCTATCTGGCGGCTGATGACTGACGGGTTGATACCCAGCATATCGGCGGCCCGGCGAATGCCTCCCTGAATCCCGACTTCATACAGATAGCTCATTGGCCTCTCATGCAACATCGTTTCTCGCTCCTTTGTTGACCTGCGGTCAACAATAACACCCTTTCACAGGTATTTATCATCCCGGCGAGTTATAGATAATCGTAATTCGGACAAAAACTGGCAGGGAGGAAAATTCTCATCGCTTATTCCCGGCTTGCTATTAAGGTGGCAAGGCTCGGGAAGTTAAAGAATAAGAAATGGTGATGATGCTGATTAAGGGAATATGGAAAAGCTTATCAGTGAAAATAATAAATTCGAATAACAATAAATTGACAAAATTTCAAATTGCAAACAATCGCACTAACATTTCATTATGTGAGAGGACAGGCTATGAGTGAAAATAAAACGTTGGAATGTTCCTCCGACGAAACGACAAATGAGTGGAAAGTCGGGCCCGGAGCCTGGATTTCACTGATCATCGTATTGTTAGTTTTCTCCGGATTATTGTTTAAGGTTGAAGGCATGGCCTGGCTGGGGGCGTTTGACTTTACCACCCTCGGCGGCGCGTTCGGCACCATGAAAACACCGGAAACCAACACCTTTATCGGTAGCGGCGGCATCAGCGCCAAGGCCGGCTTCCTGTTTGCCCTGTCGCTGGTGCCGACGGTGATGCTGGCGCTGGGGCTGCTGGAGATATTTACCCACTACGGGGCGATCCGCGCGGCGCATAAGCTGCTGACCCCGCTGCTTCGCCCGCTGCTCGGGATCCCGGGCTATACCGGCCTGGCGCTGATTACCGATTTACAGAGTACCGATGCCGGCGCGGCGCTGACCAAAGAGCTGTATGACAGCGACAAAATAAATCGTAAGGATCTGGTTATTATGGGCGCCTGGCAATATTCCGGGGCCGGTCTGATTAATAACTACTTCTCAATTGGCTCAGCGCTTTTCGCTTCGTTAACCATTCCTATCATTATTCCGCTGCTTTTAATGTTTGTGCTGAAATTTGTCGGCGCGGCAATCACGCGTCTGGTTCTGAATACCGCTTATAAAAGGGATTTTGAAAATGAATAATTCGGCAAAAGTCGGCAGTAACCCGTTCGATATTTTCGTTATCGGCGCGCGCAAAGGATTTAATATCGCCATCAACAATCTGATGCCGAATGTATTAATGGCCTATGTGATCGCTGAAATGCTCAATTTGCTCGGCGTGATGCAGATCATCGGCCACGTCTGCGCGCCGCTGATGGGCCTGTTCGGCCTGCCGGGGGAAGCCATTACCGTATTGCTGACCTCCTGGCTTTCCGCCTCTGCGGGAACCGGCGTGGCGGTGAGCCTGTTGAGCAAAGGTACCCTCAACGTGGCGGATATCACGATTCTGATCCCGGCGATTTTCCTCATGGGTTCGCAGCTGCAGTACATGGGGCGTCTGCTCGGCGTAGCGGATGTCCCGAAAAAATATTGGCCGCTGCTGATGGCGGTGAGCATTATCAATGCCGTCATCGCCATGCTGGTCATGCGCGTGATTGCATAATAGAAGGCAAGGAGTAAGACGTGTCGCGAACATTAGAGCATTTCAATTATCTGCATCAAATCCCGGAGCTGGGCTTTGAAGAGTACAAAACGTCGGCATACATCGGCGATGCATTAGAAGCCGCGGGGTTTCAGGTGCAGCGCAACGTCGGCGGCACCACCGGCATTGTTGCGCTGCTGGATAGCGGTAAGCCGGGGCCGGTCGTGGCGCTGCGGGCAGATATGGATGCGCTGGGCCATATCATCGATGGCCGCTTAGAGGCTCGCCATACCTGCGGTCATGACGGTCACTCTTCGGTGGTGTTGACCGCCGCGGAAGAGATCCTCACCGAAGGGCTGGTAAAGCGCGGGAAGCTGAAAATACTCTTTCAGCCCGCTGAAGAGCTGGGCACCGGGGCGATCGCGCTGACGGAAGCGGGCGTGCTGGACGACGTGGAGATGCTGTTCGGCTTCCATCTCAGGCCGCTGGAGGAGTGTCCGAAAGGCAAGGCGGTGCCGGCGATGTACTACTCCGCCTCGGCGACGGTGATGGTCGATTTCCACGGCAAAGCCGCACACGCCGCCCGACCTCATCTGGGCGTTAACGCGCTGGACGCCGCGTCGCACGCGGTGCAGGCGGTAAACGGGATTCATCTGGCGCCTTCGCTGACCTGGAGCGCTAAAGCGACGCGCTTTCTGTGCGATGCGGGAGTGACCAACTCGGTGCCGGCGAAAGCGCACGTGTGCTGGGATCTGCGCAGCGCGGAAAATGAGGGCATGGCGACGTTGAAAGAGCGGGTGGTGCGAGCGATAGAGAGCAGCGCGGCGGCTTACGGCGCCACCGTCGATATCCAGATCGTCAAGGAGATGCCCGCCGCGATTATCGACGAACAGGCTACGGCTATCGTCAGCCAGGCGATTCGCGAAACGTTTGGCGAAGCCGGCTTAACGGCAGCGAAGAGTACGCCGGGCAGCGAGGACTTTTTCCACTACCTGCGCCTGCGTCCACAGGTGAAGGGCGGGTTCTGGGGGCTGGGCTGCGACCTGCTGCCGGGGCTGCATCATCCGGAGATGCGCTTCGACCGCGCCGCGCTGGCGGATGGCGTGCGGGTGTTTAAATCCTGCGTTCGCCAGCTGCTGGGGTGAGGGACTAAACCCGGATATTGTGCTCGCTTCACGCCGGGTTACGCCTGCTGCGGAAACTGAGCCAGCAGCTGATAATCATCCCCGGCGACGCGAAACAGGGTTGCCGTGTGGCCGGGGAGAATCCACTTCTGCTCTTCGCCCGGCTCACAGCGCAGATAAATGCACAGCCCGCAGCCGCCGCGCAGCTGGCGCGGAATGTCCTTCACCCGGAAGGTCGCTCCCGCCGCCTGCAGGGCTTTGCGCATCCGCACTACCCCCACCGTTGAGTGAAATAAAAACAGATATTCCGTCACCGGCGGCTCCTCTGACGTAAACCGATCAGCGCCGCGCCGATCGCCCCGGCAAACTGCGCGTCGGGATGCGTCTGCACCGCCATACCCACGTGCTCCTCCAGCCTCCGCGCGAAGGCGGCGCAGCGGCTGACGCCGCCGGTAAACAGCAGCGGGCCCTGCGCCGACAGGCGGCCGATAAAATTGGCGCTGCGTCGGGCCATGGCGTTGATCACGCCGGCGAGGATCGCCTCCGGCGGCACCCCGGCCGAACGCAGGCTGATGACCTCGGATTCGGCGAACACCGTGCACATACTGGTAATCGCATGGGGCTCAACGCCTTCGGTGATGCTGTCGAGCTGGTCGACGCTGGCCCCCAGCGTACGCGAGATCACCTCCAGAAAGCGCCCCGTGCCCGCCGCGCATTTATCATTCATCAGAAAATCGGTGAGATTACCCGCGTCGTCCAGCTGGATAACCTTGCTGTCCTGGCCGCCGATATCGATGACCGTCCGGGTCTGCGGGGCCAGCAGCCGCGCGCCGAGCCCGTGGCACGAGATCTCGGTGACCTGCTTATCGGCAAAATCCACCAGCTGGCGACCGTAGCCGGTTAAGGTTAAAAAGGGGCGTTCGCTTAAGCCAGCGCGGAGCGTTTCCCACGCCTCAACGATGGCGTCGGCGGGGCGAAACGGCGTCGGACAGAGAAAGCGGCGCTGAATCACGCCATCGGCGAGCAGGATGCCTTTGGTGGCGGTCGATCCGGAATCAATCCCTACGGTAACGGTCACGCGCGCTCCTAAAGCATCTCAATAAAGGCCGCCACGCGGGTGCTGAGCTGGCCGAGATCCGCCATCGAATAGTCGGTCTCAATGGCGATATAGGGGATATCGTGCTGCTGGCGCACGTGGCGTTTTATCGCCAGCGACTCCACCGCGTAGGTATGGCAGGCCTGCAGAATGACGTCTACCACGCCGTCGGCCTGGTACTCTTCTACCATTTGACTGAGCAGGGACAGGCGCTGATCATTTGGCGAAATACAGGAGCAGCCGATGGCGAGATATTTATCGGTCAGGGCGTCGTAAACGTCACCCGTCTCCTCCACGCAGCGCTCGGTGGCTTTCGCGCCGGTGCAGTTTTCAAAACCGACCACCCAGCCGCCGTTGTCCTCAATGGCCTTCACCACTTTTTCCGCCGCGCCGCCGATCGGGCAGCCGGTGATCAGAATACGCGGCCGCGCCTCCAGCCGTTTGCCCTCTTGCCACTGCAGGCGCACCCGATCCGCCATGTCGTTGAGCTCATCGATCAGCGCCGCTTTATCGAAGCGGAAGGTCGCGCCGTAGACCACTTTTAAAATATCGCTGCCGCTGAGCGCGGGCGGGTTGAGCTGCCCGACGCGATAAAAGTTCGCCAGCGCCCGCCGTTCGCGGTTCTTGAGGATAATCGCCTCGCGCAGGGCGGCTTCGGTGATCGGCGTACCAAAGCGATCTTCCACCGCCTTCTGCAGGCGCAAAATTTCCGCTTTCCACAGCGCTCGCGAGGCATCATCGCTGGCGCTGTTCGGCAGCTGCATCACGTGCACGGCTTTGAATTCGGCCATGTATTCGTACATTTTCTTTTTGCCGTCGCAGGTGGTTTCGCCCACCACGAGGTCGGAAAAGTAGAAGTAGGGGCATTTGTCGGTCTTGCCAAAACCGTAGCTGCTTTTTATCAGCGGACAGAGGTTGCGCGGCAGATCCTTTTCCGCCTCTTCAATCGTCTCGTCGGAGGTGGAGCACAGCGACACCACCACCGCGCCGGCGGCCAGCGGAATTTCCTGCGGCATAAAGGTGCAGTAGGTGCCAACCAGCGGTATGTTTTGCTCTTTAAGCTCCATGACCGTGAGGAAACCCTGCTGGCGGGCTGCGGAGAAGTGGTCAAAGATGGCGGGTAGATCGGTGATAAGCGACATGGTTTTCCTTCCCCGTACACGGGAGATGATGAAAGAGGCCGCATTATAACCCTGTTTATTGTGTGTGTTTATTGATCTCCCGCTAATAGACTTTTTTCAGATCCATCTCTTCCTGAATCCGATCGCTCAATGCAAGGTGGGTGGCGATGGCCGCATCAATCCCGGCGTTATAAAACATTGGACCCAGCTCTTTCGCGATAAAGTCGACAAAGAATTCCGCGTCAAATTGCTCCAGCTCCAGCTCAAAATTCTCTTCGCAGTATTTACACAGCTTCTCGCGCAGCAGATCGCGTTGCGGCGGGCTGAGATCGATATCGCTCATAGCGTTCCTTAATCAATATTGTTACGGTGAATCAGGGCAGCTGATTATATCCGATCGCGGGGAGTCAGTTGTGATATGGCGTGATGTTTTTGGCCACAACGAGGTAGGTTGATTAAATCGCTCAGGAGCTAATTGTGACTGAGATCACAGTATTCTCGATAAAATGAAGATAATCAGAGGGATTCTCATAACCTCATGAATTTAAATGAGATAATATGGTTTTTATGATGTGAATAACATTTAGTTGCGCTCGCCTTTTTTCAGCATGTCGGTATCTGGATGAATAATCTATAGACCTGTTTTCAGGTTATCTGGCTTACGGATTTTTTCTATAAGTACATTCTGACGGCGATTCATTTATCAGGGGTGAAGGATGAAACGCGTAAAACTGGATATAAATGTTTTTGACGCTGCTCTGATGCGCCTGGATTGGGTATTTGATACTTTCGAGCAGGTCTGTTTATCTTTTTCCGGCGGTAAAGACTCGACGGTATTATTTCATCTGGCGGCGGCCGTTGCGCGTAAAAAAGGGAAAAAGTTTGCGGTATTGTTCGTGGACTGGGAAGCGCAGTATTTATTAACTATCCAGCACGTGCAAAATATGAAAGAGCGCTATCAGGACGTGGTAAGCCGCTTCTACTGGGTGGCGCTGCCGATGACCACGGTGAGCGGCGTATCGCAGCACGAGCCGGAATGGGTCGCCTGGCGGGCCGGGGTTGAATGGGTAAGGCAACCGCCGGATGATGCCATCACCGATGCCGGTTTTTTCCCTTTTTATCAGCCGGAAATGACGTTTGAAGCCTTTGTTCCGGCTTTTTCGCACTGGCTGGCCGCCGGGAGAAGTCTCGCTTCGCTGATCGGTATCCGCACCGACGAGTCGCTGCATCGCTACATGGCGCTTACCTCGCCGACCAAACTGCGCTTTGAGGACGATAAGCCATGGACCACCGCCTCGCCGGAAGGGTTTAGCTACACCTGCTATCCCCTCTATGACTGGCGGACCCGCGATATCTGGATCTTTAATCACAAGTCGCGGCTCCCCTACAACCCGCTCTATGACCTGATGCATCGCGCCGGCGTGCCGCTGAAAAATATGCGCGTCTGCGAGCCTTTCGGCCCCGAGCAGCGGCGCGGGCTGTGGCTTTATCACATACTTGAGCCGGAGACCTGGGAGCGGATGTGCCGTCGGGTATGCGGCGCGCACAGCGGCGCGATTTACGCCAACGCCAGCGGCGACTACTTTGCGCTGAAGACCAAAATCCGCAAACCGGCGCATTTTAGCTGGCGCGAATATGCGCTCTTTCTGCTCGATAGCATGCCGGAGAAAACCGCCGAGCATTACCGCAATAAAATCGCTATTTATCTGCACTGGTACCAGACCCGCGGTTTCCCTGACGATATCCCCGATGAGCAGGAAAAAGATCTCGGCTATCGCGATATTCCCTCATGGCGCCGTATCTGCAAGACGCTACTGAAAAACGATTTCTGGTGCCGGATGCTGTCGTTCAGCCCGACGCAGCCTAAGCACTATGAGCGTTACTGTCGGCTGGTGAGTAACAAACGTAAAGAGTGGAGGACGCTTTGATGTCACCGGATGTGGCTAAGACAGTGATTGAGTATCTCGAGTCGTTTGACGATGTTGACTTGAAAATCAAAGCGATTAACGAGCTGAAGAGCCTGATCCACCAGCACAGCCCCTTCTGCCGCGAGCCGGTGGACTGCGTGCTGTGGGTCGAAGCCAACACGGTTGAGGCGAATGACTACAACCCTAACGTGATGGCGACGGTGGAAAAAAAACTTCTGGAGCGTTCTATCGAACTGGATGGTTTTACCCAACCGGTAGTGGTAGCCCGCCAGCAGCGACGGCACCTGGTCGTGGACGGCTTTCACCGCCATCTGATTGGTAAGAGTCGCCCGGAGCTGAGCCGCCGTCTGCATGGTTATCTTCCGGTGACGCTCATCAATGCCGAACGCGAAGGGCAGAAAGAGCGTATCGCCGCTACCATTCGCCATAATCGCGCCAGGGGCAAACACCAGATCGCGGCGATGTCCGACATCGTCCGCGATTTACATCGCCAGGGCTGGGACGATCGGCGCATCGGCGAAGAGCTCGGTATGGATGCGGATGAGGTGCTGCGCCTGAAACAGATCAGCGGCCTGACGGAGCTGTTCGCCGACGAGAGCTTTAGCGAAGCCTGGACCGTGGAGTAGTCAATGTGCGCTACTCCTGCGCCAGCATGGCTTCCGGTCGCTGGCGTATCCGGCTTAATAAGCCTGCCAGACAGCACGCGGCCCCGATCCCCGCCGCCACCCCCAGCAGATGAAAAGGTAGCCTACCGCCGTTAAACCACAGCCAGCGCGCCGCTTCGATGGAGAGCGCGCTGACGCTGAGGATCACGATATTCAGCGACGCGGAAACGGTGCCCTTTGGCAGATCGTTAGAAAACAGAGTAAAGCGGAACAGCGTCGGGAAAATCAGCCCGATGCCGAAAGCATAGAAGCAGGTGCCGAGTACCGACCATAGCCAGACGTGCGGCCACAGCAGATTGCCGAGGATCAGGATCGCCAGCCCGATCATCTGGATAGGGACCGCGCGCCAGATAAAGCGCGGGCGGGTGGGATCTTTTACCCAGCGCGCCACCGACAGGTTGGCGATAATCACCGCGCTGAAGACCGGCGCCTGGGTCCAGGCGAACTCGGCGGTGGTTAAGCCGCCGTCGTCAATCAGGATAACCGGCGAGACCGCAACCCAGCTCATCAGTGGAATATAGCTGAGCGAGAGCGTGGCGGCGCCAAACAGAAAAATGCGGTTGCGGAAAACATCGCGGAAATCGCGCAGCACCCCGCTGGCGCTGAAGGGGACGTCGCCGCGCCGGACGGTCTCCGGCATATTCAGCAGCAGCCCCAGCCAGGCGATAAATCCCATGACGGCAATAATGCCGAGCAGCACTTTCCAGTGCACGAAGTGCATCAGCGCCGCGCCGGAGAGCGGGCCAACTATCGGCGCAATCAGCACGATCGAGGTAATAATCGCCATCAGCTTAATGGCTTTTGTCTGGCCGAACGCCTCCTGCACGGTGACGTAGCCGACGGTGGCGATAAAACAGATACTGGTGCCCTGAACAAAGCGCGCGGCAAGGAACTGCTCCATTGAGGTGGTGAACAGGGTCGCGAAGCAGGCCAGGGTAAAGATCAGCGCGCCGGTGAGCAGTACCGGACGGCGGCCGATACGATCGGAGAGCGGC
Organism: Klebsiella sp. MBT K-1; assembly: GCF_002556465.1. Classification (NCBI taxonomy): domain Bacteria; kingdom Pseudomonadati; phylum Pseudomonadota; class Gammaproteobacteria; order Enterobacterales; family Enterobacteriaceae; genus Klebsiella; species Klebsiella sp. MBT K-1. The sequence goes on along the minus strand of NZ_PDEL01000016.1, from coordinate 130,809 downwards.
CCGAGCAGCCACTGTAGCGCCATGCCGCCGGCCATATACAGGCTGACCGACGCGGGCGCCAGCGCCACGTCGGCGTCAAAGTCGCGCACCACGTGGATAATACCCGGCTGGATAAGATCGGTGGTCAGATAGGCGGCAAAGTCATAGAGGATCAGCGCTGCCGGGAAGAACAGGGTGGCGGAATGGCGGGCAAAAAAGCGGGTCATCCATTGCAACATCGGTGGGCTCCTTGTTGAGTCTCTACGCCATAAATAGCCGTTTATGCGCGCACTATTTCAGCACTTCACACTGCAATAAATTTAGGGTCAACCTAAATATCCATATATTTTCAGGGGTTAATATGTATTCGTGTAATAAATACATTAAAAACAAATAGTTGAATTAAATATGTAAATGCAGCAGCGCCGGAATTTGTGAAAACAGCCACAGCAGCAGGCCGATAGTGCCGCCGACCAGCGTGCCGTTGATGCGGATAAACTGCAGGTCCTTACCAATGTTCAGCTCGATTTGTCGCGACATATCGCGGGAGTCCCAGCTTTTGACCGTATCGCTGATATGGCGCGTCAGGAAGGCGGCAAACTCCGGGGCCACCCGGTGCGCCGCCTGTTCAAGGTGTTCGTTCAGCGATTCGCGCAGCGCCTCATCGTGGAGCAGCGTTTCGCCAAACCACTGACCGGCTTCGGCAATGCGCTGCTTGATGCGTGAATCGTCGCTATTAACGTCGTTTTTAACCCAGCCGCGCAGGTCGGCCCACACTTCGCCCAGATAGCGGTTAAAGGTCTCATCGTTTTTCAGATACGCTTTGATATTGTCTGCTTTTTCCGCCATCAGCGGATCGGACTTCAGGTTGTCGATCAGCTTCAGCGCCGCGCGATCGAAGGCCTGGCGGATCTGATGGGCGCGATCCTGACTCACTTCGTCGAGCAGCGTGTTAACCGCGTCGGTAACCATTTCAGCGCTGTGCTCGCCGAGCCATTCGGTAGGCAGCAGTTTGGCCTTTAGCGGATGCTCGGTCTCCAGCCAGTGCACGATGCCGCGGGCAATAAACGCCCGCGAGCTGTCGCGCTGGAGCAGGGCGATCAGCTGGCTAATCAGCGAATCGAGCAGCTTCTGGTGGCGGTTATCGCGCGTCAGCCCCTCCAGCATCATGGCGCTGGTTTGGGTTAAATCGACCTTATCAATTGCTTTATGCACCGCCCGGCGCAGCAGGCGCTGAATGCGCGCATCGTCGGTGAGCTCGAGAAACCCGCTCATCACTTGCAGCAGATGCTGGCCGACCCGCCGCGCGTTTTCCGGCTGGCTGAACCAGTTACCGAGCATCAGCGCCGGTTCGTAGCGGCGGATCAGCGCCACCAGCGACGGTGTATCAAGAAATTTTTCCTGCACGAAATAGCCGAGATTATCGGCTATCCGGTCCTTATTGCGCGGGATAATCGCCGTATGCTGCGCAACGAACGGCAGCGGAATGCGGCGAAACAGCGCCACTACCGCGAACCAGTCCGCCAGCGCACCGACCATCGCCGCTTCGGAAATAGCCTTTAGCGCACCGACCCATGGCGTCGGCGGCAGCACGAGGGTAGTGATAAAAATAGCGGCTGCAATCAGCAGCAGCGAGAGCGCCAGCAGCTTGGCGCGTTTCAGTTCAGCGAGTTTTTCCATAGTCTTAAGCATATAGCCTGACGGCTAATGCGTAAAATCTTCGCCATTTGACGCCCTGGTCATTCGGATTCCTCTTTTCCCGACGAGAGAGACGATGAGGGTTAATTTAATTTACGTAGCTTAAATTCTATTTTTAAATAATTAAAGTTAAATACATTTATAATATATATTGTACATGAGTTCTTTCTTAAATTAATTATTAATAAGTGATCTTAATCACATTATACTCAAGGTTAAATAAGGCATTGTTTATTTCAGGGAGAACGTTAATAAATTTCTCTTGCTACTGGTCTTTTATAAAAGGAGTTGATCATGATTGGTATATTTAAATATACAGCAAAAAAAGACATGGTATTAGGTATTAGCGATCAGCAAACCGGGGCTAAGGCTGTTATCTTACCAGCGTCCTCACCGTTAAATAAAATTCTGTGGTCGGTTGATGACAGGACCGGCGAGATCGTCCTGGCCGCCAGTGAGGAGCTGCTGCTGGGTATCCGCGAGGATCGTATGGGTTCAGGCGCAGCGATTGAGCTCCAGGTTCGCGGGAATAAAGCGACGCAGCGGTGGGATTTAGTCAGCTCACGTCGCTTTATTAAAAGCAAACAAAATCCGACCTTTGTTATGGACAGTTACAACCGCGGCACAAACCCGGGGAATCCGATTATTCTTTTCGAATTTAACGGCTCGGAAGCGCAGCAGTGGGTATTTGTGCCGATGGATATGTTGACGGCAAATAGCCCGGAATAAATATTGTTTAAAAGAGAGAGAGAATAGAGCCTCGTTTATTCTTGTACAGAGAATGATGAGGCTTTGTCCTTATTGGGTCGTCGACAATACTAATTAAAAATAAACTGCCACACAATCCAACAACCAAAAGCCACCAATACGCCGCCGGCTACTCGCTCGACTCGCCAGACGACGGCGGAAAGGCGGCGCTGCACCGAGGGTAGCGCAATCAGCGTGACCAGCAACAGATCCCACAGCAGCACCACGCTGGTCATCCATGCCCCGCTGACGGCCTGCTGCACCAGCGTGACGTTCGGTCCCAATAGGGAGGTCATCAGCGCGAGGTAGAAGAGCGCGTTTTTCGGATTCAGCAGCGAAGAACCCAGCCCGAGAAAAAGCTGTCTCACCAGCGACGGGCGCGAAGCCGAGGCGCCGTGCAGCGCCAGCGTGGCCGGGCGGCTTCTGAGCAGCAGGCTGCCAATCCACAGCAAATACGCCGCGCCCAGCAGCTCAATCACCGTAAACAGCAGCGGCGCCTGGCGCAGGATCCCCCAGCCGATAATCGCCAGAATAATATATAAACCGTTTCCGGCGGCAATACCGAGACACAGGCCGACGCTGCCGCGCAGGCGATAGCGGATGGCGTAGCCCACCAGCAGAAAAAAATCCGGCCCGGGGCTCAGCAGGGCGACAAAATGGGAGAGCGCCAGCGCGGGGAAGGCGGAGGGAAAGAGCGTAGCGAGTATGTCCATAGCAACCTCAGTAATAACCTGAGGTCACCCTACGCCAGCGCGAACGCTAATTATTGTCTGTTATTGATCGGCGCTGCGCATACTGGCGCGGCGTGGCGGCGGTATAGCTGACAAAGGTTTTATGAAAGTGGCTCTGGTCGGCAAACCCGGCCTGGTAGCCTACATCGGCGATAGTATCCCCGGCGCGCAGGCGCGATTTGGCGAACTCAATCCGCGCGATATTGATAAAACTGGCGGGCGTCAGGCCGGTATCGTGCTTGAAGGCGCGGATCAGCGTCTCTTTACGCAGCGCAAACTCCTCGGCGAGGCTATCCAGCGTCGGCGGCGCCTGCAGATTGGTTGCCAGACGACTGAACAAACGCGCGCTGGTTTGACTTAGCGCCGCAGGCGCGAGCGGGCGCAGCGGCAGGCCGCGCAGCAAGCGGGCGACGCTTTCGGGTAACGCGGCGGTGTTCTGCTGGCTCATCAATTCCACGATCTGCAAATACCGGGCAAACAGTTCGGCATCGCGTATCACCGGCTGGGAGGCTATCAATCGCTCATGATGCCCATCGCCTGCCAGCTGTCGCCAGCACCAGCTTAGCTCGAGATAGAGCATATGGTAGCTGCGCGGCTGGCCGTCGCGCGGATTACAGCTGTGGGGCGCCTGGGCGGGAATAATAATCAGATCGCCGGGCCGCAGCAGATACTCCTGACCATTGCAGAGACAGCGCGTTTCCCCCTCGATAATCGCCCCAATGGAGAGCTGCGGATGGCGATGACGTTTATAGGCCTGGCGGCTGTTCCAGGTACTGCGCAGCTCCAGCCAGGGCAGCTGTTCGTCGTGCCAGAAGGTTTGCTGAATATTGCGCGTATGGCTCACGGTGGGCTCCTTAGCTGAGAGGGATAGTTGTTTATAACATGCCTTCAGCCTGCGGAAGAACCGCGAGTCGCCTTCCACAAAAATGTCTCGCTTGCAAATGAGGAATGAAATTGTCCAGCATCGCCGAGTAGCCTTACTTGAACTGCTGCAAAAACATATTCGTCAGCGCGATCTGCTGGGCATTGTGGAACATCTGACGGCCATTTTGCTTAGCGGATAAGCTAATGATAGGCAGCTAAAAACGCTGTTTAATTATCTGGTTCACTCGGGCAAAGCGCTTCGGTTGGGGAAATTTATCCGCGAAGTGGCCCGGCGGGTACCGCATCACAAGGAGAAGCTAATGACTATCGCCGAAAGATGACGTGAAGTGGGGCGCAGGCAGGGGAAGCGGGAAGGTCGACTTGAGGGCGTTGAGGAGGGGCAGCGCGCCGAAGCGCTGCGTATTGCTCAAACGATGCTCGCCGAAGGGATGGCGCTGGAAACGGTGCTGAGAATTACCGGTTTGTCGGAGGCAGATATCCGGGCTGTTATTCACTAAGATATTGATATATTGACGTTATTTATGAGGGGTTTATGCTGATAGCGTTCCCCGTTCCATTTCGGGAAAATTCCGTATCTCTCTGAGTTTGGCCGCATCCACAGCTATCTCGACTACCCTTAATATCCTGTGCGGTATTTATGACTGCGTTAACAGCGATAACAAGGAGACATACGATATGGCTTATCAGACGGTGAATCCTGCAAACAATCAGCTCATCAAAGCGTACCCGTCACACAGCGATGCGGACGTAGAGGCGGCGCTGCAGAAGGCGGATGCGCTATATCATTCGTCGTGGTCGAAAGGCGATATAGCGCAGCGGCTATCGGTGCTGCACAAGCTGGCGGATCTGATCGATGACCGGGTTGACGAACTGGCCGAAATCGCCAGCCAGGAGATGGGCAAGCTTATTGCGCAGAGCCGCGGTGAGGTTAAACTGTGCGCGCAAATTGCCCGCTACTACGCCGACAACGCCAAACAGTTTTTGGCGCCGGTAAAGTATCCGTCCGAGCTGGGTGAAGCCTGGGTCGAACACCATCCCATCGGCGTGCTGATGGCGGTAGAACCGTGGAACTTCCCTTATTACCAGCTTATGCGCGTGCTGGCGCCGAACCTGGCGGCGGGGAACCCGGTTATCGCCAAGCATGCCAGCATCGTCCCGCATTGTGCGGAAACCTTCGCCCACCTGGTACGCGAAGCCGGCGCGCCGGAAGGCGCGTGGACTAACCTGTTTATTTCTCAGGATCAGGTGGCGAAGATTATCGCCGACGATCGCGTACAGGGCGCGGCCCTGACCGGCTCGGAAAAAGCCGGTAGCGTGGTGGCGGCGCAGGCGGCTAAACACATTAAGAAAGCGACGCTTGAACTGGGCGGTAACGATGTCTTTGTGGTCCTGGACGATGCCGATCTGGCGAAGGCGGTGAAGATCGGTGTACAGGCGCGGCTCAACAACGCGGGCCAGGTGTGCACCGCGGCGAAGCGCTTTATCCTGCATGAAAAAATTGCCGACGCGTTCCTGAGCCAGTTTACCGAGGCCTTCCGTCAGGTGAAAATCGGCGATCCGCTGGATGAGAGTACGACGCTGGGTCCGCTCTCCTCAAAAGATGCGCTGGAAACGCTGACCAGGCAGGTGAATGACGCGCTGAAAAACGGCGCGAAGCTGCACCTGGGCGGCAAACCCGCGCAGCGGGAGGGCAGCTTTTTCGAACCGACCATTTTGACCGGCATTACCCGCGATAACCCGGCCTACTTCGAAGAGTTCTTCGGTCCGGTCGCGCAAATCTACGTGGTGAAAGATGACGATGAGGCGGTGAAGCTGGCCAACGATTCGCACTATGGCCTTGGCGGAGCCGTATTCAGCCAGGATATTGAAAGGGCGAAACGTATGGCCTCGCGGATTGAAACCGGGATGGTCTATATCAACTGGCTAACCGATACCGCGCCGGAGCTGCCGTTTGGCGGCGTTAAGCGCTCCGGGTTTGGCCGCGAGCTTTCCGATCTTGGCATTAAAGAGTTTGTGAATCAGAAACTGGTCGTCGTGCATAAATAACGGCGTGAAGACAAAAACCTGCCATCCGGCAGGTTTTTTTGGCGATCACTGAACTTCAATCTTATCCCAGCCGCTTTTAAACATGCAGCTGTCTACAAGCGTATCTCTGCGCCCAGCATTGGCGTCCTCCACCGTATAGCTGGTGGAAATATCCTTTTTCTTGTTCTCTTTGTCCGTTTTTTCCGAGCTTGAACCGGTGACGACGTTATCCGGGGGGAGATCGATCAGCGCCTGCGCTTCGCACTCGGTGAGCTTTTTATTCATCTCCGTATCGCTGACGCCCGGTTTCACCCATTTGTACTGGACGCAGCCTGACAGCAGCACGGCGAGGCTCAGCGCGCAAAGCGCGGCGAAGCGGCCGTTCATCAGAAGGTAACCCCACCGCCGACATAAGCGCCGTCAATCAGCGTGTGGCCCGGGCGGCCATCTTTGCCGTCGACGCTGACGTGGCGATAGCCCACTTTCAGCGTGACCGGGGTGATGGGCGTCCAGCTTACGCCGCCGTTGGCTTCAACGTAGTTTTTGACGCTGTTGTTCAGGCCCTCTGGCGCGGCATAGCCCTCACCATAGAGATGGATGCTGTCGGTCAGGGCCACGTTGACGCCGCCACCGATAGGGAAGGCCACGCCGTTATCGCCTTTTTTGGGACCCAGGTAGATAGCTTTCGCGCCGGCATTGAGCATCACCGGGCCGAGTTCCAGGTTATAACCCGCGCCGACGCCGCCTGTCTGGGTACCGTCATCGGTATTTTTGAGCCAGTTGCTTTCCACATACAGGCCAGAGGAGGATTTCCCCATTTCCAGATTCAGGTTGGTGAAGTTCTTGCCCTGCTCAACGGTACCGCCCATCGCCAGTGCGGATCCCGAGACGGCGGTCAAGGCCGTGAGGAGAAGGATATTCAGCTTTTTCATGGTTTGTGCCTCATCATTACATTACGCGGAGGGCACCTTAACAATCGATTTTTATGACTGCAAATCAGCTAGCGATTACTGTTTTATGCTAATTTTGTTATTAGATATATTTATTTGTGTTGTTTGTTAGTTGTTTTTACGGCGCTGTCAATGGGTAATCTTTGGCCGTTGAGCGTGAGTTGAATCTTTTGGCTAAATATTCGCTGAACAGGCGAGAAAAAGCGGTTATAAACGCAATAATTGCCTTTCTAATTATTTCCAAAAACGTTTCTGTTGTTACATATAAAAGTAAAGTTTTACATTTTCATGCGCGTATTCCCCCTCCTGAAGAGGGGGATGAGCTGCGTGGCTACCTGCGCAGGCTTTCAAAGGCGGTGCGAATCTCATCTTCCGGAAGCTGTATCCCAATAAACACCAGGGTACTGTGCGGCCGTTCATCGCCCCACGGCCGATCCCAGTCGGCGCTGTATAGCCGCTGAACCCCCTGGAACAGCAGGCGGTTGGGCTCGCCGTCGATCCACAGCATCCCTTTATAGCGCATTAGCTGTTCTGCGAAGGTGAGCAGCAGGTTTTCCATCACCCGCGACACCTCGCTGATATCCACCGGATAATCCAGCTCCACCACGATAGACGACACGTCGTTCTGCTTATCGGCCATAAAGTGGAAGCGCGGTTTGCTGCTAACCACGTTCTCCTCCAGCATAAAGCCGCTGGTGTTAAACAGCAGGTTCAGATCGATATCGCCGTGGGTAACGTTGTAAATAGGCGCGCGGGCGTTAATACGCGTCAGCCGTTCGCGGAGCTTGTCGCTGTCGCCCGCCACGTCAGTTTTGGTGAGCAGAATGCGATCGGCGTAGCCCACCTGCGACTGGGCGATGGTGAACTGATTCATCTGCTGGTCGGCGTGCACCGCGTCAACCAGCGCAATCACGCCATCCAGCAGATAGCGTTCACACAGCACATCGTGAGAGAAAAAGGTCTGGATGATCGGGCCGGGGTCGGCCATGCCGGTGCATTCGATCACCAGCCGGTCAAAAGCGATGTCTCCGCGATCGCGGCTGTCGAGCAGATCGAGCAGGGCGTCTTCCAGCTCGTTGGAGCGGGTACAGCAGATACAGCCGTTGGTCAGGGTTTTAATCTGCGTGGCGCGATCGCCGATAAGCTGGTTATCGATGGCGACTTCGCCAAATTCATTTTCGATAACGGCAATTTTAAAGCCGTGCCGTTCGTTCAGAATATGACGCAGCAGGGTGGTTTTACCCGCGCCAAGAAAACCGGTCAGCAGGGTGACTGCAATCGGTGCCATGTTTGCCTCCATTAACAGCAGCGCACGCCGCCTTTGCCATCGCCGCCGTAGCGGGCCTGCTGGCGTTCGCGAAAGAATTCATCATAGGTCATGTACGGCTTGTCCGGATGGTTGGTCTGCATATGCTCGACGTAGTTGTCGTAATCCGGAATGCCGATCAGCATTTTTGCCGCCTGACCGAGGTATTTTTTTGCCTGACCTAAGTTACCAAACATTGTGAGTCCCAGAGAACGAATAAAGCCGGATGGCGGCTAGCGCCTCATCCGGCCTACAAACATTCGCTTGTGTAGACCGGATAAGCGTAGCGCCATCCGGCATTAAGGTTTAGTGATGCGAAGAGGTCTTCACGCCGCCTTCCGGTACCGGCACGTACGGCGTCTCTTTGTCAGTACGCACTTTATTGTTGCGCACGTTGAGCCAGGTTTTGATGCCGTAGAAGATGATGCTGTAGACCACCACCAGGAACAGAATGCTCAGACCCGCGTTGGTGTAGTTGTTCACCACGATATGGTTCATGTTGGCAATCTGCTGCGCGGTCAGTTCGCCGCCGGCGGCGATCTTCTCTTTATACTGCTGCGCCATGAAGAAGAAACCTTCCATCTGCGGGTTGGTGCTGAACAGTTTCAGGCCCAGCGCCCAGGTGGTGCACAGCAGCAGCCACGCGGCCGGGATCACGGTGACCCAGATGTATTTGGTGCGCTGCATTTTGACCAGCACCACGGTGCCGAGCACCAGCGCCACGGCGGCCAGCATCTGGTTAGAGATACCGAACAGCGGCCACAGGCTCTTCACGCCGCCCAGCGGGTCGACCACGCCCTGATACAGCAGGTAGCCCCATAGGCCGACGCAGCCCGCGGTGCCGATAATACCCGCCACCAGCGAGTCGGTTTTCTTGAGGAACGGTACGAAGTTGCCCAGCAGATCCTGCAGCATAAAGCGGCCTGCGCGGGTACCGGCATCCAGCGCGGTGAGGATAAATAGCGCTTCAAACAGAATACCGAAGTGGTACCAGAAGCCCATATCCGCCATCGGGATGATTTTGTGGAACACGTGAGCGATACCCACAGCCAGCGTCGGCGCACCGCCCGCGCGGTTGAGTACCGACGGTTCGCCGATATCTTTCGCGGTTTGCAGGATTTGCTCAGGTGAAATCACAAAGCCCCAGGAGCTGACGGTCGCCGCCGCGTGCGCGGTGACATCCCTTAGCTGCGCGGCAATCAGCGCGGCGTTTTCACCGCCCATTTCGTGCAGGTTCGGCATGGTGATGCCGAGGCCCGCCGGCGGGGTGTTCATCGCGAAGTAGAGGCCCGGTTCGATGATTGAGGCCGCTACCAGCGCCATCACCGCCACGAAGGACTCCATCAGCATCGCGCCGTAGCCGATAAAGCGGGCGTCGGTTTCGTTAGCCAGCAGCTTCGGCGTGGTGCCGGAAGCGATCAGGGCGTGGAAGCCGGAGACCGCGCCGCAGGCGATGGTGATAAACAGGAACGGGAACAGGGCGCCTTTCCACAGCGGGCCGGTACCGTCAATGTACTGGGTCACCGCCGGCATTTTCAGGTCCGGGTTGAGGATAACGATCCCCAGCGCCAGGCCGACGATAACGCCGATTTTCAGGAAGGTCGCCAGGTAGTCACGCGGCGCCAGAATCAGCCACACCGGCAGCAGCGCGGAGATAAACGCGTAGCCGATCAGGGTAAAGGTAATAGTGGTGTCTTTAAAGGTCAGCGCCGGGCCCCAGTACGGGTCGTGGGCAATGATGCCGCCGAAGTAAATGGACGCCACCAGCAGGACGATACCAATCACCGACACTTCGCCTACGCGGCCTGGGCGCAGGAAGCGCATATAGATCCCCATAAACAGGGCAATCGGCACGGTCGAGCAGACGGTAAACACGCCCCACGGGCTTTCCGCCAGCGCTTTCACCACGATCAACGCCAGCACCGCGAGGATGATGATCATTATCAGGAAGCAGCCGAACAGGGCGATGGATCCCGGTACCGGCCCCATCTCCTGCTTGATCATTTCCCCCAGCGAGGCGCCGTTACGGCGCGAGGAGATAAACAGCACCATAAAGTCCTGCACCGCCCCGGCCAGCACCACGCCCGCCAGTAGCCACAGGGTACCCGGCAGGTAGCCCATCTGCGCGGCGAGCACCGGGCCCACCAGCGGACCGGCGCCGGCGATAGCGGCAAAGTGGTGGCCAAACAGCACGTAGCGGTTGGTCGGAACGTAGTTCAGGCCATCGTTGTTAATCACCGCAGGCGTGGAGCGCGTAGGGTCGAGCTTCATTACCTTTTGCGCGATATACAGGCTGTAATAACGGTAGGCGACGAGGTAGACGGAAACCGACGCCACCACGATCCACAGCGCACTGACGTGCTCACCGCGGCGCAGAGCGACGACCGAGAGGCAAAATGCCCCGATGATTCCAAGAATCACCCAGGGTATGTGCTTGAATAACTTTTTAGTATCCATAGTAAAACCTGGCTTAATAAGATGAATAATGGGCCGAAGCCGTCTGGGTTTAGTTAGGGTTTGAGGAGGCATTGATTAGCTATGCTGGGGACCATCTTGCCAGAACGTCGCGCGCGTAAAGTTGGGTAAATCTGTGAGTGGTTATATGTAGGGTTAAGCGGTCACTTGCGGGGGTAAGCGGTTGGGCAGGAATCCCGGCGGGCTTAAATATGTGATTGAGATCACAGGGATATTCTCACTGTGACGAGCGGAGAAAACAGACAATCCCCTCTCCCGCGAGAGAGGGGAAGCAAAACTACGCCACGACGTCCATCTCCATCATCACCGGATGGAAGCGGCGCTTAAAGTAAATCAGCCCGTGACCTTGCTGGCTCAGGGTAATATTCCTGATTTCCACCAGATAGACCAGATGGCTACCGATGGTCTGCACCTGGCTAATTTCGCCTTCGAGGCTCGCCAGCGCGCCTTTCAGCACCGGCTGGCCCAGCGCGCCTTTTTGCCAGCCGCTGAGGCCGAAGCGGTCGTCCATCGTCATCCCGGTCATGCCAGCGAAGTGGCGGGCCATCTCCTCTTGCTCGTGGTTCAGCACGTTGATGCACAGCTTGCCGTTGCCCTGAAACACCGGATTCATCGCACTATTGGCGTTGATGCAGACCATCACCGACGGCGGCGTATCGGTCACCGAACAGACCGCGGTGGCGGTGATACCGCAGCGGCCCGCCTCGCCTTCGGTGGTGATGACGTTAACGGCGGCCGACAGACTGGCCATGGCATCGCGAAAACGCAGACGTTGTTCATCTAATTGCATTGTGACCTCCCGCTGCCGGTTACTTCAGCAGCTTATCCAGCATGTTGATATCGGTATTGTTGTGCAGATGCGGCACCGTCCAGCCGTTCTGGTCGTACTCGGACAGGCAGCGATCCACCATCGCCATCATTTTGTCCATGTTGCCGGAGCTTTGCGCCTGACGCAGGCACTGCAGGCGAATCTCATCCTGGCTACCGGAATAGTTGATTTCATACAGCTCATGGCGGCCGCCGAATTCGCTGCCGATCGCGTCCCACATCAGTTTGAGGATCTTGATACGCTCGACGTGATCCATACCGTTCGATCCGCGCACGTATTTCGCCAGGTATTCGTTGATCTGCGGGTTGTTGAGATCGCGGGCGCTGGACGGCAGGTAGATCAGGCCGCTGGTGACGCTGCGCTCGATAATGTTTTTGATTTTGGCGTAGGCCATCGGCGCCATCACGCGGTAGGTTTGCAGCGCGGCGTGATCCGGCAGATACGCGCCGTTGACCCACGGCGTCGCTTCGGCGCACATTGAATCGCTCAGCGCCCAGAACATATTGCGCCAGGCCACCACTTCGCCGAGCTCGGCCTGCACGCCGCGGAACTCAAGGGTGCCGGTACACTCCAGCGAGCGTTTCAGCAGGGCGGTGATGAAATCGAGCTTCACCGCCAGGCGCACGCAGGCCTGCAGCGGATACATGCGGGCAAAGCCGCCTTCCATCGTCCAGCGGCGGCAGCGGTCGAAGTCGCGATAGATCAGGACGTTTTCCCATGGGATCAGCACGTTATCCATCACCAGGATCGCATCATTTTCGTCGAAGCGGCTGGAGAGCGGATAGTCGTACGGCGATCCGGTGGCGCCGGCGACCAGCTCATAGGAGGCGCGGGAGATAAGCTTAACGCCTTCGGCATCCATCGGCGCGACGAACATCAGCGCGAAGTCGGGGTTTTCGCCCATCACCTGCGCCGAGCCGAAGCCGATCATGTTGTAGTGGGTCAGCGCCGAGTTGGTGGCCACCACCTTCGCGCCGCTGACGATGATCCCAGCGTCGGTCTCTTTCTCCAGCTTGATATAAACATCTTTCACTTCATCGGCGGGCTTATGGCGATCGATCGGCGGGTTGACGATGGCGTGGTTAAAGTACAGGCCGGTTTCCTGGATGCGGGTGTACCAGTCGCGGGCGTTCTGCTCGAACTGGCCGTAAAATCCCGGGTTCGCGCCGAGCGCGCAGCCGAACGCGGCCTTGTAGTCCGGGGTGCGGCCCATCCAGCCGTAGCTCAGGCGCGACCATTCGGCGATAGCGTCGCGCTGCTGGCGCAGGTCATCGGCGCTTTTCGCCACGCGGAAGAACTTGTGGGTGTAGCCGCCGCTGCCAGTGTCGGTGCCCCAGCACAGGGTATCCTGCAGCTCGGGTTTATGCAGCGCGTCGTACATTTGGGCGACGGAGGCGGCGGCGTTGCGGAACGCCGGATGGGTGGTCACGTCTTTAACGCGTTCACCGTAAATATAGATTTCGCGGCCGTCCTGCAGGCTCTTCAGGTACTCTTCACCGGTTAACGGGCGCTTGGTATCTGCACGGAAGTTTTCAGGTTTCATAGGTGACCTCTTCAGTATTAATCGGAATGCGATGTTAAATTTATGTTTTGTTTTTGTTGTTAAATTGAAGCGGTTAACGCGGCTTTCGTGAAGAGACTTTTAGGTCAACGGTCGGTACTTTTCAGGCGGGATTGGGTTATGTGATCGGGGTCGGTTTTTCTATTTTCCGGCCTGGCTCCCCGGTGAACCGGGCGATAAGTCAGCGCGGGTTTTGAATTTGTAGCCGAACAGATGCGCGGCATCGCCTGCGGGACGATCCTAAGACACCGGTACTTTTTGCGTTCTGAACGCGCTCGGCGAACAGCCCGTCAGGCGGTTAAAAAAGCGGGCGAAATAGGCCGGATCCTTAAATCCCAACTGCCAGGCTATCTCACCGATCGTACTGTCGGAGAAGAGCAGTAATCGCCTGGCCTCGCGCAGCTGCCGGTCGAAAATCAGCCGCTTGGGCGGTCGGTTGGCGAAGCGGCGGCAAATATCGGTTAACCGGGATTCGGTCAGATGCAGCTCGCAGGCGTAATCCGGTACCGTCCAGTGCTGGTGGTAGTGGCTGTCGATCAGCTGGTTAAACCGCTGGAACAGCTTGAGCTCGCCGCGTATCCCGCTGGCCGCATGGTCGTCAAGCTTCGCGTTGCGCAGCAGCAGGGTGAACACCGCCTGCGCCAGCAGCGTCAGGGTGTGTTCCCGCCCCGGCAGCTGCGAGGTCGATTCTCGTTCAATCAGCCGCCAGTAGTGCGCCAGCGCCGCCAGCTCCTCGGGCTTATCGGCCAGCGACAGGCAGATGCCCGGCAGGCCGAAGGCCTCCCGGGTGCCGGGGTACAGCACCTCCAGCAGCGGCCAGACCAGATCCTCGCGCACCGTCAGCACGTGACCATCGCTATCGGACTCGGTGATAAAAGCGTGTGGCACCGAGGGCGGGGTCAGGACAAACAGCGGCGCCTGCACCGAATAGCGATGATCGTCGAGCTGTAGCTCAATCTGCCCGGTATCGAGAAAGTGCATCTGAAAATACTGGTCGTGGCGGTGCGCCTGCATATCGCGGCCAAAGAACTCCGCCATCCGGGCAAACGATTGATAATGCACCTCTTCCGTCCCCAGACTCTCATCGTACTCTTTATTCATATCGATATTGGTAACAGGGCTCTGGCACATAGCGGCTCCTCACGGCGTCGCGCGCGGACGCGATCCTTTCATCGGAATCGCCCAGATAATCACCGCGCCGATGACCAGCAGGGCGGCGACGAACCACAGGCCGCTGCTAAAGCTGCCGGTAATATCCTTCAGCCAGCCGATCATAAAGGGGCTGAGCGCCGATCCGATATTGCCGGTCGCGTTGATCACCGCGATGCCGATCGCTCTGGCGCGCAGGCTGATCGACTGATCCGGCGTGGTCCAGAAAATGGCCATCGCGCTAAACGATCCGGTGGAGGCCATCACGATCCCGAGCAGTTGGATCAGACTGTGATCGGTGGCCGACGCCAGCAGCCAGCCCGCGGCGGCGAACAGGAACGGCAGGGCGGTGTGGTGCTTACGCTCCTGGTATTTATCGGAGTGGCGGCTCCAGTAGATCATCCCGAGAATGGTACAAATCTGCGGGATCGCCGCCAGCAGGCCGATGGTGATATTGCTGCTGCTTTCGTTAAAGCTTTTGAGGATCTGCGGCGTCCAGATGCTGATCGCGCTGAGCGTATTGGTCAGGCAGAAATAGGCCAGGGTGTACATCAGCACGATCGGCGTGAACACTTCCCGCCACAGGCTGCGCTGCTGCATGGCGTGATGGCTGATTGCCCCTTCCGGCTGGACCAGCGTCAGGCGGTCGTTATCCATCATCTCCTGCAGGCATTTTTTGTCTTCCGCGGTCAGCCACTTGGCCTTCGACGGCGAATCATCAAGCCAGAACCAGACCATAATGCCGAGCAGCACCGACGGGAAGCCTTCCAGCAGGAACAGCCACTGCCAGCCGTGCAGGTTGAGCAGGCCGTCCATCGACAAGATATAGCCGGAGACGATTGACCCCAGCGCGGTGGTGACCGGCATCGCGATCATAAACAGCGCGTTGGCGCGGGCGCGGAAAAAGGCCGGGAACCAGTAGGTTAGATAGAGCAGAATGCCGGGCAGAAAACCGGCCTCGGTGATCCCTACCAGCATGCGCAGGATATAGAGGCTGTTCGGCCCGGTCGCGAACATGGTGGCGGTGGAAGCGATGCCCCACAGCACCATGATGGTGGCGATCCAGCGGCGAGCGCCGACGATGCTGAGCATCACGTTGCTCGGAATGCCGAAAATGACGTAGGTAGCGTAAAACAGGGTGGTGGCAAGGCCGAACATGGTGGCGTTAAGGCCCAGATCCTGCCCCATGGTCAGCCCGGCAAAGCCGATATTGATGCGATCTAAAAACGAAAAGATAAACAGCACGAACAAAAACACGATCAGGCGGCGAAAGAGCTTGTTGATAACCGACTGCTGCTGCGCCGTCAGCTGCTTGTGCTGATTAGCCGGATCGAACTTTTCCGGGATGGCAGATGATGTATCGCTCATTATCATTTTCCTCTAATGGGAATTTTGTAGGGTACTGCGGGTTGCCGGGTAAGCGCAGCGCCACCCGGCGTTAATAGACGCCTGACGAACCCTGGGCGGTTTTTTCCGCGCCAAATCGCGCCGCCAGCACTTCCGCGCCGCGGGCCAGCAGGGTGGTATCGACGCCGACGGCGACAAACAGCGCGCCGAGCTCCAGGTAGCGCTTCGCCAGCGGCTCGCTGGCCATCAGGATCCCCGGCGCTTTGCCCGCCGCGCGAATTTGCGCGATGGCGCGCTCAATGGCGGCCTGCACTTCCGGATGCTGCGGGTTGCCGCTGAAGCCCATATCGGCGCTCAGATCCGCCGGGCCGATAAACACGCCGTCGACGCCCTCGACATCGAGGATCTGCGGCAGATTGCTGAGCGCTTCGCGAGTTTCGATCTGCACCAGCACGCACATCGCGTCGTTGGCCTGATGGAGATAATCCGGGACGCGGTTCCAGCGCGAGGCGCGGGCCAGCGCGCTGCCGACGCCGCGAATGCCGGCGGGCGGATAGCGGGTGGCTTTCACCGCCAGCCGCGCTTCATCGGCGTTTTGCACCATCGGCACCAGCAGGGTTTGGGCGCCGATATCCAGCAGCTGTTTGATCTGCACCGGATCGTTCCACGACGGACGGACCACCGGCTGGCTGGGGTAAGGAGCGATCGCCTGCAGCTGGGCCAGTATTGTCTGCACGCTGTTTGGCGCATGCTCGCCGTCGATCAGCAGCCAGTCGAATCCGGCCCCGGCCAGCAGCTCGGCGCTGTAGCTGCTGGTCAGCCCCAGCCACAGGCCAATCTGCGGTCTACCCGCTTTTAAGGCGTCTTTAAAGGCGTTATTCATCATGTTTCTCCTAGACAAACCGGCAGCTGATCGCGCCCATATTGCCGTAGTCGACGTGGAAGGTGTCGCCCTTGCGCGCCGGTACCGGACGCGTAAAGGAGCCGCCGAGAATAATCTGTCCGGCTTCCAGCTGGACGTCGTACGGCGCCAGCTTGTTCGCCAGCCAGGCCACGCCGTTGGCCGGGTGATTCAGCACCCCCGCAGCGACGCCGGTCTCTTCAATCACGCCGTTGCGATAGAGCAGAGCGGAGATCCAGCGTAGGTCCAGCTCGTCGGGTTTAATCGGTCGACCGCCAAGGATCACCCCGGCGTTGGCGGCGTTATCGGAAATAGTGTCGAAAACTTTACGCGGACGCTGGGTTTCCGGATCGATGTTGTGGCAGCGGGCGTCAATCAGCTCCAGCGCCGGGATCACGTAGTCGGTGGCGTTATACACGTCGAACAGCGTGCAGTTGGGGCCGCGCAGCGGTTTGGCGAGCACGAAGGCCAGCTCCACTTCGATACGCGGGACGATAAAGCGGTCGGTGGGGATATCGCCGCCGTCGTGGAAAAACATATCGTCCAGCAGCGCGCCGTAGTCCGGCTCGCTTATCTGCGAGCTGGCCTGCATCGCTTTTGAGGTCAGGCCGATTTTATGCCCTTTCAGCACGCGGCCTTCGGCGATTTTCATATTTACCCATTCGCGCTGTACGGCGTAGGCGTCTTCGATGGTGATCGTCGGGTGATCCAGCGAGATGGCGCGGATCTGTTCACGCTGTTTTTCCGCCTGGTTCAACCGCTGGGCGATCAGGGTATGGGTATGTTTATCGAGCATAGTCGCTTCCTGTTACGTCTTTCGGTGCTGCTGCGCCGGGTGGCGACGCTGGCGCGTCTTACCCGGCCTGGGGTTTTGTGGCAGTGCTTGTTTTCTCCCTCTCCCTAACGAGGAGAGGGGACTGGCCGGGCGCACGCTATTTAAACAAGGCGTGCACGTTGTTCTGCTTGTAGTTCAGCGTCGGGTGCAGTTCATCGAGCTCAAACGACAGCGCCAGGTAGCGGCTCTCCATCAGCGCGGCGAAATGGGCTTTGATCAGCGTGAACAGCATATCGCCCACGTCCTGGCGGCTCTCCAGGCTGCGCCCGGCGCCAATCTTCAGCGTCATATGCACAAAGGCATAATCATGCTGGCCGTCGGCCATCTGCCAGGTATCCAGCCAGATGGCGCGGCTGCGAATGCCGCCGATGGGAAAGATGCCGGTCGCCGCCAGCGCGTCGTTCACTTTGCTGAACAGATCCGGTAAATCAGCCTGTTCCCGGATGTTGTCGGTACATTCAGCGATAAAATGCGGCATTCTGCGCTCTCCTTAAGCCGTTTCCGGCAGCGGGAACACGGCGTTGACCTGGCCGGTGCCGGAACTGGCGAACAGCTCGGTGATAAATTCCACTTTGCCGTCGTATTTATCCCAGCCCAGCAGGCCCAGCAGCATCACCGTGTCGTGCATATTGCCTTCGCCGTAGCAGTAGTCGGCGTACTCCGGCAGCATGGTGCAGAACTCCTTGAATTTACCCTCGCGCCACAGCTTCACGACCCGCTCATCCATCTGATGATCGAACTCGCGGGTATAGCTATTCATCCCCTCTTCGGCACGCTGATCGTCGATAAAACGATGCGACAGCGAACCGCTGGCCAGCACCGCTACGGTGCCGTCATATTTCTCGATAGCTTTACGAATGGCTTCGCCCAGCTTGCGGCTGTCGGCGAAGTCGTGAACGGTACAGAAGGCGGAGATCGACACCACTTTGAAGTGCTTATCGGCGTTCATGTAGCGCATCGGCACCAGCGTGCCGTACTCCAGCTTAAGGCTCGGGATGTTGTGCGCTTTAGCGCGGACGCCGAGCTTGACCGCTTCGTCGGCGATCAGGTGGCCGAGCTCCGGGTTACCGTCGTAGTCGTAGGTCATGTCGCGGATAAAATGCGGCAGCTCGTTGCTGGTATAGACGCCCTGGAAATGGTCGGCGCAGTTAATGTGGTAAGCGCTGTTGACCAGCCAGTGGGTATCAAAGACGATGAAGGTATCGACGCCGAGTTCGCGGCACCGCTTGCCGATTTCCTTGTGCCCGTCGATGGCTCCCTGACGGCAGCCGTGGTTTTTACCCGGCAGTTCAGAAAGATACATCGACGGTACGTGAGTGGTTTTTGCTGCTAACGCTAACTTTCCCATATCAGACTCCCCATTTTGGGATCGGATGGTCGCCCATCGAGATGCAGACGTTTTTCATTTCAGCGAACACTTCAAAGCTGTATTCGCCGCCTTCGCGGCCGGTGCCGGAGGCCTTCACGCCGCCGAAAGGCTGACGCAGGTCGCGGACGTTCTGGGTGTTGACGAACACCATTCCGGCTTCGATGCCGCGCGCCAGGCGCAGCACTTTGCTGACGTCCTGGGTCCAGATATACGAGGCGAGGCCGTACTCCACGTCGTTGGCCAGGCGCAGACCTTCCGCCTCGTCTTTAAACGGCAGCAGACAGGCTACCGGGCCAAAAATCTCTTCCTGCGCCACGCGCATGCGGTTATCGACGTCCGCCAGCACCGTGGGCCGCAGGAAGTTGCCGTTTCTCAGATGGGCGGGCAGATCGGTCGGTTTATCCGCGCCGCCGGCCAGCAGGGTCGCCCCTTCTTCAATGCCGAGGCGGATATAGCCGGAGACTTTCTCCCAGTGCTGCTGGCTAATCAGCGCCCCCACTTGGGTGTTCGGGTCGGTCGGGTCGCCGACGCGCAGGCGGTTCGCCCGCTCGGCGAAGCGTTTAACGAACTCGGGGTAGATGCTCTGCTGAATAAAGATGCGTGAGCCGGCGGTGCAGCGTTCACCGTTGATCGAGAAGATGGTGAACAGCGCGGCGTCGAGGGCGCGCTCAATATCGGCGTCTTCGAAAATCAGCACCGGCGATTTGCCGCCCAGCTCCATGGAGTACTTTTTCAGCCCGGCGTTTTTCATGATGTTGCGCCCGGTGGCGGTACCGCCGGTGAAAGACACCGCGCGCACGTCATGGTGGCGGACCAGCGCATCGCCCGCCGTCGCGCCGTAGCCCTGAACCACGTTCAGCACACCCGCCGGAATACCCGCTTCCAGCGCCAGTTCGCCAAGACGGTCGGCAGTTAGCGGCGACAGTTCGGACATCTTCAGCACCGCGGTATTACCCAGCGCCAGGCACGGCGCCACCTTCCAGGTCGCGGTCATAAACGGCACGTTCCACGGCGACACCAGCGCGCAGACGCCGACCGGCTGCACGAGGGTATAGTTGAGCATCTTGTCGTCAACCGGGTAGGTCTTGCCGTTCATCTGCTGGCACACCTCGGCGAAGAACTCGAAGTTATGCGAAGCGCGCGGGATCAGCACGTTTTTGGTCTGGTGGATCGGCAGACCGGTATCGGCAGTCTCCATGGCGGCGATCTCCGGGACGTTCTGATCGATCAGATCCCCCAGCCGGCGCATCAGACGCGCGCGCTCTTTCATCGGCAGATTGGCCCATTTCGGGAACGCCTCTTTCGCCGCGGCCACCGCCTGATTCACCTCGTCGGCGCCGCCGGAGGCGACCTCCGCCAGCACTTCGCCAGTGGCCGGGTTGGTGGTGTGGAAATAGTCGCTTCCGGCGACGTTTTTGCCGTTGATCCAGTGGTTAATTTTTTTCATGACAGCTTCTCCTCATATGCCTGCTGGCTGATGATGTGGTTGACCAGACGGCCGACGCCCTCCACTTCGACGATCACTTCATCGCCCGGCACCACGTCCGATAGCCCTTTAGGCGTGCCGGTGGCGATCATGTCGCCCGGCTGCAGGGTCATAAATTCGCTGAGGTAAGCGATCAGGAACGGAATGCTGAAGATCAGATCGGCGGTGGTGCCCTGCTGGCGTAGTTCGCCGTTGACCCAGGTGCACAGCGCCAGGTTATGCGGATCCGGGATCGCCTCTTTGCCGACGATCCACGGGCCGATCGGCGTCAGGGTGTCACGGCTTTTGACCCGCAGGTTGGGGCGATAGTAGTTTTCCAGGTAGTCGCGGATGGCGTAATCGTTGCAGACGGTGTAGCCGGCTACGTACGCCATAGCGTCGGCTTCGGCGACCTTACGCGCGGTTTTGCCAATCACCACCACCAGTTCCGCCTCGTAATGCATGTACTCGACGTTATCCGGGCGCACTGATTCCTGCCGGTGGCCGATAAAGGTGTTGGGCGCTTTGATAAATACCAGCGGCTCCGTTGGCGGCGTAAACGCCAGCTCGCTGGCGTGATCGGCGTAGTTCAGGCCCAGCGCGAACAGGGTGCCGTTGGCGGGCGGCAGCCAGCGAAACTCGCCTTCCTTAAGCAGACTGCCGTTGGCGAGCTTGACCTGACCGCGTTCATTAACCTGGACATCGTGCCGCTGTCCTTGCCACTCAATACGTGCTCGTCTCATGCCAGCTCTCCTTCAGCAACCACCGGGTTTTCCAGCGCCGGGAAGCCCTCGGCGAGAAGGCGTACGCGATCGCCGGGGCGCAGCGTAACGCGAGTGTGGGGCGTACCGATCAGAATCGCATCGCCGGGATTGAGGGTGGCGAATTCGCTCAGGGCGCTTAGCAGCTCGGCGGCGGAGCGCTGAAGATCGGCGGTATTCCAGCTGTCCGCTTCGCGACCGTTGATTTCGGTGATGATGGTCAGGTTATCGACGTTGCTGAGCGGCGCGAGGGCGCCCAGCGGGCAGAAGCCGTCGCGGCATTTGGCTTTGATGGCCGGACGATAGAAGCTCTCTTCCGGCAGGCTGATGTCGTTGGCCAGCGCGTACCCGGCAATATAAGCCGCAGCGTCTTCTGCGGCGACTTTGCGCGCGGTTTTACCAACGATCAGCGCCACGGTGGCGCCGCTCTGCACGGTTTCACCGTCCGGATAGGGGATACTCTCGCCGTCGCCGATAACGGTGTTGCGCGGTTTGATAAACCAGACCGCGGTCTTCGGCGGGGTTTTATAGGGAGCCTGTTGGAACGCTTCGCGCCAGGCGTCGAGCTGGCTGCGGTGGTTAAGCGCCACGGCGAAGATGGTGCCTTTCATTGACCACTCCTCTGCTGCAGATTTGGGAATAACGAATTTCATTAATATGTTAATGATCATCTTTTATGCTTTGCAGGAAGGTTTGGCAAACAGAAGTGAATTTTTTGTGATCGGATTAACAATATATTTACAGAATTTTAATTTTTATGTTTTAAATCAATTGGTAATGAAATTTCTTTGTACCATCTGGTACTTTTCAAAGACAGAAACCGGTTGCCTTCTGCGGCAATTAAGGCTAATTATTAACTTATTAACAGATGAGGAATTTCATTCAGAGGTATGTGATGCATGATTCGTTAACTATCGCGCTGCTGCAGGCGCGGGAAGCGGCGATGGCCCACTTTCGGCCCATTGTTAAACGCCATAATCTTACCGAGCAGCAGTGGCGTATCGTGCGGATCCTCGCCGAAAATCCGTCGATGGATTTTCACGACCTGGCCTTTCGCGCCTGTATTTTACGCCCGAGCCTGACCGGCATCCTGACCCGTATGGAACGCGACGGCCTGGTGCTGCGCTTAAAGCCGGTTAACGATCAGCGCAAGCTGTACGTTTCGCTGACCCCGGCGGGCCTGAAGCTGTATGAAAGCGCCCAGGCCCAGGTCGAAGAAGCCTATCGCCAGATAGAAGCCGAGTTTACCGTCGAAAAAATGCGCCAGCTTACCGCGCTGCTGGAGGAGTTTATCGCCCTGGGGAATGGAACGCGGGGCGAGGAAGAGGCGTAATGCGTTGTCCGCGCGAAAAACATCCCGGAGGCGTTCTTCAGAACAGGGTATCCAGCTCTTCCAGCACGTTATACTGCTCATCCACCAGCAGCAGGGTTTTCCATTTATCAAACGTCAGGCACGGGTGCGAGGTGCCGAACACCAGAATATCGCCGACCTGCACGTCGCTGCCGGGCGCGAGGCGCAGCATACAGTGCTGATCCATGATCCCGACGCTTTCGATCCCCTCTGCGGACAGCCGCTCGCCGTTGCGATACCGGGCGATCGGCTGCGGCAGCCCGGCGTCGAAGGCGCAGTCGCGTTTACCGAAGTTGACCACCGCGCGATCCGCTTCCGGCACCGACTGGACCATCGCCATCAGCTCCAGCGCCGAGGTTAAATCGCCGCCCAGATCGCAGGCGATCGGATCGCGCGCCACCAGCGCTTTTTGCGCGATATCGTAGATCCCCCGGTCGTGGGTGATATAGCAGCCGGGGCGAATGACGATTCGGCACCGCGCCGGCTTCTGCGCCGCCAGCCAGATATTGCACACCACGTCATACCAGACGGTGCCCGCGCCGGTCAGCACAAACTCCCCCTCAACCAGATGCTCCATCCGGCAGGCCAAATCAGCGGCCTGGCGCAGCATAACTTCCACCTGCGGCTGCGGATCGTCACCGTGCAGCACCCCTTCATACAGTTCGAGACCGCGCAGCTTGAGGCCAGGAAGGTCCGCGACGGCCTGCGCCAGGGTTAGCGCATCGTCAACGCTGCGGCAGCCGCAGCGCCCGCCGGCCACGCCCAGCTCAATCAGCACGTCCAGCGTTTGCCGCCGTTCGCTGAAAAAGGCCGACAGCGCGCGGGCGTTGGCGAGGCTATCGATACAGCAGATAAAATCCGCCGCCCGGTAATGCGCTTTCAGCCGCGAAACCGCCTGCATATTCGCCCTGCCGACCAGCTGATTGACCATCAGGACGCGCTCAACCCCGCTGGCCATCGCCGCGCCAGCCTGCCAGGCGCTGCCTGCGCCGATCCCCCATGCGCCCGCCCGCTGCTGGGCCTGAAAAATCCACGGCGTCATCGTCGTTTTGCCGTGCGGCGCCAGCGAGACGCCGCGCGCGTCGGCATAGCGCTGCATCCAGGCGATGTTATTCTCCAGCGCCGTTTTTTTCAGCAGCGCGGCAGGGAGGCAGACCTCCTCCGCCAGCAGATTCGCCGGGGCGGACATGACGGCGGCCTTATGCGGAATCAGCGTATCTTGATGGTATTTCATAACATTATCCTTTCAGGGTTTATGCTCGGATTAAAGCTGAGTATCAATTATAATTAATTGAAAACTATATATTTATTTACTTTATTTCGTTATGTATGAATAAAAGTATCATAATTTGATCTGGTTTTTGCGTAGTTTTCCACTGTTTTTCCGCCTTGTAAATGGTTAACTTGTCGGCAGAGTTGAAAGGGAGTAATTGCGATGAAAGTTAACTGGCTTTTCAAAAACGTCACGGTCATTGACGGCAGCGGCGGACCGCAGTTTCGCGGCGACGTGGCGGTGAAGGGCGATCGAATTGTGGAAGTGGCCCCGGCGCTAAACCTGCCGGCGGAGCAGGTGATTGACGGGCAGGGGCGCGTGCTGGCGCCCGGATTTATCGATGTGCATACCCATGACGACATTAACGTCATCCGTATGCCGGCCTATTTGCCCAAGCTGAGCCAGGGGGTGACGACGGTGATTGTCGGCAACTGCGGGATCAGCGCGGCGACGGCGACCCTGCGCGACGGCGTGCCGGACCCGATGAACCTGCTGGGCGAGCAGGAGCACTTTATTTACCCCACCGTGGACGCTTACGCCCACGCGGTGGAGGCGGCGAAGCCGTCGTTGAACGTTGGCACGCTGATTGGCCATACCGCGCTGCGTAATAATCATATGGACGATCTGTTCCGCCCGGCAACGCAAACCGAAATCGCCGGGATGCGCGTCCAGCTGCGCGACGCGCTGCGCCAGGGCGCGCTTGGCCTGAGCAGCGGGCTGGCCTACGCCAGCGCGTTTCAGTCCACCACTGAAGAGGTGATGGCGCTGGCCGAGGAACTGGCGGCAGAGGGGGGAATTTATACCACCCACCTGCGTTCGGAGTTCGAGCCGATTCTGGATGCGCTCGACGAGGCGTTCCGCATTGGGCGCCACGGCAACGTGCCGGTGGTGGTCTCGCACCACAAGTGCGCCGGCGCGAAAAACTGGGGTCGCACGAAGGAGACGCTGGCCTTCTTTGATGAAATGCGCCAGCGCCAGGAGATCGCCTGCGACTGCTACCCCTATTCCGCCAGCTCATCGACGCTGGATATGAAGCAGGTGACCGATGAGTTCGACATCGTCATCACCTGGTCGGAAGCGCAGCCGGAACAGGCCGGGAAAACCCTGCAGCAGATTGCCGACGGCTGGCAGGTTAGCCTGCATGAGGCGGCGGCGCGGCTGATGCCCGCCGGGGCCATTTACTACAACATGGATGAGCAGGACGTACGGCGGGTACTGCGTTATCCGGTGACGATGATCGGCTCCGACGGTCTGCCGAACGATCCGATGCCGCACCCGCGGCTGTGGGGCGCTTTCCCTCGGGTATTAGGCCACTACAGCCGCGATGAAAGGCTGTTTCCGCTGACCACCGCTATTCACAAAATGACCGGACTGTCGGCGGCGCGTTTCCAGCTGGCGGATCGCGGGCTGGTGAAAGTGGGCTATTTCGCCGATCTGGTGCTGTTCGATCCGCAGACGGTGCGCGATGTCGCCAGCTTCTCCGACCCGAAACAACCGGCGGACGGTATTGAGGCGGTGATGGTCAACGGCGTGATGAGCTACGGCAGCGATAAAAAGATTATCGGGCGTGCGGGGCGTTTCCTGCGCCGCCAAATGAACTGAGGAGTGAAAGATGAGTATTAAACGTTATGGCGTGGAAGGCGGTACCGGCACCGGCGGGCAGCATCTGCCGTTCGCGCGCGCGGTGGAGGCGGGAGGCTGGCTGTATGTCTCCGGCCAGACGCCGATGAAAGATGGTGAAGTGGTGGAGGGCGGGATTGTCGAGCAGTCGCGGCTGGCGATTCAGAACTGTGTGGATATCATGAACGAAGCGGGCTATAGCCTGGCCGACGTGGTGCATGTCAAGGTGATCCTCACCGATTCGCGCTATTTTCAGTCGTTCAATAAAGTGTTCCGCGAGTTCTTTGCCGACAACCCGCCTGCCCGTATCTGCTGCGTCGCGGACCTGGTGGTGGATTGTAAAGTCGAAGTGGATGTGACCTGTTATAACGCGGCTCGCGTATAAAAATTTATTCATCAGAAATATAAACAGAATTTTGAGCGCTGAATTCATTCAGCGCTCCGTAGCCTTTTACCTTTTACCTACTCAACTGGCAGGATGTGAATTATGAATAGTCATATCTTTTTAGTCGGCTTTATTATTTACGCGTTGGCCATGATTTGGCTTGGCTGGTACGTGTCGCGTAATCAAAAAAGCGGTGAAGATTTTTTACTCGGCGGCCGTTCCTTACCGCTTTTTCTGACGCTGGGTTCCACCGTGGCGACCATGGTGGGAACCGGTTCAAGCATGGGCGCCGTAGGCTTCGGCTACAGCAACGGCTGGGCCGGCATGCTGTACGGCGTGGGCGGGGCGATCGGTATTCTGCTGGTGGCCTGGCTGTTTGCGCCGGTGCGTAAACTCCGTTTTATGACCATGAGCGAGGAGCTGTCGTATTATACCGGCGGCAGCCATTTAATTAAAAATATCGTCGGCATAATGATATTTATTGCTTCGATTGGCTGGCTGGGGGCGCATATTCTCGGCGGCAGCATGTATTTATCCTGGGCCACAGGAATAAATCTGACGCTGGCAAAAATTATTATCGCTCTGGCGTTTGCGATTTACGTGATTATTGGCGGTTATTCTGCGGTGGTGTGGACGGATACCATTCAGGCATTAATTCTGTTTTTCGGTTTTATTCTGATGGCGATTCTGGCCGTGGTTCACGTGGGGGGATGGGATGCCATTGTTCAGGCGATGGATCCTAAGGCGATGAGCCTGTTTGCCGTTGACAAGCTCGGGGTGATGCCAGCGCTATCGCTGGCGATGGTCATCGGCGTCGGCGTACTGGCGACCCCTTCCTATCGTCAGCGTATCTACTCGGGGAAAGACGTCTCTTCGGTGCGCCGCTCGTTTGTCTATACCGGCGTGCTGTATCTGTTTTTCTCGGTGCTACCGGCGATTATCGGCATGGCGGCATGGACGATGAACCCCCATCTGGAGAACAGCAATTACGCATTCCTGTTCGCGACCAGCTTCCTGCCGGCGATGCTGGGGCTGGTGGTGCTGATTGCCGGGCTTTCCGCCACCATGTCTTCGGCCAGCTCCGATGCGATAGCCGCCGTGGCCATTATGATGCGCGATGTTTATACCCTCGTTACCGGGAAAATGCCCCCGGCAGATAAAGCCATTACGCTGTCGCGCTGGATGCTGGCGTTTGTTATCGGCCTGGCGATGATCTTCGCCCTGACCTCGAACGATATCATCAGCTATATCACCAAAATGATCTCCATGCTGATGTCCGGGCTGTTCGTCTGCTCGATTCTGGGCCGCTTCTGGCTGCGCTTTAACTGGCAGGGCGCGTTAACCGCGCTGCTGAGCGGCATGCTGGTCTCTATTGTGGTTCTGATTAAGGCCGACTGGCTGGCTTACTGGGGCAACCCGTGCATACCGTCGGTCGTCGGCAGCTTCGTTTCCGCTGTTTTTGTCACGTTAATGACGCCTGCCAGCAAAATCAGCCGTCAGCAAGCGCTGGAGATGATTACCCTGGAGCGGGAAGGGCAGGCGGCGCCGGCGAAAACGGCGGTGGCGCAGGCCTCAGGAGAAGCGCAATGAGGGACTATATTGCCGTCGACTGGGGCTCCACCCAGCTGCGCGGCTGGCTGATTCGCAACGGCCAGTGCGTCGAAACGAAGCAGCTGCCGCTGGGCATCACCCGCCTGAACGGGCGGGCGCCCGCCGACGTATTCGAGGAGCATTTGGCGCCCTGGCGTGGCGCGGCGACGCTGCCGGTGCTGATGGCCGGGATGATCGGCAGTGATGCCGGCTGGCAGGCGGTGCCCTATCTTGCCTGCCCGGCGGCGATTGACGCGCCGGGGCAGCAGCTTTGCGCCGTGGCCGAAGGCGTGTGGATTATTCCCGGCCTCAAGATGGACCAGGCCGGAGATTACAACGTGATGCGCGGCGAAGAGACGCAGCTGCTGGGGGCCTGGCTGCTGGCGCCGGCGGAGTGTTACGTGCTGCCGGGCACCCACTGTAAATGGGTGCAGATGGAGGATGGCGCGGTGCGCCATTTTGCCACGGCGATGACCGGGGAACTGCATCATCTGCTGATGACGCAGTCGCTGCTCGGCAAAGGGCTACCGGCCCAGCAGCCGGACGAGGCGGCGTTTGAGCGGGGGCTGGAAAAAGGGCTGGCGCAGCCGTCGTTGGTGAGCGAACTGTTTGTCGCCAGGGCCGCCAGGGTACTCGGGGCGCTGGCGGCGACCTCGGTCAGCGACTATCTCTCCGGCTTGCTGATTGGCGCGGAGGTGGCGGTCATGGGCCAGCGTTACCGCCCCTCTACCGTCACGCTGGTCGGCGACCCGGCGCTGAACGCCCGCTACAGTCGGGCGATGAGGGCGCATGGAATGACGGTTAACCGCTGCAGCGGCGATGAGGCATTGCTGAACGGCATGGCGAGGATAATGCATGGACACGATTAAACTGGTGGCGATTTTACGCGGCATCCGCCCCGCTGAGGCGGCGGAGCATATTGCGACGCTGGTGGGCGCGGGCTTCCGCTATATTGAAATCCCGCTTAATTCACCGGACTGGCGGCAGAGCATTCCGCAGATGGTCGCGCGCTTTGGCGAACAGGCGGTGATTGGCGCGGGCACGGTGCTTAAGGTTGAACAGGTCGATTTTCTGGCCGACGCCGGGGCGAAGCTTATCGTGACGCCGAATACTCAGCCGGAGGTGATTCGCCGGGCGGTGGCGCGCGGAATGCGGGTCTGCGCCGGATGCGCCACGGCGACCGAGGCGTTTAGCGCGCTGGACGCCGGGGCGCAGTGGCTGAAGATTTTCCCGTCTTCCGCATTCGGCCCGGACTACATTCGGGCGCTGAAAGCGGTGCTGCCGCCGGAGGTACCGGTGCTGGCGGTCGGCGGCGTGACGCCGGAGAATCTGGCGAGCTGGGTGCGGGCGGGGTGCGCCGGCGCCGGTCTGGGAAGCGATCTTTATCGCGCCGGGCAGGCCGTGGAGCGTACCCGTCAGCAGGCGGAGAGGTTTATCGCCGCCGCCCGCTGCGGTTAATCGCCCAGCGGCTGCCGGTCGACGCCGCCGCGGTGGCTGTCGAGCGCCAGCTTAATGCGGCGCAGCCTGCCTTTTGCCTGGGTCTTGTTGGCCATCGCCAGTTCGGTGGCCAGCACGTCAACCATCGCCAGCATCGCATAGCGCGAAGTGCTGGGCTTGAAGATATAGTCGTTTTCGCGCACCAGCAGCGGCAGCACCAGATCCGCCTGTTCCGCCAGCGGCGTTCCGGCAGGGGTAATCGCAATCACCTTCGCGCCGTACTGGCTGGCAATCGCCGCGCTTTCAATGATTTCCTGGGTATAGCCGCCTAAGGACAGCACGATAACCACATCCTTTGGCGTTACCGCCGAGCTCATCATACGCACCAGCAGACCGTCATTCTGGCTGACCACCGGCAGGCCGAGGCGAAACAGGCGATACTGGATCTCCTGGGCGCAGATGGTGGAGCCGCCGCCCATGCCGAGGGCGAGGATCTGCCGCGCGTCGCTCAGCCAGCTCACTGCACGCTTCAGCGCCTCAAGATCCAGCGCCCGCCGGTTGGTCTCCAGCACGCCGATGATCGACTCGTAGATCCCCTGTACGCCTTCAAGGTCCGGCACATCGAGGATAAACCGCTGCCCGACCGCGAGGGATTGCGCGAGCTTCATCTTCAGCTCGCGGACGTCTTTGCAGCCCAGCGCCCGGGCAAAGCGGGTGACCGAGGCCTGGCTGGTATGGGTCAGACGCGCCATCTCCGCGATGGGCAGCGCCGCCGCCGCCGCGACATCATCGAGAATAAACTGCGCGATGCGCTTTTCGGTCGCCGTCAGTTCAACAAAGCGATCGGTAATGCAGGAAATGATATCGATTGGCGAGGACATACGGGTATCAACGGGTTAATTTGGAATGATACTTTGTACCATATTCAGACGCTGAAAGCAGCGACGAAGGCTATAGCGCTAAGCGCATGGCGCAGCGCGTTTCCGGCGCTAGCCCGTGTTCCGTCTCCAGATCTCTTTTCGCCGCCAGCCCTGCCGGTAGCCTTAGCTCGTTCAGCATTGAAAATCCGAGGCGCGTGTAGAACGGCGCGTTCCACGGCACGTCGCGGAAGGTGGTGAGCGTGACCGCCGGATACGCCGCCTGACGGGCTGTCGCTATAACCTGCTCCAGCATCATGCGGCCAACGCCTCGCCCCTGCCACGCCTGATGGACGGCGATCTCCGCGATAAACAGCGCATCGTCCAGCGGTTCGGTCAGCACGAAGCCGATCGGGTGTTCATCGGCTACGGCCAGCAGGCTGTGGTCCGTTTCGAGAAACAGCCGGTGACGCTCGGGGCTTATCACATCGCTTTCCGCCAGCCATGCCAGCGCCGGGATCTGGCGAAAAGCCTGGGCCGCCGAGCGCTCAATCGCAGGCAGGAGGGGAATATCGTTCTCCTCAGTCAGGCGTAACGTCGCGGCGGCGGTTATAGTGTTAGTTTTCATCACCTCAGCATAGCAGCCTCCGGGAGAAATGTATGGAGCTTACCGCCGTTCCCGCCACCCAGTTCAGCATTGAGCAGCTGACGACGATCCTCTGCGACTGTTTCGAAGATTATCTCGTTCCCGTCACGCTGTCGGTGGAGGTTTTTGTCCAGCGTTTTAGCGCCGAAGGGCTGAGCCTGCTGGATTCTCGCGTCTGGCTGGATGGTGATGTCCCCGCCGCGATGGCGGTCGTCGCCCGACGCGGCGATGAAGCCCGGCTGGCGGCGTTCGCGGTGCGGCCCGCGTATCGCGGAAAGGGCGTTGGCCGCCGGCTGATGACGCCGCTTATCGACGCGCTGCGCGCGCAGGGCGTACGGCGGATGTGGCTGGAGGTTATCCGCGACAACCATGCCGCGGTGGCGCTGTATCAATCGCTGGGCTTCGAGGTGCGGCACGGGCTGTGCGGCTATCTGAGCGCGCAGGCCGCGAGCGGGGAGTCATCCGTATTGCAGGAGTATGACGTGCTGGCGCTGACGCGCAGGGCCGGCGCCGAGATTAACGGCCAGCTGCCGTGGCTGATGGACCCGCTAACCTTCAGCACCCTCCCGTGCCGGGCGTTGAGCCTTCATCAGCAGGCTTTCGCCGTGCTGGCGACCTTATCCAGCAGGCCGCAGCTGCAGTTTTTATGGGTCGATCCCGCCGCCCGCGGGCGCGGGCTGGGACAGGAAATGCTGAGGACGCTCGCCCAACGCTTTCCCGGCCTCGGGACGTCGGTGACCATCCCGGAGCGCTTTACGCCGCTGTTTCACGCCGCCGGCTATACGCCCATGGCATTAAAACAGTATGAGATGAGCGCGGCCTTGAGCGCCCTGCCGTCGGCAGGGCGTTAAGATTCAGCCGTTACGCGGGTCGCTAATCGGCTGTCGGACCAGGAAAATATAGGCCAGCGCGCCGAGGGCGGTCACGCAGCCGCAGATAATCAGCGCCAGCTGGAATGAATGGGTGGTATCGACGATAAACCCGGTCACCACCGGCGCAAAGGAGGCGCAGATAAAGCTGGCGAAGTTCTGGATGCTGCCGACGGACGCGGTCATCCTTGAGGCCACCGCGACGTGAATCAATCCCCAGCAGGAGGTGCCGGCAAAGTGGATGCAGAACAGCGCCATACCGATTAACAGCACCGCGACGATAGAGGTGGTGGCCTGCGGCACAACAAGGGTAAAGGCGGCGGAGCAGAACATCCCGGCAATAATGCAAATTTTGCGGCTTTTGATCGGCGCCATGCCGCCTTTGACCAGCCAGTCGGTGACGTAGCCGTTGATGAGCATCCCGGCGGCGCCGAACAGGAAAGGAATGGCGGCCATAAAACCGGTACTTTTCAGATCGAGGTTATATGCCGTTTGCAGGTAGCCCGGCAGCCAGGCCAGATACAGCCATGCGGTATAGTTGATGCCGCTGAAGCCCAGCATCATTCCCCACATGGTTTTGTTTTTAAACAGGCTGCGCCATTCGGCAAAGCTTAGCGGGTCGCGGCGAACGTTGACGCTCCCGGCGTTAAGGTAGGCCTGCTCGTCGGCGGTGAGAGCGATATCCTCCCGGTTGCGATAGAGCATATACCAGCCGATAGCGACGAAGATCCCCAGCAAGCCGATGGTGATAAACATCCCGCGCCAGCCCATCATCAGCATCATGGCGGCCAGGATTGGCGGGCTGATGGCGACGCCAATGGTCGACGCGGCGTTAAAGAAACCCATCGGGCGGCCGCGCTCTTTAATATTAAACCAGTCGTTGATCACCTTGACGCCGCAGGGGTTCATCGGCGCTTCGCCGATCCCCATGCCGATACGCACCAGCACGAACTGGGTAAAGCTGTGCACCATTCCGGAGACCGCCTGAAACAGCGACCAGAAAAACATACCCAGCCCGAGCATGATGCGCGGACCTTTACGGTCCAGCAGCGGCCCGCAGGGGAGCTGGGCGATACCGTAGGCCAGCGAGAAAACGGACAGCAGCGCCCCGATTTCGGTGGCGCTCAGCCCCAACTCCTCGCGAATCGTTAAGTTCGCGACGGACAATGAACTTCTGTCGAGGTAGTTGATTACCGCCGCAAGAAATAACAGGATCATTGCCGTTGTCTGAATTTTTTTAATGCGAGTGCTACGCGTTAACGTATTATCTAACGGAACTGAAATCGTCTCCGCTTTCCCTTTTTTAAAGGTTGTCTGCGGGTCGATAGTTATATTTTGTTGTTCCACGCCTGACTCCTGGCTATTCTATTTGAACGACAAGTGACATCGAATGGTTTAAACACCACCCACCTATTTCACAGTAAAGTAAGTCGACTTGTTTTCAGCATAAATAACCTTTTTTACGGCATTGGTTTATGTTTTGAGATTTGTGCTGCTGATAATCATTTTCTGTTTTTAATCGGTACTTAATGAGCCAGGGATTCGCTCTGTTTGAGCGAGTTAATCATCGATTGCTTCGCCGAGTTCAGGTGGTTACGCAGCGCCAGGTTGGCGTCCAGATCGCTGCGGCAGATGAGGGCGCTGAGGATGGTCATATGTTCATCAATGGCGATGATATTGCGCTGTTTAAGATCGCTTTCATCCCACTGATAGTGAAAGTGGAAGATCACGGAAATAATTTCAAGTGATTGATTAAAAAATATATTTTCCGCAGCGGACAGCAGCAGCGTATGAAAGTCGCGATCGAGCTGCGAAAACATACGAAAGCTGTCGCCGATGCTGTCCCGCAGGGCGCGATGGCGCTCAAGCAGGGTTCTGGCCTGCAGCCAGCGGGCGTCGTTATCCGGCAGGTTGAGGAAGTGCTGAAGCGCGTGGGTTTCCAGCATTTCCCGCAGTTCGAACAACTGCTCGGCCCAGGATAACTCAAACTTCTTCATGTTCCACTGGCCGCGCTTTTCGCTTTCAATCAGGTTGTAGCGGCTGAATTTCAACAAAAACTCTCTGACCACCACCGGGCTGACGCCCGCCGCCCGCGCCAGCTGTAGCTCGGAGAACATCTCCCCGGCGCGCAGTTGGCGCTGGTTGATCATGGTGAAAAACGCCTGTTCGAAGAGACGATTCTGTTCGGCCAGCGAGGCGCTGGCGCCATCGAAGCCGTCCTGCACCTCCGGCTGGCGGAGGATCTGGTAATCCTGCTTGACCTGGTGCAGCACGCCGCGCTCGCATAAGTGGCTGAGGATGTGGCGCACGGTGGTGCGGCTGATGTTGTACATCTCCGCCAGCGCGCTTTGTGAGGGTAGCGGCGAGGGGAGAAAGCCGCGCGCCATATCGTTAATGACCTGGTTAATGACGTTGTGACGAAGATTTTGCGAGCGGCTCATAATAGGTTTCCTGTTTTTTCGCTATTAAAGCCGGATTTAAAACAGTTTTGTGCGCGAGATTTCACAATTTTTGCAATGAATTTATTCTCACCTCTGTTTTTCATCGATATCTAAGCCAACAAATACGGAGGCAATTATTATGACGTCGATGAATACGCTAGTGTGTCAAGAACCCAAAAAATTTCACTGGGAAAAACGCCAGATTCCCATTCCCGGTGACGATGAGGTTCTCATTAAAATAAAAACGGTGGGGATTTGTGGCACGGATATTCACGCATGGGGCGGCAATCAACCTTTTTTTAGCTATCCGCGCGTTCTTGGTCATGAAATATGCGGCGAGATAATCGGGCTTGGTAAAAATATTCTTAATCTGAAAAGCGGCCAGCAGGTTGCCGTCATTCCCTACGTCGCCTGCCGCCAGTGTCCGGCCTGCCTGAGCGGCCGGACAAACTGCTGCGAGAAGATTTCCGTTATCGGCGTGCATCGGGACGGCGGGTTTAGCGAGTACCTCAGCGTGCCGGTCAAAAATCTGCTGGTGGTGGATGACGTCGAGCCGGAAGCCGCGGCGCTGATTGAACCCTTCGCCATCAGCGCCCACGCGGTGCGTCGCGCCGCTATCCGGGCGGGAGAGCAGGTGCTGGTGGTTGGCGCGGGCCCCATCGGCCTTGGGGCGGCGGCTATCGCCAAAGCCGACGGGGCGCAGGTGGTGGTGGCGGACACCAGTCCAGCGCGGCGCGAACACGTGGCGCAGCATCTCGGCCTGAGCACCCTCGATCCTTCCGACCCGCAGTTTATCGAACAGCTGTGCGCAGCCTTCGGCGGTTCTCTGGCGCAAAAAGTGATCGACGCCACCGGGAATCAGCATGCGATGAACAACACGGTGAATTTAATCCGCCACGGCGGCAGCATCATATTCGTTGGCCTGTTTAAAGGTGAACTGCAGTTCTCAGACCCGGAATTTCATAAGAAAGAGACCACCATGATGGGCAGCCGCAATGCGACGGAAGAGGATTTTGCCAAAGTCGGGCGGCTGATGGCCGAGGGGAAAATCACCGCCAGGATGATGCTGACCCACCGTTACGATTTCAGATCGCTGGCGGACATTTACGAAAGCGAAGTGATTAATAATCGCCAGCTGATCAAAGGCGTCATTCATTTTTAGCAGGTAAACTCATGAAATCGTTAAACAGACAAGATTTTCCCGGGCCGCAGTACCCGACGCGCGCGATTCAGTTCGGCGAGGGCAACTTCCTGCGGGCGTTTATCGACTGGCAGCTGGATCTGTTGAATGAGAAAACCGATCTGGCGGCAGGCGTAACCATCGTTCGCCCGATCAACACTGAGTTTCCGCCGTCGCTCAATACCCAGGACGGACTCTACACCACGGTGATCCGCGGGCTGGACGAACGCGGCGAGGCGGTGAGCGAGGCGCGGATTATTCGCTCCGTAAACAATGAAATTAACCCCTGGCAGGATTTTGCCGGCTATCTGGCGCTGGCTCGAAATCCGGCGATCGCGTTCGTATTTTCAAATACCACCGAAGCGGGCATCAGCTATCACGCCGGAGACCGGCCTGACGATAAGCCGCCGGTGAGTTTCCCGGCGAAGCTGGCCCAGCTGCTGCTCGAACGGTTCCGCCATTTCAACGGCGCAGCGGATAAGGGCTGGACGATTATCCCGTGTGAGCTGATTGACTACAACGGCGAAGCGCTGAAGGCGCTGGTGCTGCGCTACGCCGAAGAGTGGCAATTGCCCGCGGCTTTTCGCGACTGGGTTGAGACCGCCAATACGTTTTGTTCAACGCTGGTTGACCGCATCGTCACCGGCTACCCGCGTGATGAAGCAGAAAAGCTGGAGGCGGAGCTGGGCTACCATGATGCTTTCCTCGATACCGCCGA
This sequence comes from Klebsiella sp. MBT K-1, assembly GCF_002556465.1. NCBI lineage: Bacteria > Pseudomonadati > Pseudomonadota > Gammaproteobacteria > Enterobacterales > Enterobacteriaceae > Klebsiella > Klebsiella sp. MBT K-1. The sequence continues at coordinate 95,429 of NZ_PDEL01000016.1, read as the reverse complement.
ATATTTCTGGCTGTTCGTTATCCAGGGACCGCGGGCGCTGGCGGAAAAGCTGCGGCTTGACCGCTGCCCGCTCAATATTCATATCGTAGAGGATATCCGGCCCTACAAAGAGCGCAAAGTCGCCATTCTTAACGGCGCGCACACCGCGCTGGTCCCGGTGGCGTGGCTGTGCGGCGTGGATACCGTCGGCGAAGCGATGCGCGACGAAGCCATTCGCCACTATGTGCAGCAAACCATCGACGAGGAGATTATCCCGGCGCTGGATTTGCCCGCCGATGAGCTACGCCAGTTTGCTGATGCCGTTACCGGACGCTTTCTCAACCCGTTTATCCGCCATCAGCTGCTCTCCATCGCCCTGAACGGGATGACCAAGTTTCGCACCCGGATCCTGCCGCAGCTGCTGGCGAATACCCGCCAGCATGGCGTCATTCCGCCGCGCTTAACCTTCGCCCTGGCGGCGCTTATCGCCTTCTACCGCGGCCAGCGTGACGGGCAGACGTATCCGTTACAGGATGATGACGTCTGGTTAACTCGTTTTGCTGAAGGGTGGGCACAGGTGGCCCAGGGCCGCCCGCTGGGTGAGCTGGTGACGGAGGTTTTGCAGGATACCGCGCACTGGGGTGAGGATCTGACGGCAATACAGGGGCTTGCCGAACAGGTCACGCGGTATCTGGAAGTGATTTTGAGCGCGGGGATGCGGGAGGCCCTGTCGCGGCTGTAGTCGGTTTGTTGTGCGGCGCCCGCGGATTTGGGCGTCGTTTTTTTTTGTGCTCTGAACCGCAAAAAATGAATTAAGCGCCAACGCCTGGCGGATTTCCCGCATCATAAGCCCCTGACAGGCGAAGAGGGGGGATGCGATGCGTAAAACGGAACTGTTGGCTTTTCTGCAAAATCAGACCGATTTTTTTGATCCGGATAATCTGAGCGAGGTCTTTACCGCCAGCTATCTCGCCGGGCGTTTTGCGATGCAAAGAAACACCGCCAGCCACTACCTGAATCAACTGGTGGCCCAGGATGTGCTGGTGAAGATCAATACCCGGCCGGTCTATTTTCTGCATAAGGCCGCCTTCTGCCAGCAGTTTTTCCCTCTTTCGCGCAGCGAGTACGTCAGCATGGCGGAGCTGCTGGCGGAGAGCGACCGACAGCCGGAGCAGGCGGATCATTTCTCATTGCTGACCGGCCATGACGGCAGCCTGCGCAAGCCTATCGAACAGATGAAAACCGCGCTGTTTTATCCTAACGGCGGCCTACCGCTGCTGATTACCGGCGACAGCGGTACCGGTAAGAGCTATATGGCGGAGCTGATGCACGAGTTTGCCATCGCCCAGGGACTGCTGGCGCCCGATGCGCCCTTTGTCAGCTTCAACTGCGCCCAGTACGCCAGTAATCCGGAGCTGCTGGCCGCCAACCTGTTTGGCTACGTTAAAGGCGCGTTTACCGGCGCGCAGGGGGATAAAGCCGGGGCCTTTGAGGCGGCAAACGGCGGCGTGCTGTTTCTCGATGAAGTCCATCGTCTGGATGCGCAGGGGCAGGAGAAGCTCTTCACCTGGCTGGATCGCAAGGAGATCTATCGGGTGGGGGAAACGGCGCAGGGGATGCCGATTTCTCTGCGGCTGGTGTTTGCCACTACCGAAGATATTCACAGCACTTTTCTGACCACCTTTATTCGCCGTATTCCGATCCTCGTTAGCCTGCCTGATTTACAAAACCGCAGCCGCCACGAAAAAGAAGCGTTAACGCTGCAGTTTTTCTGGCAGGAGGCGCGCACGTTGGCCGCCCGGCTGCAGCTGACGCCCCGGCTGCTACAGGTGCTGACGCACTATGTTTATCGCGGTAACGTCGGTGAGCTGAAGAATGTGGTGAAGTACGCCGTTGCGTCGGCCTGGGCCAGGTGTCCGGGCAGCGAGATGCTTAACGTCACGCTGCACGATCTGCCGGAAAATATCATGGCCGCGACGCCAGCGCTCAGCGAACCGATGGGCCAGCAGGAGCCGCTGCTTATCGAACCGCAGACCAGTCTGGTCTGGCTGCTGCGCGCGCGCGATCCGGTTCAGGGGCTGATCTACGATACTCAGTGCCGCGTTCTGGCGCTATATGAAGCGGTATTAAGTAAAAAAACGGTCTGGGAAGAGGCGCAAAAAAGCATGGGCGAGGAGATTGAAACCCTCTTCGATCGGCTGATTTTCGATAATCACGATGCTAATAGTTCGCATCTGCTGCTGCTGCTGACTCATCAGGCGCGGGAAGAGTTTTATCGCCTTGAAAAGCGCTTCAATATCCAGTTTAACGGCAACTGTATTTACGCCCTTAGCCACTACCTGATACATCGCTCTCGTCAGGCGCACTCCACCATGAGCACCGAGAAAAGCCGCCAGCTGGAGGATTTCCTGGCGCAAAAGTTTCCGCTGCTGTATCGCTTTTGTGAAGAGATCCTCGCCGCGCTGGCGCTGAAGCTGGATATTGAACCCCGGCGCATTGATCTGCTGCTGCTGGTGCTGTGGTTACAGAAAAACGGCGCCATCAGCCAGCAGCAGGTTACCCGGGCGATCGTTCTCGCCCACGGCTACGCCACCGCCAGCAGCATCGCCAACGTGGCGAACCGGTTGCTGAAAAGCCAGCTGTTTGAGTCATTCGATATGCCGCTCGACGTGACGCCGGAGGCTATCGCCGACCAGGTGATGGCCTATATCGAGAGCCACGCGCTGGCCTCCGGGCTGATCATCCTGGTCGATATGGGATCGCTGAACGCCATTCACAGCCACTTTAACCGCCGTCTGACCACGCCGGTGGCGATTATTAATAACGTCTCGACCGGGATGGCGATGTACGTCGGGGAGCGGATTTTGCAGGGCGATATGCTGGAAGATATTGTCCGTGAGATTGGCGATGACCTCGCGGTTGAGCATCAGCTCTATTATCCGCAGGCGGACAAACCGCGGGCGATTCTCACGACCTGCGCCACCGGCCTGGGGGCGGCGGCGAATCTGTCGGCGCTGTTAAAAGCCAGTATTCCCGAAGCGCTCGGCATCGATATTGTGGCCTGCGATGTGGACACGCTCGCCGATCCCGCGCGGCGGGAGCCGATGCTCAGCCGCTACGAGGTGCTGGCTATCGTCGGTACTCTCGATCCGCATCTTGCCGATCTGCCGTGGATCTCGCTGGATTCGCTGATTTCCGGCCAGGGCAGCCGCCCGCTGATGCGTATCTTCGGCGAGCTGGCCTCCTCTGAACAGGTCAGCGAGATCAATAACCTGATCCTGAAAAATTTCTCGCTGCGCCGGGTGATCGAATCGGTGACGATCCTTGATACCGGTAAAGTGATCAATCAGGTCGAGCAGTTTTTACTGCGCTATGAGCATCTGGCCGGCTGCGACGTGCCCAACGATCGCAAGGTGGCGCTGTACGTGCATATCAGCTGTCTGATTGAGCGCCTGATCCGCAACGCGTCGCCATCCCATTATTCCGGAAGGCAGTGTCCGGAGAGCGAGCTGGTTATTCTGCGCGAGGCCTTTAGTGTCATTGAGAGCGGATATAGTGTCAAAATCCCCGCCGTGGAGCTGTATTACATTCACGATATCCTGACGCGGGAAACAGAATTTATTCAGGAAGATCAAGAGTTTTAGTTCCCTTCCTCCGTTCGTCCTTGCGCTAACCGGCGCGCCACTGTTTCTGGCACGCCGGTTGCAATTAAGAAAGCAGTGGAATGCGCTTTCGAGGTAAGGATGAAACGACACTATATTTTTGCCAGCCATGGCACCTTTGCTAACGGTCTGCTGAACTCCGTGGAGCTGATCCTCGGCAAGCAGCCGGATATTCATACCCTCTGCGCCTACGTCGAAGAGGAGGCCGATCTGACGCAGCAGGTGGAGACGCTGCTGGCGCGTTTTCCCGCCGAGGATGAGCTGATTGTCATTACGGATATTTTCGCCGGTAGCGTCAATAATGAGTTTGTGCGTTTTTTAGCGCGCCCTAATTTTCATTTATTGTCCGGTTTAAACCTGCCGCTGATTATTGATTTGCTTATTTCCGCAGGGGAAGAAAATACCGAGAAATTAATTTCTGAAGCATTAACAAGCGCCAAAGAGAGCATTCAGTACTGCAATCACACGATTGCCAGTGCGATGACCGTTGATAAAGACTTCTGAAATGAGGGAACACCATGATTACGCTATTAAGGGTAGACCATCGATTACTCCACGGCCAGGTCGCCTTTTCCTGGACCCAGTATGTCGGGGCCGATTGCATTTTAATTGCCAACGATAATGTCCCCACCGATGAGCTGCGAAAAACCACGATTAAGCTCGCCAAGCCGCCTTCGGTAAAGCTGGTGATTAAAAATATTGACGACGCTATTGAGGCGATAAAAAGCGGCGTTACGGATAAATATAATCTCTTTATCGTCGTGGAGTCAGTGAATGACGCCTGGCGTATTGCCAGCGCCGTCGCGGAAATAAAAAGCATTAATCTCGGTGGGATTAAGGCTAAAGAGGGCAGTAAAAATATCTCTAAGGCGATTAATTTACTCCCGGAAGAGATAGAGCAGCTGCAGCAACTGGTCGGGAAAGGCGTCGAGGTTGAGATCCGCCAGGTCCCTAACGATCGCAAACAGCTTTTTGCGGAATGCGTTTAATTCCGGAGGACAGATTATGGTAGAGGCTCTCTTACTGGGTCTGGTGGCGTTTATCGCGCAATCGGAATATGCATTAGGGACGTCGCTGATTTCGCGGCCAATCGTCACCGGGCTGCTGACCGGGGTGGTGCTGGGGGATGTGCAGACCGGCGTGATCATGGGCGCGACGCTCGAGCTGGCGTTTATCGGATCTTTCTCCGTCGGTGCGTCGATACCGCCTGACGTGGTGACCGGCGGCATTCTCGGGGTGGCGTTCGCCATTACCTCCGGCGCGGGAACGGAAACGGCGCTGCTGCTTGGCCTGCCTATCGCCACCCTGACGCTGATCCTGAAAAACGTTTATCTGGGGATGTTTATCCCGATGCTTAGCCAGAAGGCTGACGGCTACGCGGAACGGGCGGATACGCGGGGCATTGAGCGGATGCATCTGATTGCCGGCTTCGGGCTGTCGCTGATGCTGGCCACGGTGGTGACCGTTTCATTCCTGGTCGGCAGCAACGCGGTGAAATCCCTGCTCGATACCATCCCGGAATTTATCAAACACGGGCTCAGCGTCGCTACCGGCATCATTCCGGCCCTCGGCTTCGCGATGCTCGCCAGGCTGCTGATTAACAAGAAAGTCGCGCCGTATTTTTTCCTTGGCTTCGTGCTGATGGCCTACCTGAAAATCCCGGTGACCGGCATCGCCATTCTCGGCGCTATCGTGGCGGTGGTGATGGTTAACGTTACCGCGCTGAGCGCGACTCGTACGACGACAGAACAAGGAGTCAGCGATGACGACGAAGATGATTTCTGAAGAGACCCTGCAGCCGCAGGAGCAGGACGAAACTCGCATTACGCCGCGCGATCTACGCCGGGTGTTCTGGCGCTCCTTCCAGATGGAGTTCTCGTGGAACTATGAGCGGCAGATGAATCTCGCCTTTGTTTACGCGCTGATTCCGGTGCTGAAAAAGCTCTATCCGCGCAAAGAGGAGCTGGCCGCAGCGTTGAAACGGCATCTGGTGTTCTTCAATACCACGCCGCATATCGTCACGTTGCTGCTGGGGATCACCACGGCGATGGAGGAGAAAAACAGCCAGCAGAAAAATATGGACGCCAACGCGATTGATAACGTTAAAGCGTCGCTGATGGGGCCGCTGGCCGGGCTGGGGGACTCCTTTTTCTGGGGCACGCTGCGCCTTATAGCCACCGGCATCGGCACCAGTCTGGCGCTGAAGGGCAATATTCTCGGGCCAATCTTGTTTCTGCTGGTGTTTAACGTGCCCCATATCCTGGTGCGCTGGTTCTTTACCCGCTGGGGCTATGTGCTGGGCACCGGGGTGCTGCAGCGGATCCAGAAGAGCGGAATGATGGAGAGCCTGACCTACGGGGCGTCGATTATCGGCCTGATGGTGGTGGGGGCGATGACCGCCTCAATGATTGATATCACTATTCCTGTCTCCTTCGGCGCCGGGGAGGCGAAAACCCAGGTGCAGGACATTATCAACGACATTCTGCCCTGCATGTTGCCGCTGGTGAGTTTCGGCATCGTCTACTGGCTGCTGGGGCGCAAGGTTAAGCCGCTCTCGATTATCGGCGGCATGGCGCTGGTGGGCATTGTGGGTTCGTGGATTGGCTTGTTTTAACGGGAGGCGAAAATGGTACCAACGATGATGACCTATATCAGCGAAGAGTCGGCCTGTCTGACGCAGATCCTGCGCGATTACCGGCAAAAGCTGGCGGCGATTGAGGACTTTGCCCGCCAGCACCCGGTGCGCCGCATTCTGCTGCTGGCGACCGGATCGTCGCTCAACGCCGCCCTGTGCGCGCGCTATTTCTTTGAACAGCGTTTCGGCGTGCTGGTGGAGATTAAAGAGCCGTACAACTTTACGCATTATGAGGCGGTCGATCCGCATACCGATCTGGTGGTGGCGATTTCACAAAGCGGAAAAAGCGCCTCGACGCTGGAGGCGATGCGTAAGGTCCAGGCATTGAGCCTGCCGGTTTTTGCCCTGACCTCCGACCCGCAAAGCCCGATAGCCCTGGCCTGCGATGGCGTTCTGGATATCAATACCGGCATTGAGAGCGTGGGGTTTGTCACCCGCGGATTTAGCGCGACGGTGCTGAATTTGCTGCTGATGGCGCTGATGATCGCCCGCAGCCAGGGGAAAACCAGCGAGGCCGAGGAGCAGCATTATCTTGTTGAATTAGAACGGCTGGCGGCGGCGATCCCGGACGTTATCGCCCGCACCTCGCGGTTTATCGAGCGGCATGGCGAAACGCTGCGGGGCGGCGAGCGCTTTGTCGCCACCGGCTATGGCGCGCTGGTTGGCGTGGCGAAGGAGTTCGAAACCAAATTTACCGAGACGGTGCGCGTGCCTTCCAGCGGCTTTGAGCTTGAGGCCTATATGCACGGCCCCTATCTGGAGGCGAACGCCCGTCACGTGATGCTGTTTATCGAAGATGCGCCGGATGCGCGGACCCGGGTGCTGCGGGACTATATGGCGCCGTCCATTGCCCGGGCCTTTACGCTGACGCTCAGCGACGAAGAGGATGAGCAGGCGCTGGCGCTGAGTTGTCCGTGCGACCATCACCTGGCGCCGCTGCTGCTGATCGTTCCCGTCCAAATGCTGGCATGGCATACCGCCCGACTAAAAGGGATCGATCTGGCAAAACGTATTTTTGACGATTTTGACCGCGTATTAAAAAGTAAAATCTGATTATTCAGGAGAATAACTATGTTGGGTTTTAATCAGGACGAGTACCTGACCAGTGCTCGCGAGATCATCGCTGCGCGCAAACAGGCGGAAGCCGTCGCCGATGATATTTATCACAGCGGCTGTAGCGCGTTATTTTTCGCCTCGGTAGGCGGTTCTTTGGCGCCGATGATGGCAATTAATGAGTTTGCTAAAGAATTAACCAGCGTGCCGGTTTATCTTGAGCAGGCGGCGGAATTAATTCATCGTGGACACAAAAAATTAAATAAAGATGCGGTGGTGGTGACGCTATCCAAGTCCGGCGATACCAAAGAGTCGGTAGCCATTGCAGAATGGTGCAAAGCGCAGGGGATTCGCGTGGTGGCCATTACCCGTAATGCCGATTCGCCATTAGCCGAGGCCGCCAGCTGGCATATTCCGATGTGCCACAAGAACGGCGTGGAATATGAATATATGCTGCTGTACTGGTTATTCTTCCGCGTGATTTATCGTCACGGCGACTTTGCCGATTACGATCGTTTTGCCAGCCAGCTGGAATTACTGCCGGAAAATTTGTTACAGGCTAAACGCCAGTTCGATCCGCAGGCGGATAAAATCGCCGCTCAATATCATACCAGTGATTACATGATGTGGATTGGCGGCGCGGAAATGTGGGGCGAGGTCTATCTGTTCTCGATGTGTATTCTCGAAGAGATGCAGTGGAAGCGGACCAAGTCGGTGAGTTCGGCCGAGTTTTTCCACGGCACGCTCGAGCTGCTGGAAAAAGAGGTCCCGCTGTTCCTGGTCAAAGGCGAGGGTAAATGCCGGGCGCTGGATGAGCGCGTCGAACGCTTCGCTGAGAAGATCACCGACCATCTGGTGGTGATCGACCCGCGCGACTATCCGCTGAACGGTATTGATGACGCCTTCCGCTGGATTATGGCGCCGTGCGTGGTGTCGACCCTGCTGGTGGACAGGCTGGCGGCCCACTTTGAGCATCACACCGGCCACGACCTGAATATCCGTCGTTATTACCGTCAGTTTGATTACTAACTCTTGCCTGTAGCGGCCAGCCCGGCTGGCCGCCGCGCTATTCTCCGAGGCGCTTCCCAGAAAATCATCGCCAATCCCAACCGGATAAAAACCGGTGTTAGAGTCCGGCTTTCCTTCTCTTTCAGGCAAGCGGATGGCCATGAAAAAACGAATGACCTCGACGCCGCATGATGCGGTATTCAAACGATTTCTTCGCCACCCGGAGACGGCGAATGATTTCCTCACGCTGTACCTGCCGGAGGAGATCCGCCAGCAGTGTGATTTTGCCACCCTGCGCCTGGAGTCGGCGAGCTTTGTCGATGAAGATCTGCGCGCCTGGTACTCTGATGTGCTGTGGTCGGTACAAACCACCTCCGGTCCGGGGTATGTCTATGTGGTGATAGAGCATCAAAGCTCGCCGGATAATCATATGGCGTTTCGCCTGATGCGCTATGCGATTGCCGCGATGCAGCGCCACCTCGACGCCGGGCATAAAGAGCTGCCGCTGGTGGTGCCGATGCTTTTCTATCATGGCGCGACCAGTCCCTATCCTTTCTCCCTGAACTGGCTGGATGAATTTGCCGACCCGCAGATGGCTAAGACGCTGTATGGCCGCCCGTTTCCGCTGATTGACGTTACGGCGATGCCGGATGACGAGATCGTCCAGCATCGACGGGTCGCGCTGCTGGAGCTGATGCAAAAGCATATTCGCCAGCGCGATCTCAGCGGGATCACGGAGTCGTTGGCGACCCTTGTGATGCTGGGATACACTAACCGCAGACAGTTGCGAGTGCTGTTTCACTATATGCTGCAGTACGGCAATACCGCCGACCCGAGCGTGTTTCTCCGCCGGTTGGCCCGCCGTCTGCCACAGTATGAGGAGAGGTTGATGTCTATCGCTCAAAAACTTAAGCAGGAAGGTTGGCAAGAGGGGAAGCAGGAGGGGATGCGGGAAGGGATACAAGAAGGTCGCCAGGAAGGCCTGCAGGAAGGGAGCCGACGGGAGGCGCTACGCATTGCCAGCAGCATGTTGCAGGACGGCTTAGATAAAGAGACGGTACAGCGGATCACCGGGCTTTCGGCGGATGAATTAAAGCCGCTGCATTGTTGATATCCTGCCCCTGATACTATGGCCCGGCGTAAAAAACGCCGGGCGCGCTTGTTTTATCCTTCGCTTTTCACCACTTTGATTTCAACCATGCCGATGCCCAGCTGGCGCGGGGAGTGGCCGAGAATATTACCCTCGTTCGTGGACTGCGGGTCCGGCGGGGCAATCGTTAGCGTATTGCTGTGCGCCGGGTTATCGAAATGCAGGGTAGTGGTGGTGACATCGTTCGCCAAAGTGAGCGTTTGCTCGCTGTTGCCCACGCGTACCGGAATCGGTTTATTGGCGTTCGGCCCGTAGGCTTTGGCAGTAATCACCAGGTCGAATTTCTCAGGCAGCGGCGCTTTATATTCAATTTTCACTTCACTGCCGAGCTGCGCGTTAGACCAGCGTCCCCATGATTCCGGGCGAGAGATGCCACTGAATTGCTTCACCTCTTCCGGCGCGCCGGCCACGTTAAACAGGAAACTGTCGGCTTTATAGCGAATATCGTTATCGACAATCTTCAGCGTATCGACGTTGCCTTTATAACGTTCCATATCGATAAGGGTATCTTTAAAGGCGGTTTTACCCTGCCACAGGGCCTTGTCAACGCGCTGGACCTGTTGTTCGCCGCCCAACTGGCCCTGCGATACGCACCAGTCGGTGGAGAGCGCCAGCTCCGGCGACCATAGCTGGCCCATTTTGTAGCAGCGGTCGACCCAGACGAAGTTATCGCGCGGCGCGAAGTCGGCCAGCTGGAAGCGCAGCGGCGCGGAGTATTCGCTCTCCGGCAGCGGCTCAACGCGCTTATCGGAGATGCGCAGCAGCAGCGGCAGGCGGAAATGGCTGCCGGAGAAGGAGATCATATTCTTCTGCGAATCGACGGTGAAATTCTTCATCTCTTTGGGGAAATTCCACAGGCGGATGATATCCGGCTTCCACGCCAGCACTTTCTCTTTCATATTGAGGAAAACGGTTGAAAGCGACTCCCCGGAAAGGCTGCTGCGGCCAAGGCCAATAAAGTTATCGCCGCCGAGAATATCCAGTACCGTCGCGCCGTTATCCATGGTATTACGTTTGACGGCCAGCGTATCCTGCTGGGGTTGATCGCCGCGCAGGACGAAAAACAGATTGCTGCGATCCTGCTTATTCAGATAATCCCAGGCGCTGTTTTTCATCGCCAGGTGATCGGATGAGACCACGATGACCGTATTTTTGAACCACGGAGAAGCTTTAATCTTCTCGATTAACGCCGCGATATGCTCCTGGCTACAGGAAACGGCGCTGAAAGAGAGGTTCTTTTTACCGTCCATATCGTAGCTTTTGCGCTGGCAGGTACGGGAGATAAACCCATCCGGATGATGGGTATCGACCGTCAGAGCGAACAGCGAGAAGCGTTTTCCGGATTGCGAAAGCGCCTCAAATTTTTTCCACGTCTCATCAAGGACGGTATCGTCGTAGAAGCCCCAGTCGTTACGGTAAGCTGGGTCGGCGACCGTGGTTTTTAGCTCCTCCGCGCCGTAGAGATGATCGAAGCCGTGCGATTTCAGGAACACATCTTTCCCGGCGAAGCGCAGGTTCGCCCCCTGGACGAAGTAGTTTTCGTAACCGGAGTTTTTCAGGATATCGCCCAGACAGATATTCTGCGGGAAAAAGCTGGAAACCGAGGCCGAGGCGTTGCCTTCGAACGGCGCGAACAGCGGGATCCCGCACTGGGAAGCGACCATTCCGGCAATCGTGTAGTCGGTGCCGGGTAGCTGGGCGGTATTGCTGAAATCCAGCCCCTCGCTTTTCACTTTACCGAGCTCCGGGGTCAGATCCGGGAACGCGTCGTTATCAAAATAGGTGCGCTCAAGGCTTTCGCCGTAGATGTACACCAGGTTCAGTTTTGGGTTCGCGATGCTCTTTGACGGCTCTTTGTAGTAAGCCACGAAGTCAGGGTCGCCATCGCGGGACTGGGATTTGACCAACTCGCTAATCTGGCGGAAGGCCGGGCTGGCGTCCACGGACGCCAGCGCCAGGACCAGCGCCACCAGGCTGTAACCAAAGTGATGAGGATGATGACGGCGGCGGCGCAGCACCCAGCCGAGTGCGCCAAATACCGCGACCAGCGCCACGACCAGCCCAACGCCCGGCAGAATATATTTGCCCACGCCAGCGCCCGTCAGGCTGTTGGTCAACGTATAAAGTACCGCGTCATTGATACCGTCGCCGGTGAAGTAATTACTGGCGTAGAGGGTAATATTCAGAATAACGAACAGGCCCAGCACCGTGAGCGTGGCGGCGAACCACCAGGTATTACGACCGGCTTTTAACGCGTAAATCATCACCGAGGCAACAAACAGGGCGATGGATAACAACTCTGACACAGCTCATCCTCATTCACGCCAGCTGTCGGCTGGCCAGATAGATCTTTTTTCACGCTACACTGTAATTGCAGCGCAATATTGCCGCAATTGTATCGTCATGAATTTGTGCTGTGGTTCAGAATTGGTTTAGAAATCGCCATTTTTGACCCGCTTCACATCTTGTCTGCCAGGGGTTCAGAAGGAGAGATGTTAAAAAACAGAGGTTGCGGCCGCGCTGGCCAGGGTAAAGCGCCAAACGCGGCATTATGCGGCCAGGATCAGGAGAGGAAGCTAACGCCCTGTTTTAATACCAGGTCGCAGGCTTTGGTTTTCACTTTTTCCGCCAGCGGGCTACTGCCGAGGCTATTCAAATTCAGCTGCTGACCGTCTTTGCTACTCAGCAAGCCCTGAAGGCCATCAAGATAGTTGGTGTCTTCTTTTTGTTTTTCCGGCGCGCTGAGACCCAGCTTATCCAGAACCTGGTTTTTAATGTTTTCGGTATTGGTTACCGAGGTCAGTTTCTGTTTCGCGCAATAAGACATAATCCCGGCGGCATTATTCATACTGCTGGAAGTCAACGACTGGCTGCCGCCGTTGAGCAAACCGGTCAGCGAAGAGAGGGACATGCCGCCGCTTTGCTGGCTACCGCTCTGGCTGCTGAGCTGGTTCGCGGCGCTGGAAAGAGAATCCTGCCAGGAGGTGGCGTGAGCGCCGAAGGTCAATAGTGCGCCGGCCACCATCGCCGTGCGGAATAACGTTTTTACCGATTTCATAGACATACTCTTCGCCGTGAGTGAACAATGCCCTGATTATAACGCCGGCAGTGTTCAGAAATATCTTAATACTCTTTGCCGGTCACGCGATCGCGGTAGCTGTCCCAGTTGAAGTTGACCCACAGACTATTGCCCAGCCGCATGCGGTCCATGACGCGCTCGCCAAGCAGCTTGTTCATCTCGTCCATGGTGCTGTTAGTCAGCATACCGGTGGGGCGCTTTGACGAAGAGCGGCGATCGACGATCTGGTTAATGATTACCTTTTCGTAGCGTGATTCCGTTTGCATCCCGATTTCGTCAATCACCAGCAGGTCGACCTTGCTCAGGTCGGTGAGAAGCTGCTCTTCGCTGGTTTCCCGGTTGCCGAAGGTATCTTTCATCGCTGACATGATATCGGCGACGGTAATAATCAACACCGACTTACCCCGCAGTAGCAGTTCGTTGCAGATTGCGGCGGCGAGGTGGTTTTTTCCGGTGCCCGGTTTGCCGGAGAAGATAAAGCTGGCGATATTGCCGTCGAACTCCTCGACGTACTGGCGCGCTCGGGACAGCGCAATCATCTGGCCTTCACACTCAACCCGGTAGTTATCCAGCGAGCAGTTCTGGTGCAGCGGTCGGATGCCGGAGCGGTTAAAGGTACGCTGCATTTTCATGGCGCGGTTTTCGCGTTCCAGCGCTTCAGACCGCAGCTTGCCCTGTTCTTTTTGCCATGCCAGTAGCTCCTCACCTGTCTTAAACGCGGGTTCGACATGGGCTGGCATCATTTTTTGCAGGCGCTTCATTAAATCGCCGACATTTTTCATGCTCATCCTCGGAATCCTCGTGGAATATGATTTTCAGGTTCGCTAATTGCGTTGACGTCACGCCGCGGCTGGCCGCCGTTGCTGGCCCGGCCAATCTGTACGCTGCGCGCCAGCTTCTGCTGCCACTGGACGTGATGAAAGACTTTACCTTCCGCCTGCCAGTAGGCGACAAATGCGGCCAGCTCTTCCGGCGTAACGGGCTGGCTCAGGGCGATGCCCCACAGCGCGGCCAGACGCTGGAAATCGGCGTCCGGCTGCCAGTCGGCGTACATCGGGAATTTCCCCATCGGTACCGCAACGGGAACCGCCGTCGGCTCGTCAAAAAACTGCGCGTCGAGGGCGATATCGCTATTGGGGCGCGCCAGTTTGGCTTCCAGCTCCAGCAGCTGCGCCAGACGCTCCGGCGTCAGCGCATAGAAGGCGGGGGCATTGTTGGCAAACACGGCGACGGCGCCGCCGGCCGATTTTGCCAGTACCGCTGCGTGATCCTGCATGAAGTCATCCAGACCGCTAAAATCGGTAGTTAATATTCGTGAAGACATAAATCAATCTCAACTCTGAACAACTAAAAGGAGAGGGGTAGCTGCACACATAGTAGCATAGAGGTCGCTCAGGAAGGAGCGCCGCAGGTAACCCGGCGGCGCGGTGAATTAAACGCGCGGACGCTTGCGATACAGCCAAAGCCCCGGGATAGAAAGGCCGATCGATAATGCGCCAACGATGGATGAAGCCTTGAGAAAGTTACTCAGCAGCATAATCATCATCTCTTCCGAGTAGCCAAAATGACTGATTTTGACCGCTGAAATCATCGCGGTATAGGCGGAGATACCGGGAAACATCGGGATCACCGCCGCTACGGTGAAAATCTTTGGATGCGCCAGATACCAACGAGACCACTGGATCCCAATGCTGCCAACCAGCAGGGCGGCCATGAACGTTGCCCACTCGATATTAAAACCCGCCGTCATCATGACCATGCGCGAGCCGTGGCCGATAGCCCCTAGTAGCGCGCACCAGCGCAGCGCCCGCTGCGGGACGTTGAATACCATGGCGAACCCAACGGCGGGGATGGCTGCCAGAGCCATATCCTGCGCCAGCGCGTAGAGATACATAATTATGCCCATCCGCGTAGCCCCCACATCGTCATCGCCATCACCACGCCAATACAGGTGGCGAGCGTGAGCAGACTGGCAATGGCCCAGCGCGCCAGGCCGGTATTGATATGCCCTTTAAACATGTCGGCAACGGCGTTGATCAGCGGAAAACCGGGCACCAGCAGCAGTACGCTGGCGGCCATCGCTATCGTCGGCGTGCTGGCGAAAGCGGGCAGGCGCAGCATCAGTCCGGAGATGGTCGTTGCGACGAAGGCGGTGAGGCAGAAATTGATTTGCGGATGCATGGAGCGATGGGTGAGTACCTGACGAATATACATGGCTATCGTACTGGCGCAGAAGGTGACCAGCGCGCCGTCCCAGCCGCCGTTGTTAAGCTTGCAAAAGCAGGCGCAGGAGAGGCCGACCATTAACACCAGCAGCCAGCGTGGATAGCGCAGCGGCTTTATTTGCGCGAATCGTTTTTCGACATCCTTATAATCCAGCAGCTTATGCTCCGCCATAATCACAATATGCTGAACTTCCGTGACGACGTGCATGTTGATGCCGCGATCGGTGTTTTTTCGCGTTGAAGTCAGGCATTCGCCATCTTTGATGGTGGTGAGCACAATCGCATTGGAAGAGATGGCGCTTTCAACGCTATCCATCCCCAACGCCAGGCCCAGACGAGTTGAAAGCTCCTCAACCAGCGCGCTTTCCGCGCCATGCTGTAATAAGAAAAGACCACATTGAATGCACAAGCGCGTGATTGCGCGCTGGGTTGCCCGATCTGCTTGCATAAATACCTGCTGTCCGTGATGCCCGATGCCGTAGTGTCTGGCGATACTTTTACCTGAAGTCGTGCTTTCTCTGAGCGGTCAGGATCAAACAATGTGTAAAAAAACACCCGTTCTGCGGGCTCCGTGAAAATTTGAACTCAGCCACACTTCCGTAAAATTGGTGAAAAGTACAATTTTTGCGCCATTTTCTCCCTTCTTTTTCCCGGCAGACTTATCAAAAATGCAAATTCAAACTTTTAATAAACAAAAAACAAACAAATAATTAACTTTGCTGAGGCAATCCTATGAAAACACAGGTGGCGATTATCGGCGCGGGTCCATCCGGGCTCCTGTTGGGGCAGCTATTACATCACGCCGGGATTCAGACCGTGATCCTTGAGCGGCAGACGCCCGAGTATGTACTGGGGAGGATCCGCGCGGGCATTCTGGAAAGCGGAACGGTAGAGCTGCTGCGCGAAGCCGGGGCGGCCCGGCGAATGGATGCTGAAGGCCTGATCCATCATGGGGTCGAGTTTCTGTTTGAAGGCAAACGCGTACCGGTTGCGCTGACGGAGCTGACGGAAGGCAAAAGCGTGATGGTATACGGCCAGACTGAGGTGACGCGGGATTTAATGGCGGCGCGGGCGGAAAGTGGCGCCCCGACGATTTATGGCGTTAGCGACGTCACAATTAATGATGCCAAAAGCGATAGACCGTCGGTCTCTTTTTCCTGTAACGGAGAAAACCACCGCCTGGAGTGCGATTTTATTGCCGGTTGCGACGGCTTTCACGGCGTGTCCCGGCAGAGCATTCCGGCAGGGGTTCTGAAAGAGTACGAGAGCGTCTGGCCGTTTGGCTGGCTGGGACTGCTGGCCGACACGCCGCCGGTAAATCCGGAGCTGATTTACGCTCACCACGAACGCGGGTTTGTGTTGTGTAGTCAGCGCTCACTAACCAGAAGCCGCTATTATCTGCAGGTACCGCTTAGCGAAAAGGTGGAGGCCTGGTCTGATGAGCGCTTCTGGAATGAGCTTAAACGGCGTCTCCCTGATGAGTTGTCCAGCAAGTTAGTAACGGGTCACTCACTGGAGAAGAGCATCGCGCCGCTGCGCAGCTATGTGGTAGAGCCGATGCAGTACGGCAAACTATTTCTGCTGGGAGATGCGGCGCATATCGTACCGCCTACCGGGGCAAAAGGGCTGAATCTCGCGGCGTCCGACGTGAACTATTTATGGCGGATCCTGCGCGAGTATTATCACCATGGCCGCGTTGACCTCTTAGCCAGCTACTCGCGTTTGGCGCTGGATCGGGTGTGGAAGGGGGAGCGATTCAGCTGGTTTATGACGCGTCTGCTGCATGATTTTCCGCAGCAAAGCGAGTTCGACAGAAAAATGCAGGCGGCGGATCGTCGTTATTATCTGCAATCACGCGCGGGGTTAACCACTATCGCTGAAAACTATGTTGGTCTGCCGATGGAGCGCGTGGTGTAACACCCAAAATATCAGGAGGCGTGATGCAGGCAGTGAGCACCATTCCCGTTTTCAAACTGTATGGCGAAGAGCAGGGCTGGCCAACGCCCGAACTTCTGCACTGTGAGTCGATACTCCAGCGCAGCCATCTTTATGAATGGCATATCCGCGTGCATCAGCATGCTGAGCTGGTGCAACTGCTGTACCTGCATAAAGGGCGGGCGGAAATTGAAATCGAAGGAACAACCACCGTGATGGTGGAATCCTGTATTCAGGTTGTTCCGGCGCTATGTATTCATGGATTTCGATTTTCGCCGGGCACGGAAGGATACGTTTTATCCCTGGCGTTACCCCTGCTCAGGAGGGTTGAGAATCAGTTTGGTCGCCAGTTGGATCTCCTCGGCCAGCCGCAGTGTGTGCCGGTAAAAGCCTCCCGAGGCCATATTCGGGCGCTGTTTACCGCTTTGCGAGAAGAATACCGTGAGGAATATGATGCGCGTGAAATGATGCTGCATTCACTGCTGGGAGCGCTGTTGGTCTGGCTGAATCGGCAATATCGCCCGCAGCCGATAGCGGAGGACAAAGCGGAACGCAAGCGTAGCGTGATGCGCCATTTCTCTCGTCTTATAGAAAGCCATTATCGCGAACATCTGCCCTTAGCCGGATATGCCAGTCGGGTGGGGGTATCCGCGACCCATTTAAATTATTTGTGCCATGAATTTTATGGCTGCAGTGCGCTGGGCGTTTTACATCAAAGGTTGATGCTTGAGGCGCGGCGCAACCTGCAGTATACCAGCATGACTATTGCGCAACTTTCTGATTACTTGGGGTTTAATGACGCGGCCTATTTTTCTCGTTTCTTTCGTCGCTATAGCGGTGAATCCCCAAAAGCATTTAGGAAAAAAATAAAATAAACAAATCTTTATTTAATATATCTTAAGTTAGCGTATCTAACGACGATGTTAACCATTTCTAATTTATTGATGACAACTACCTGTGTTAATGTTAATCATTGGCATGGATAACAGCAATATGTTACTCCTCATTATATAAGTTGGCTTTAGGGTGCGAAATAGCGTACCCGCCAGGGACGATAAAGATTCATTTTGGCAAAATAATTATGATGGCTATTAAATTATTCATCCGATTGTTTTGCGCCGGCGGTGAATCTTCGACAGGAAGCGGAGGGTTTATGTTACCAGGACAGGGTAAGTTCGGCATTATTATCAGTAGAATACCGGTGATGCAGTCCGGTTTGAAGGCCATCGTTGGGGAGCATCTCCCTGATTATGAATTGAGTTTTTGTCGTTCTCAGGATGAGCTAACCCTGCTGCAATTGCGCCGCGCAGTGTTGGTTATCGCTGATCTTTCCGGTGAAATAGAGCATCCAGGAAATATTTGTGAACACTACTACTCTTTAATGACCCAATACAGGGATATACACTGGGTCTTTATGGTCGGTAGCACCTGTTTTCCGTTAGCCGTTCAATTATTAATGCGTCCCGAAAGTACGTTAATTTCAGACAGCGAGCCGGTAAAACGCCTTATCGAAGTGGTTCGCGCCGGTGGTCTTGCCGCTGAGCGTATTAGCCAGACGTTGTTTTCTCCTGAAGTTGAACGCATCGGTGAAGAACAGCAAAAGATGGTCATTTTGACTCTTTCTGAGCGTAAGGTATTGAGGCTGCTTGCAAAAGGGTGGGGAATTAATCAAATTGCTGCTTTATTGAAGAAGAGCAATAAAACCATAAGTGCGCAGAAAAATAGTGCTATGCGCCGCTTATCTCTGCGTAGTAATGCAGAGATGTATGCCTGGATTAATAGTGCACAGGGAATGAAGGAGCTGAATATTTATTCAGCCTATGGAGATCAAACAGAATGGAAAAAGACGTCACAACACGATATATCGCTATCGTAGAGAAATGTGCGATGACGGAAGTGGCTCTTCGCCACATCATTACTTAATGAAAGTGGTAAGAATTATCGTATTCAATTCTTTAAAGATACTAAAGCATTAAAACGAGAGTTCCAGTCTGAAGATTTTTCTGCGATTATTTTTTCCCTTTCAGGGAACCGCAGGTCCCGTCTTGAAAGTTTGCTCTTTCTCCATGAGATCGCGCGTTATTGCCCCGAAACGCAAAGAATTGTCCTGGCTAATGATGAAGCGGAAATGCGTTTGGTTAGCCATTTGACGCCTTCCCGTTTACACGGCATTCTGAATAAATCGGCCTGTCGGATCCAACTGCAGGAATATTTGCTTCAGCTTCTCGAACATAGCTACCAGACTAATGAGGGATCGGTATGTCAAAAGCAGAATATTTCTAGCCAAATTTTGAGCCCAACGGAACATACCATCCTACGATATATGTCTTATGGCTACTCATTACCTGAAATAGCGACACAGCTGGAAAGAAATATTAAAACGATTCGGGCCCATAAGTTCAATGCCATGACCAAGCTTGGCGTCAGTTCTGATATAGGACTACTGAGCGCGGCAGACATTTTAATGCGCCTGTCGGCGAATAATGACGATGCCAGAGTTATGCGCCTTGCTCAGTAGCGCCAACGGTCTATTAAAGACAAACATCAATCCACTTAGCATCAGTCAACTGCGCCATCCGCTCGGGTGAAATGCGAACGGCGCTATGAATTGATCCTGCTGCTGGCAGCACTTCCGGGTACTGCCTCAGTGAGATATCGCAGTACACCGCCAGCGGAACTTCCAGACCAAAGGGGCACACGCCGCCAATGGGGTGTCCCGTTAGCGTAATGACCTCATCGCTGCTGAGCATGCGCGCTTTGGCGCCAAATGCCTCCTTTAGTTTTTTATTATCCAGGCGTGCATCGCCTTTTGCGACAACGAGCACAACCCTTTCTTTTATTTTTAAAGACAGGGTCTTGGCTATTTGCCCGGGTTCAACATTATGTGCCGCTGCGGCTAACGCTACCGTGGCCGTGCTCTGAGTAAGTTCGATGATTTCGATATCGGGGGCGCGCTCAGCAAAAAACTGCCGCACGGACTGCAGACTCATTGGAATCTCCTGATTAAGGCTTGTTAAAAATCTGTCACAAGCTTCGCAAAGTGTAAATATCTCTCGTTGATAATCAAGATTCTTTCTAATTTCTGGATCTCCTTCACATTCGCCGCAACCGGTTACTGTAACCGGTTGCGGTTATTCATGGAGACATGAATACTGACAAGGTAACTTCCCTGCGTCACCTATAACAAAAGAGCCGAAGATGAATCGAACGTACCTGAGCACTAAAGCCTGCGGGTTATCAAATCTGGTCGCCCACTCGCAGAAGCAGATTCATCACAGCGGCAGGATAATCGTTGTTGGGCCTGTTCATCTAGCCTGTCAGGAGGGCTGCTATGTCTGCTAACCATGCTGCATTTAATCTGATATTTCGCTTCGTAGAAAATTACATCAGCCCTGTCGCCGGGCGCATCTCATCTCAGCGCCATGTGATGGCTATCCGCGACGGTTTTATCTCCGCCATGCCGTTTATGATTGTCGGCTCTTTTCTGCTGGTATTCGCTTATCCGCCGTTTTCACCGGATACCACATGGGGATTTGCCCGCGCCTGGCTGGATCTGGCAAAAGAGTTTGAAGGGCGAATTCTGACGCCGTTCGATATGACGATGGGTATTATGTCGATCTACATTTGCGCCGCGATCGCCTATAACCTCGGCAAGCATTACGAAAAAACCAATCAGCTCGACCCCTTTATGTGCGCCATGCTGTCGATTATGGCCTTCCTGCTGGTGGCGGCGCCAAAAACGAACGGCAACCTGCCGGTAGATAGCCTGGGAGGAACCGGGATATTTACGGCGATTCTTGTAGCGGTCTACTGTGTTGAAATGATGCGTTTCCTGAAAGCGCATAATATTGGTATTCGCCTGCCGGATCAGGTGCCGCCGATGATCAAAAACTCATTTGATCTGCTGATCCCGGTACTGGTTGTCGTCCTGACGCTATATCCCCTGAGCCTGCTTATTCAGCATCATTTTGATATGCTGATCCCTCAGGCCATCATGGCTATCTTTAAACCGCTGGTTTCCGCAGCCGACTCGTTACCCGCCATTTTATTGGCGGTTCTGGTGGGCCACCTGCTGTGGTTTGCGGGTATCCACGGTGCGGCTATTGTTTCCGGCATGCTGCAGATGTTCTGGCTCACTAACCTCGGCATGAACCAGCAGGCTCTGGCGCAGGGGGCGCCGCTGCCGCATATCTTTATGGAAGCGTTCTGGACATTTTTTATTGTGATTGGCGGTTCAGGAGCGACGATGGGGCTGGTGTTCTGCTATCTGCGTAGCCGCTCCGCGCATCTGCGGTCGATTGGCCGCCTGAGCGTGGTGCCAAGCCTGTTTAACATCAACGAGCCTGTCATTTTTGGCACGCCTATTGTGATGAACCCGGTGTTCTTTATTCCCTTCCTGCTGGCGCCGATGGTTAACGCCGTACTGGCCTGGGCTGCCATGAAGATGGATCTCATTGGTCGGGTGATTTCGGTTGTGCCGTGGACCGCCCCGGCACCGATTGGCGGCGCATGGGCGCTGGGTTGGGATTTCCGGGCGGCGATTCTGGTGGTTGTCCTCGCGTGCGTTTCCGCGATTATCTACTTCCCCTTCTTCAAGGTTTATGAGAAACAGCTGTTAGCGCAGGAGGCCGAAGAGGCGCAGCGCATTGCGGAAGAGAGCCAGCAGACGGCATAAAAGCAAACGGGCGGCTGAAATAGCCGCCCGTTGTCGTTATCAAAAGATCATTTCAGCGTGCAGTCCCCGCACTGCTGCACATCCGGCAGGCGATAGCGCTGGCAGCAGGTGCGGCGCACAAGCTGTCCTTCACGTAAAACCACGGTTCGCCACAGCGGATTATCCTCGCCGTTGGATAGCTGTTTTTCGAAGAAGCAGCGCTGGCGCAGAGCGGCCACTTTTTCATCTCCCAGCAACGTTTTCATTTCTCCCAGATACCAGTTAATCAGGTAGCCAGTATTGTTCCAGATAAGTTTGCCATTAATATCGCCGGTGGCTTCAAGCGCCTGCACGACGGGTTGTAAAGCCGTGGTGACCAGCTTTTCCATCCGGGACTGCGCGGACTCTGTCGGGGAAGTACCTGCTGAATGAACATCAATCCAGAAACAGGCGGCGCGGCCTGACTCATGAAACTCGACGCGCACATGTTCCGGCGCCAGGCTAATGGCGCGTTCTTCGCTCAACAGCGCCAACATTAAAGGGGGCACCAATAAACCGATGTACCATTGCGCCCAGAGGGACAGCAGCGGTTTTTGCTCACGGGGTTGACCGGGCTGGTGACGATAAATATGGTCGGACCAGGTCGCGATGAACGAACTCAGCGTCGCGGGCTGTGACCACTCAGCCAGAGTTAGCGCATGGGGAGGGGCTTCTTCATTCAGACGGAGAAAATCCAGCAGATGGGGACGTAACGCGCTAATTTTGTCGCGTATCGAATTTGCCAGTTCACGCTCAGCCGAAGGGAGCGGGGCCCGCCAGATGATCTCAGTATTGAATGCGAGTGAACGGTAAGCCATCGAGTGCCAGATACAAATCTAAATGATAATGATTTCTGATACTAATGCCGTGGTCCCGGCTTGGCAAGTGATTTGTCCGCGCGGCGACTCTTGCCGCGCGGTAAAGGATTAGCTGGCGAGAATGATGTTTCTTCCCATGTTTTTGGCTTCGTAGAGCGCGTTATCCGCCCGTTTCAGGGCGCTGTCGATATCAGCATCCACCAGCGGCGTCATACCGATACTAATGGTCACATTGGTCGCGACGCTTTCGTTAAACATATGCGGGATTTTCAGATCGTAGACCCGCTGACGGATGCGCTCTGCGGCCTGAAGGGCGTTCTCCGCGCTGCTGCTGGTCAACAGCACCATGAACTCTTCGCCGCCAAAGCGGGCTACGATATCGCGTGAGCGTACGGCGTTACGAATGGCGGCGGAAACCTGAATTAATGCCTGGTCGCCCATCATATGCCCATAGTGGTCGTTGTAGGCTTTGAAATGGTCAATATCCAGCAGCAGGACGTAATGTCCGGCGCTGTCCAGAGAGAGAACGGTATCCAGACGATTTTGTAAACCCCGACGGTTATACAAGCCGGTAAGCGGATCCAACATACTGAGATCGTTAAGGGTATTACGTTCCTTCAGCAGCTTATCCATTAGTCCCTGGGTGAATATATCGCTGCGTTTCTGAATTAAGCTTTGCAGGGTGATACCCGCAATAGGCAACAAGAAGCACCAGGACATGCGCAACCATTGTTCTCCGCCGCCAAGAATCAGGCAGGTAAGGTAGGTTGGTAAAGAGTGCAAAGTAAAGCCAATGATATTGCTGGAAAAAGCAATAGTGCCAATAAATAACACGCTTAATAAGGCGATCACCAGGTAGTTAAAATGCGGCGGACCCATCATCATTGCTTTTAGCGCAACGTGCCATGCCCAAAGCAGGCCAAATATCAGAGAAATAACCGGAATATTTATTTTGTGCTGAGCGAACTTACAGTGCCACAGCAGCAGGACCGTGCTGCAGGCAACAATCAGAAAACAGGGCAGAGTAAACGTGATGACGGTGAAGAGCGGGCTGACAAGGGATAAGAAAGATGAAACTAAATTAAGCAGTAAAAATAGCCGTAAGGAATACTGATATTTCTGTTCGTAATGGGAGCGCCAGGATTGTGCAGTCATGTCGGAGTTGTCATTATTAATCGTTAAAATTCAATGTGATGTTAGTTTGAAGTGAATAATAAAAAACAGTGCGCAAAATAAGGTTTTTACGAAATAATCAGATTATTTAATATATAATTTCTTTTGCTTAATTTATCACCTTCATGAATGTATGTCATTACTGCAAACGTAAAGAATAAAGGCTTCCCGTTTCCCTGACATGACAAATGATAAAAACTACCATATGATATTGGTTATCATTATCGTTACGAGAGGCGAAAACATGTTGCAGCGAACTTTAGGGAGTGGATGGGGCGTGGTGCTCCCCGGCGTACTGATTGCCGCGCTTGGGTTTGCCGATTTGTCGGTTGATGCCTGGCGCGCATTGGTGGCGCTGGGAATGCTTATGTCAGCGATGATGATTTGGCACCGTCAGCTGCGACATTTCGTTTTGCTGCCGTCATGCGTGGCGTTAGTCAGTGGAATGATGCTGATTATAATGAATGTCAAGCTGATGGGATAAAGCAGAAGGGATAAGAATATTGGTGCGAGGGGGGGGACTTGAACCCCCACGTCCGTAAGGACACTAACACCTGAAGCTAGCGCGTCTACCAATTCCGCCACCTTCGCACAGTATTCTTAATTTTTGATATCGCCTCGTTGGTGCGAGGGGGGGGACTTGAACCCCCACGTCCGTAAGAACACTAACACCTGAAGCTAGCGCGTCTACCAATTCCGCCACCTTCGCCCAGTGCGAGCAATATCAACGTGGATTATGGTGCGAGGGGGGGGACTTGAACCCCCACGTCCGTAAGGACACTAACACCTGAAGCTAGCGCGTCTACCAATTCCGCCACCTTCGCATACCATCGACACTATGAAAGTATCGTTACCACGGAGGCGCATTCTAGTGGTTTTCAGCTATTCGTCAATAGTTAATTGTATCAGTTGGATTGATTGTTGCAAAAATGGGCGGTCAGGGAGGGGAAGCATCGGCGACCAGCGGCTGCTGGCGCCGAAAAAAAACGAGATTATTTCTTCGCCTGACGCGTCATCACCGTTCGGTAGACCTTAAAGCGGCCCGTTTGAGCAATCACTTCATGGAAGCCGAAGATCTCATCCAGCACGTTCGGGTAGGGCAGGAAGGCGTTGGCGACAATGCGGAGCTCTCCGCCGCTGTTGAGATGACGAACGGCGCCGCGGATCAGGGTTTGCGCGGCTTCCAGGCTGGTCTGCAGACCGTCGTGGAAAGGCGGGTTGGAGATGATCATGTCGAAACGGCCGTTTACTTCGGAGAATACGTTGCTGGCGAACACTTCCCCTTCGATGCCGTTAGCGGCGAGCGTAGCGCGACTGGCTTCTACTGCCGGCGCGCTGACGTCGCATAACGTTAAGCGAACTTTAGGCGAGTGGCTGGCCAGCACGGTTGCCAGCACGCCAGCGCCGCAGCCGACGTCCAGCACTTTACCTTTGGTATGCGGGGTGAGCGTGGAAAGCAGCAGCTGGCTACCAATATCCAGCCCGTCGCGGCTGAAGACGCCGGGAAGCGTTTTAATCGTCAGATTCTCCAGCGGATACTCGCCCCAGTACTGTTCGGGATCGAACGTGGGCTGTTTCTCCAGACGACCGTGATACAGGCCACAGCGGCGCGCGCTGTCGATTTTGCTCAGCGGCGCATACTCCGCCAGCATCTGCTCGGCGCTGCGTACGCCGCTGCGGTTCTCGCCAACCACGAAAATATCAATACCGGTCGGCAGCAGCGAAAGCAGGTTCATCAGCTGAAACTGCGCTTCCGGTTTATTCTTTGGCCAGTAGTAGATCAGCGTATCGCAATCGGCGACATCGCCGGCCTCTGCGACCAGGCTATAGCGGGCATTTTCGCCCATCTGGCGGCTCAGTACCTGCCAGTGGTGGAACTGCTGGGTATGGGCGCGGCTGGCGGCCGTGTCCAGACGTGCGGGCAGGTCATCCTGCAGGTCACCGGCAAACAGAACGCGGGCGGACTCGAAATCATCACTGTGGCGCAGCAAGACTTCACTTGCCGGGGTAAAAGCGGACATGAAACACTCCTTCATTGAGACTGGCGCCGATTATACACGTTATCTTTCAGGCTGCCTCTTTGTTGGCGGTGGGACGCGCTCCGACCGCCGCGTAGTTTGTTGGCGCAGATACGACGGATTTGCTATATTGCGCGCTTAATTAACAGGAGTGTTTCGCTATGACATCCCGACGAGACTGGCAATTACAGCAGCTGGGCATCACCCAGTGGTCGCTGCGTCGTCCTGGGGCGTTACAGGGTGAAATCGCTATCTCGCTTCCTGGACATATTCGCCTGGTGATGGTGGCGGAAGAACCGCCATTGCTGAGCGAACCGCTTATCAGCGATATTCTGCGCGCGCTGGCCCTGACGCCGGAGCAGGTGATGCAGCTGACGCCTGAGCGCGTTGCGATGCTGCCTCAGGACGCACGCTGTAATAGCTGGCGGCTGGGCACCGACGCGCCGCTACCGCTGGCGGGCGCACAGATCGCCACGCCCGCTTTCGATGAACTTCAGACCAGTACGCCTGCCCGCATGGCGCTCTGGCAACAGATTTGCGCACATGAACACGATTTCTACCCTCAACCCGGCTGATTTGCCCCGCGCCTGGCAAATTGAAACGCGCGCCCACGCTTTTCCGTGGAGCGAGCAGACGTTTGCCAGTAATCAGGGCGAGCGCTATCTGAATCTTCAACTGTCCGTGGACGGCGTGATGGCGGCTTTTGCCATTACGCAAATCATCCTCGACGAGGCGACGCTGTTCAATATCGCCGTCGACCCCGCGTTTCAGCGTCGCGGTCTGGGCAGGGAACTGCTGGAACAGGTGATTGATGAGGTCGAAAAACGCGGCGTCGTCACGCTGTGGCTGGAGGTGCGCGCGTCTAACGTCGCCGCCATCGCGCTCTATGAAAGCTTAGGCTTTAACGAGGCGACGATTCGCCGCAACTATTACCCCACGGTCGACGGACGTGAGGACGCAATCATTATGGCACTGCCAATCAGTATGTAAGACAAGGTGATACGATGAAGTGGGACTGGATTTTCTTTGATGCCGATGAAACGTTATTTACGTTTGACTCGTTTAGCGGCCTACAGCGGATGTTTCTCGACTATAGCGTGACGTTCTCCGCAGAGGATTTTCAGGACTACCAGGCCGTGAATAAGCCGCTGTGGGTGGATTATCAGAACGGCGCCATTACTTCGCTTCAGCTGCAGCATCAGCGCTTTGACGGTTGGGCGGAGCGCCTGAATGTCCCTCCCGGCGAGCTGAACGCCGCGTTTATGAACGCGATGGCGGAAATCTGTTCGCCGCTGCCGGGGGCCGTATCGCTGCTCGACTCGCTGCAGGGGAAGGTGAAAATGGGCATCATCACCAACGGTTTTACCTCGCTACAGCAGACGCGTCTTGAACGTACCGGTTTACGCGATCACTTTGATTTGTTGATTATCTCCGAAGAGGTTGGGGTGGCTAAGCCGGATGCGCGTATTTTTGACTATGCGCTGGCGCAGGCGGGCAACCCCGATCGTGCGCGGGTGCTGATGGTTGGCGATACCGCTGAGTCTGATATTCGCGGCGGCGTAAATGCCGGCCTGGCGACCTGCTGGTTCAACCCCCATCAACGCGAGCTGCCCGCGGACCTCCGCCCGGACTGGACGGTCACCTCTTTGAGCGAACTGGAGCAACTCCTGTGTAAACACTGATTGCCTCCCCCCCATTGATGGGTAAAATAGCCGCAATTTTTTCGTATTCAACATGCGCGGCGCGTTGCCGCTTACTCAAGAAGATTGAATTATGACGTTGTCTCCTTATTTGCAGGAGGTGGCCAAGCGCCGCACTTTTGCCATTATTTCTCACCCGGATGCCGGTAAAACGACCATTACTGAAAAGGTTCTGTTATTCGGACAGGCGATTCAGACCGCCGGTACGGTAAAAGGCCGCGGCTCCAGCCAGCATGCAAAATCTGACTGGATGGAGATGGAAAAGCAGCGCGGTATCTCCATCACCACGTCCGTGATGCAGTTCCCCTATCACGACTGCCTGGTTAACCTGCTGGATACCCCGGGGCACGAAGACTTCTCCGAAGATACCTACCGTACCCTGACGGCGGTGGACTGCTGCCTGATGGTTATCGATGCCGCAAAAGGCGTCGAGGATCGTACCCGTAAGCTGATGGAAGTCACCCGTCTGCGCGATACGCCGATCCTGACCTTTATGAACAAACTCGACCGCGACATCCGTGACCCGATGGAGCTGCTGGATGAAGTGGAAAACGAGCTGAAAATCGGCTGCGCGCCGATCACCTGGCCGATTGGCTGCGGCAAACTGTTCAAGGGCGTTTACCATCTTTATAAAGATGAAACCTACCTGTATCAGACCGGTAAAGGCCACACCATCCAGGAAGTGCGCATCGTAAAAGGGTTAGACAACCCGGAGCTTGATGCGGCGGTGGGTGAAGACCTGGCGCAGCAGCTGCGCGATGAGCTGGAGCTGGTGCAGGGCGCGTCTAACGAGTTCGATAAAGAGCTGTTCCTGGCGGGCGAAATTACCCCGGTATTCTTCGGAACCGCGCTGGGTAACTTTGGCGTCGATCATATGCTGGACGGTTTAGTGGAGTGGGCCCCTGCGCCGATGCCGCGTAAAACCGACACCCGCACGGTGGAAGCCTCGGAAGATAAGTTCACCGGCTTCGTGTTTAAAATTCAGGCTAACATGGACCCGAAACACCGCGACCGCGTGGCCTTTATGCGCGTGGTTTCCGGTAAGTACGAGAAGGGCATGAAGATGCGCCAGGTGCGTATCGGCAAGGACGTGGTGATCTCCGACGCGCTAACCTTTATGGCCGGCGACCGTTCGCACGTGGAAGAAGCGTATCCGGGCGATATCCTTGGCCTGCATAACCACGGCACCATCCAGATTGGCGATACCTTCACCCAGGGCGAAATGATGAAGTTCACCGGTATCCCGAACTTCGCGCCGGAACTGTTCCGCCGTATTCGCCTGAAAGATCCGCTCAAGCAGAAGCAGCTGCTGAAAGGACTGGTACAGCTCTCGGAAGAGGGCGCGGTGCAGGTATTCCGGCCGATCGCCAATAACGATCTGATCGTCGGCGCGGTGGGCGTGCTGCAGTTTGACGTGGTTGTCGCTCGTCTGAAGAGCGAATACAACGTCGAGGCGATTTATGAGTCCGTCAACGTCGCGACCGCACGCTGGGTGGAATGCAGCGACGCGAAGAAATTCGAAGAGTTCAAGCGTAAGAATGAAATTCAGCTGGCGCTGGATGGCGGCGATAACCTGACTTATATCGCCCCGACCATGGTGAACCTGAATCTGACGCAGGAACGTTACCCAGACGTCCAGTTCCGTAAAACCCGCGAGCACTAATCCTCTTTGGAGCGCGGTTTTCGCCGCGCTCCACGCCATTTTCCCCTCGGTTTGCCCTTTCTGGAAAGTTCTTAATTCTTACCGTTTTGCGCGCTTTTTTACCCGTTAATGCCGCACTCTTCCGTGTATCTACTACATTTAATAAGTAATTTTTGGAATCCTGGCTTAATAGACTACTTATTTTGCTTTACCTGCTTAGATATAACGAGGAACGACGATGACAAGACTTAAGAGCGGCAAGACACTCCTGGCCCTCTTCCTGGGCTCAGCAATAATCAGCGCTTCGGCGTATGCAGAAAACTCGACCGTAGACAGCGCGAAATCTGCAGCAAGCAATGCCGGGCAAGCCGTCGATAATTCGATGAACAAAGTCGGGAATTTTATGGACGACAGCACCATCACCGCCAGGGTGAAAGCGGCGCTGATCGATCATAAAGATATTCGCAGCACCGATATCTCTGTGAAAACTGAAGATAAAGTCGTCACCTTAAGCGGGACGGTTGATAGTTCAGAACAGCACCAGCAGGCGCTTAGCGTCGCGAAGGCGGTTGAAGGTGTGAGCTCCGTTAACGATAAGCTTAGCGTGCAGAACGAAAAATCTGCTTCGCTGAAGGGCTATGCCGGCGACACGGCGGTGACCAGCGAGATCAAAGCTAAATTGCTGGCTGACGATATCGTTCCGTCGCGAAACGTGAAGGTAGAGACCACCGATGGCGTTGTACATCTATCCGGTACGGTCGCATCCAGTAAGCAGTCGGAGCGGGCGGAAGGTATTGCGAAAGCTGTATCCGGCGTCAAAAGCGTGAAGAACGACCTTAGCGTCAAATAAATCTATTCATTAAAACAATTATTCTGCGGCCTTTCCGCAGGATGTGTAGCACCACAGGGTTGTGTATGCGCGGCCTGAGTGCGCAGAAAATCGACCGTCATTAACTATGGTAAGGAGAGACGTATGTTTAGATGGGGCATTATTTTTCTGGTGATCGCGTTAATTGCCGCCGCTTTGGGCTTTGGTGGCCTGGCTGGTACCGCTGCCTGGGCTGCGAAAATTGTCTTCGTTGTCGGTATTATCCTGTTCCTGGTCAGCCTGTTCACCGGCCGTCGGCGTCCCTAGACGTTAACGTGTGAAATACCGTCTTACATAAAGCCAGTCAATGTGACTGGCTTTCTCGGTTTCAGGGCGTTAAAAAATGCGTTACCTTTGTTTTTATAATAAGCAGGACAGGAAAGCAGGGTGGGGCAGCGAATTCCCGTTACGTTGGGCAACATTACGCCGTTATCTGTTAAACCCTTCCAGCCGGGCAGGCTTGCTCTGGTGTGCGAAGGCGGGGGACAGAGAGGGATTTTTACCGCCGGGGTGCTGGACGAATTCATGCGCGCGGGATTTAACCCGTTCGATATGATGTTTGGCACCTCTGCCGGGGCGCAAAACCTGTCGGCCTATCTATGCAACCAGCCCGGCTATGCCCGCAAGGTGATCACCCGCTACACCACCGCCCGCGAGTTTTTCGACCCGATGCGTTTTGTGCGCGGCGGAAATCTTATCGATCTTGACTGGCTGGTCGACAGCACCGCGAAAAAAATGCCGCTGGCGATGGCCTATGCTGAAGATCGTTTTGCCCAGGGCAAAGAGTTCTGGATGTGCGCCTGTCGCGGCGATGATTACACGCCAAACTACTTCTCCCCAACCCAGCAGACCTGGCTTGACCTGATTCGCGCCTCCAGCGCCATTCCCGGTTTTTACCGCAGCGGCGTGCTGCTGGACGGCGTGAGCTATCTCGACGGCGGCGTCAGCGATGCGATCCCCGTGCAGGAAGCCGCCCGTCGCGGGGCGCAAACCATCGTGGTGATCCGCACCGTACCGTCCCAGATGTACTACACCCCTCAGTGGTTTAAGCGGATGGAGCGCTGGCTCGGCGAAAGCAGCCTGCAGCCGTTTGTGAATCTGGTGCAGCACCACGAAACCACCTATCGCTCCACCCAGGAGTTCATTGAAAAACCGCCGGGTAAGCTGAGAATTCTGGAGATTTATCCGCAGAAGCCGTTGAAGAGTATGGCGTTAGGCAGCCGTCTACCGGCGTTGCTGGAAGACTACAAGACCGGGCGCCAGTGCGGGCGCTATTTCCTCGCCACCGTCGGCAAACTGCTGGCCGACAGACCGCCGCTGCTGCGCCATGCGCCGCGTATTGCGGTGCCGAAAACGGTGGTTATCCCGCCGGCGCCGGTGGCCAATGAGATCCCCCAGGCTCCGGTTATCGGGGCCGTGCAGGCCAATGATGCCAGCTTTGAGAGTGAGGATCTGGCGTGACCCTGCGATTTATTGATACCCACTGCCATTTCGATTTCCCCCCGTTCACCGGTGACGAAAGCGCCAGTATTGCCCGGGCGGTGCGGGCTGGCGTGACGCAGATCGTGGTGCCCGCGACGGAAGCGGATAACTTTGACCGCGTGTTAGCGCTGGCAGAGAAGCATAGCGAGCTCTACGCCGCCCTGGGCCTCCACCCGATAGCGATTGAGCGGCATGGCGCCGACAGCCTTGAACGGCTTGAGCGCTGTCTGGCGAAACGCGATGCTAAGCTGGTCGCGGTCGGGGAGATAGGTCTCGATCTCTATCGCGAAGATCCGCAGTTTGAGCGCCAGCTTTCTGTATTTGAGGCGCAGCTACGTCTGGCGAAACGCTACGATTTGCCGGCGATCCTCCACTCCAGACGCACTCACGATAAGCTGGCGATGCTGCTGAAAAAACACGCTTTACCGCGAACCGGCGTGGTCCACGGTTTTGCCGGCAGCCTTCAGCAGGCGGAGCGGTTTGTGCAACTGGGCTATAAGATTGGCGTTGGCGGCACCATTACCTACCCGCGCGCCAGCAAGACCCGCGATGTGATGGCGCAGCTGCCGCTTTCGGCGCTACTGCTGGAGACCGATGCGCCGGATATGCCGTTGAACGGTTTCCAGGGGCAGCCGAACCGGCCCGAACAGGCGGCTCGCGTCTTCTCCACCCTATGCGAGCTGCGCCCTGAGCCCGCGGAAGTGATAGCTAATACCCTGATAGATAATACAAAAGAGATGTTTTCCCTTCAGTAACGTCTTACTGAGTGACCTGTGTCTCATTCCTGCCTTTTTATCTCATTGTTTTGCTTAAAATGTGTGAGCTGAAATAAGCGTGATGGTTTCATGCCGTTATAATCGCGGGGTTTTAGACTGAACTATCAATACACAGGGACTCTGTATGCAAATTATCATGGGACTTATTGGCATGGTGGTGCTGTTAGCCATCGCTGTGCTCCTCTCCAGTAATCGAAAAGCCATCAATCTGCGCACCGTCCTCGGCGCCTGGATTATCCAGGTCGGGATCGGCGCGTTAATTCTTTATGTACCGGCCGGGCGTACGGCGCTGTTGGCCATGTCGAACGGCGTTGCTAACGTGATTGCCTACGGCAATGAAGGGATCGGCTTTATTTTTGGCGGGCTGGTTTCCGATAAGATGTTTGAAGTCTTCGGCGGCGGCGGGTTTGTTTTTGCCCTGCGCGTCCTGCCGGTCATCGTCTTCTTCTCATCGCTGATCGCCGTGCTTTATTACCTCGGCATCATGCAGTTTGTTATCCGCATCCTCGGCGGGGCGCTGCGCGCGGTACTCAAAACCTCGCGCACGGAGTCGCTCTCCGCCACGGCGAACATCTTCGTTGGTCAGACCGAAGCGCCGCTGGTGGTGCGTCCTTACATCGCCACCATGACCCGTTCCGAGCTTTTCGCGGTGATGTGCGGAGGGCTGGCCTCGGTAGCGGGCTCCGTTCTGGCCGGTTACGCTCAGATGGGCGTACCGCTGGAATATCTGATCGCCGCTTCGTTTATGGCGGCGCCGGGCGGCCTGCTGTTCGCGAAGATTATCGTGCCGGAGACCGAGCAGCCCCGGGACAACCCGGCGATGGAAAAAAATGACGCCGATCCGCAGGCGCCGGCGAACGTGCTGGATGCCGCCGCATCCGGCGCGGCTTCCGGGATGCAGCTGGCGCTTAACGTCGGGGCGATGCTGCTGGCGTTTATCGCGCTGATTGCCCTGGTTAACGGTATTCTTTCCGGCGTGGGCGGCTGGTTTAACCATCCGGACCTGTCGCTGCAAATGATCCTTGGCTGGGTTTTCTCGCCGCTGGCGTGGGTGATTGGCGTGCCGTGGAATGAAGCCACCGTTGCCGGTTCATTTATCGGCCAGAAGCTGATTATCAACGAGTTTGTGGCCTACATGAATTTCGGCGAGTATCTGAAAGCCGATACCGAGGTCGCTGCCGCCGGTTTGCAGGTGATTTCAACCCACACCAAGGCCATCATCTCCTTTGCCCTGTGCGGTTTTGCCAACCTGTCGTCCATTGCCATCCTGATTGGCGGACTGGGCGGCATGGCGCCTAATCGCCGCCAGGAAATTGCCCAACTGGGCATGCGGGCCGTGGCGGCGGGAACGCTGTCTAACCTGATGAGCGCCACGATAGCGGGCGTATTCCTCGCGCTATAACGCCGTCTTGCACGCCAAGAACCCCGCGGCATTGCCACCGTGGGGTTCTCACTTCTGAGTGTTAAAATTCTATCATTTTATAATTCTCTATTTATCAACCACTCATGATGTATCTGGCATTTTTTCGCACAAAATGTCGGTGCTGGTGTCGAGGCTTGTTGCGAGGCTATGTTATAATAATAACATTGATTCGCAGTGGCGATTCCTGATTATGCTTATAGAGAGTCTGGCAGTGGAAGCGCACGGATTAGGCTTTATTTTGTGATTTTTATCACTATACAGTAATGCAAATTAGTAATTAGTTTTCATTAACTGTGATGTGTATCGAAGTGTAGCGGCGAGGGAATGTTACAATAGTAACAGACTCGCAAGGTGAACAAACTTTAAAACGGCACTACGCCGTCGGAGTATGAAATGACTGATTTAACGGCAAGCAGCCTGCGCGCGTTGAAACTGATGGACCTGACCACCCTGAACGATGATGACACCAATGAAAAAGTGATCGCGCTGTGTCACCAGGCCAAAACACCGGTAGGTAATACTGCCGCAGTGTGCATCTACCCGCGCTTTATCCCGATCGCGCGTAAAACGCTGAACGAGCAGGGTACCCCGGATATTCGCATCGCGACGGTGACTAACTTCCCGCACGGTAACGATGATATTGATATCGCGCTGGCGGAAACCCGCGCGGCGATCGCTTACGGCGCTGACGAAGTTGACGTCGTGTTCCCTTACCGCGCGCTGATTGCCGGCAACGAACAGGTCGGTTTTGACCTGGTGAAAGCCTGTAAAGAAGCCTGCGCGGCAGCAAACGTGCTGCTGAAAGTGATTATCGAAACCGGCGAACTGAAAGAAGATGCGCTGATTCGTAAAGCGTCTGAAATCGCCATCAAAGCCGGCGCCGACTTCATCAAAACCTCTACCGGTAAAGTTCCGGTGAACGCGACCCCGGAAAGCGCGCGCATCATGCTGGAGGTCATCCGCGATATGGGCGTTCAGCAGAGCGTCGGCTTCAAGCCGGCAGGCGGCGTGCGTAGCGCAGAAGACGCGCAAAAATTCCTCGCGATTGCCGATGAGCTGTTCGGTGCCGACTGGGCGGACTCTCGCCACTACCGTTTTGGCGCCTCCAGCCTGCTGGCAAGCCTGCTGAAAGCGCTGGGTCACGGCGATGGTAAGAGCGCCAGCAGCTACTAAAACGTAATTTGCCGACCTCAAGGCCGGATGTTGTCCGGCCTGCGGTTGGTCTTTGACTCTTTCCCCGGGAGGTTATCTTGTTTCTCGCACAAGAAATTATTCGTAAAAAACGTGATGGTCATGCGCTGAGTGATGAAGAAATTCGCTTCTTCATCAACGGCATCCGCGACAACACCGTCTCAGAAGGGCAGATCGCCGCGCTGGCGATGACCATTTTTTTCCACGATATGTCTATGCCGGAACGCGTTTCGCTGACCATGGCGATGCGGGATTCAGGAACCGTTCTGGACTGGAAGCATCTTAACCTTAATGGCCCAATCGTCGATAAACACTCCACCGGGGGCGTGGGCGATGTGACTTCGCTGATGCTGGGGCCAATGGTCGCGGCCTGCGGCGGCTATGTGCCGATGATCTCCGGGCGCGGCCTCGGGCACACCGGCGGTACGCTCGATAAGCTGGAGGCGATTCCAGGGTTCGATATCTTCCCGGACGATAGCCGCTTCCGGGAAATCATTAAAGATGTCGGCGTCGCGATTATCGGGCAGACCAGCTCTCTGGCGCCGGCGGACAAACGTTTTTACGCGACGCGCGATATCACCGCGACGGTGGACTCTATCCCGCTGATTACCGCCTCGATTCTGGCCAAGAAGCTGGCGGAAGGACTGGACGCGCTGGTGATGGATGTCAAAGTCGGCAGCGGCGCCTTTATGCCTACTTATGAGCTTTCCGCCGCGCTGGCTGAAGCGATCGTTGGGGTATCCAACGGCGCCGGCGTGCGAACGACCGCGCTGTTAACCGATATGAATCAGGTACTGGCTTCCAGCGCCGGTAATGCGGTGGAAGTGCGTGAAGCCGTGCAGTTCCTCACCGGCGAGTACCGCAATCCGCGGCTGCTTGAGGTGACGATGGCGCTATGCGTCGAGATGCTGATTTCCGGCAAACTGGCGGAGAACGACGCCGACGCGCGGGCGAAGCTGCAGGCGGTGCTGGATAACGGTAAAGCCGCCGACGTCTTCGGCCGGATGGTGGCGGCGCAAAAAGGGCCGAACGACTTCGTGGAAAACTACGATAAATATCTGCCGGCCGCGATGCTGAGCAAAGCGGTCTACGCCGAAGGCGAAGGGTTTGTCGCAGAAATGGACACCCGTGCGTTGGGCATGGCGGTGGTGTCGATGGGCGGCGGTCGCCGTCAGGCCTCGGATCTGATTGATTACAGCGTCGGTTTCACCGATATGGTTCGCCTCGGCGCGCGTATCGACGCGCAGCAGCCGCTGGCGGTTATCCATGCAAAAGATGAAAACAGCTGGCAGGAAGCGGCCAGGGCCGTTAAAGCCGCCATAAAACTTGGCGCTAAAGCGCCTGAAATGACGCCGACGGTCTATCGTCGTATCACCGAATAGTTATATACTGATCTGATCGCTTTTTTACAGCGCAAAAGGTACGGAGAATAATATGAAACGTGCATTTATTATGGTGCTGGACTCATTCGGCATCGGTGCGACTGAAGACGCCGATCGCTTTGGCGACGTCGGCTCGGACACCATGGGCCATATTGCAGAAGCCTGCGCCAAGGGCGAGGCTGACAACGGCCGCAAAGGCCCGCTGAATTTGCCTAATCTGACCCGTCTGGGGCTGGTTAAAGCCCATGAGGGTTCTACCGGTAAAGTTGCCGCCGGTATGGACGGCAGCGCGGAAGTTATCGGCGCTTACGCATGGGCGCATGAACTCTCTTCCGGTAAAGACACCCCGTCAGGCCACTGGGAAATCGCCGGCGTGCCGGTTCTCTTTGACTGGGGCTACTTCCCCGAGCATGAAAACAGCTTCCCGCAGGAGCTTCTGGATAAGCTGGTTAAGCGCGCCAACCTGCCGGGCTACCTCGGCAACTGCCACTCTTCCGGTACCGTTATCCTCGACCAGCTGGGCGAAGAGCATATGAAAACCGGCAAGCCGATTTTCTATACCTCCGCTGACTCGGTATTCCAGATTGCCTGCCATGAAGAAACCTATGGTCTCGATAAGCTGTACGAGCTGTGTGAAATCGCGCGTGAAGAGCTGACCGAAGGCGGCTACAACATTGGTCGCGTCATCGCGCGTCCGTTTATCGGCGATAAAGCCGGCAACTTCCAGCGCACCGGTAACCGCCACGATCTGGCCGTTGAGCCGCCGGCGCCGACGATACTGCAGAAGCTGGTCGACGAGAAAAACGGCCAGGTGGTTTCGGTGGGTAAAATCGCCGATATCTACGCCAACTGCGGTATCACTAAAAAAGTGAAAGCGACCGGCCTGGATGCGCTGTTTGACGCCACCATCAAAGAGATGAAAGAAGCGGGGGACGAGACCATCGTCTTCACCAACTTCGTAGACTTCGACTCTTCCTGGGGCCACCGCCGCGACGTTGCAGGCTATGCCGCAGGGCTGGAGCTGTTCGATCGCCGTCTGCCGGAGCTGATGGAACTGGTCGGGGAAGATGACATTCTGATCCTGACCGCCGATCACGGCTGCGACCCGACCTGGACCGGTACCGACCATACTCGTGAACACATTCCGGTACTGATTTATGGCCCGAAAGTGAAGCCGGGCTCGCTGGGTCACCGTGAAACCTTCGCGGATATTGGCCAGACCCTGGCGACGTACTTCGGTACCTCTGCGATGGACTACGGCAAAAACATGCTGTGATTATTTGCCCGGCGAGCTTCGTTCGCCGGGCCTTTTTTGTCGGCCTGATAAGGCGCTGCCGCCATCAGGCAACAACATTCAGAAGGATTTAACGATGGCTACTCCACACATTAACGCAGAAATGGGCGATTTCGCTGACGTTGTGCTGATGCCGGGCGACCCGCTGCGCGCGAAGCACATTGCAGAAACGTTCCTTGAAGACGTCCGCGAAGTGAACAACGTGCGCGGTATGCTGGGCTTCACCGGCACCTACAAAGGCCGCAAAATTTCCGTTATGGGCCACGGTATGGGGATCCCGTCCTGCTCCATTTACGCAAAAGAGCTGATCACCGACTTCGGCGTCAAAAAAATCATTCGCGTAGGCTCCTGCGGCGCGGTGCGTATGGACGTTAAGCTGCGCGACGTGGTTATCGGCATGGGTGCCTGCACCGACTCTAAAGTTAACCGTATGCGTTTTAAAGACCACGACTTTGCGGCGATTGCCGACTTTGGCATGGTGCGTAACGCGGTTGACGCGGCAAAAGCGCTGGGCGTTGACGCTCGCGTGGGCAACATTTTCTCCGCCGACCTGTTCTATGCGCCGGATGGCGGCGAGATGTTCGACGTGATGGAAAAATACGGTATCCTGGGCGTGGAAATGGAAGCGGCCGGTATCTACGGCGTCGCGGCGGAGTTTGGCGCTAAAGCGCTGACCATCTGCACGGTCTCCGACCATATCCGTACCCACGAGCAGACCAGTTCCGCTGAACGTCAGACGACCTTCAACGACATGATTAAAATCGCGCTGGAATCCGTTCTGCTGGGCGATAAAGAGTAATCATCTCTTCCTCCCTCTCCCTATGGGAGAGGGCCGGGATGAGGGTACCAGGCCGTAGCTAGCGTACGGCCTGTGCAATCCACGCTGACAACTCCCGCAGCTCATTTTCCTGCTCCGGGAAATCCCCAATCAACGCGTCACACTCCTGCTGCAGCATATCCGCGCGGTACAGGCAACCCTGCAATCTGGCGGCCAGCGCCTCCAGCGGCGCCGGGTTAAGGCTGTCGGTAAAGACCTGCGTGCGCGTGATATGGCCTTTCTCGACGTCGCAATGGAGCTCTACGCCGCCCCAGGTAAAACGCTCATCCAGCAGATGGCTGAAGGCGGGCGCCTGGCCAAAGTTCCACTCCCAGCTGCTCTGGCGCGCAAAGGTCGCGGCAAAATTCGGCAGGTCCGGCATGTTCTCCGGCGAGATCACTTCAGCTGCGACGCGTTCGCCGTAATGGGCGAAGAATGCCTCCTGAATCGCCTCGCAGACCTGCTGATGGGTAATCTCCGGCAGCAGCTCGACCAGATTGGCTACCCGTCCGCGTACGGAGGTAATGCCTTTGGCCTGCAGCTTCTTCTTATCAGGATTGAGGTAGTTGGCCAGACGGCTTAAATCGGCGTTCAGCAGCAGCGTACCGTGATGAAAGCCGCGATCCATCGTTTCGCGATAGGCGGAGCCGGAGACCTTGCGGTCGCCCTCAGTGGTTTTCACCACCAGATCGTTGCGGCCCGAGGCTTCCGCCTCGACGCCCAGCGCATTCAGCGCTGACAGGACGATATTCGTGGAAACGGTTTTATCGTACTCCGGTTTGCCGGCCATAAAGGTAAAGCAGGTATTGCCCAGATCGTGGAATACCGCACCGCCGCCGCTGCTGCGGCGCGCGAGGCGCACGTTATCTTCTTCCATGCGTCGGGTATTACACTCTTTCCACGGGTTTTGCGCCCGGCCAATGACCACCGTATCGGCATTGCGCCACAGAAACAGTACCCGCTGGGTGGCGGGCATCTGGCGAAAAATAGACTCCTCAACCGCCAGGTTGAACCAGGGGTCGTAAGAGTCGGAGAGCAGCAGGCGCAACGTGGACATAGCGATTTCCTTATTCTGATTCATCTTTATCTTCATCCTGCACCGGCTTATTGGCGGTGAGCAGGAAAGGCGATTGCTGCCAGCGGGTACGTTTTCCCTGCAGCAGGGTGCGCGTCAGGACGACGCCGATGGCCAACGATAGCAGCAGCATCAGGCGCAGGATATTGGTGGTATTATCGACCTGCTGCGCTTCGGTGGCTAAGGTATGCGTATCCAGCGTCAGGCGCAGGTAGCCGAGCGGGCCGTTTTTTCCCTGGATAGGCTCGACAATTTGCTGGTTGAAGTAACCGCCCGCTTTTTTACCGTCCAGCGCCAGCCGATCGCGGACCTCGACGCTTTCGCCTGAACGCGCCACCAGGTCGCCCTGCTCGTCATAAACGCCGGCGTCGAGGATGCGACTTTTGTGAGTAAGCTGTTCCAGCAGCTGGCTAATCCGCTTTTCATCGGGCGTTTCGCTACGCAACAGCGGCGCCAGGTTTAGCGTGACCTGCTGGGCGAGCGTGCGTGCCAGTTCTTCCAACTGCGGATTGCGCTGCTTCTGACTGTTCTGGCTGAACCAAGAGGCCCCCTGCATCAGGGCGACGAGGAGTGCGAGACAGATCAGAACAATTACCGCGCGATGCAGTCGGAATTTAAGTTTTGCGCGTACCATATTCCACCTTTGAAAATTTGCAGCTTAATGTTGCCAGAAGCGCTGGTTACAAGGTAGCCTCATGCGTTATTTTCCTCGCCTGAATGAAGTTATGTGGAGCCGTGATGCCAAACAGTTTGACCTGGTGCGACCTGCCTGAAGATGTTTCCCTGTGGCCTGGATTGCCGCTTTCCCTGAGCGGTGATGAGGTCATGCCGTTGGATTATCATGCCGGACGCAGCGGTTGGCTGCTGTATGGTCGCGGTCTTAACAAGCATCGTCTGACCGAGTGGCAGCGCGAGCTGGGCGCGGCGCTGGTTATCGTCGCCTCCTGGGCGGTTGACGACTATCAGGTGATGCGGCTGGCGGGCTCCCTTACGCTTCGTGCCACCCGTCTGGCCCATGAGGCCGGGTTTGACGTGGCGCCGCTGGGTAAAATCCCGCATTTACGTACGCCGGGCTTACTGGTCATGGATATGGACTCGACGGCGATTCAGATTGAGTGCATCGATGAAATCGCCAAACTGGCCGGGACCGGCGAGCTGGTCTCGGAAGTGACCGAGCGCGCGATGCGCGGCGAACTTGATTTCACCGCCAGCCTGCGCCAGCGCGTGGCGACCCTGAAAGATGCCGATGCCAGCATTCTGCTGCAGGTGCGCGAATCGCTGCCGCTGATGCCGGGCCTGACCCAGTTGGTGCTGAAGCTGGAGACGCTTGGCTGGAAGGTGGCGATCGCCTCCGGCGGCTTCACCTTCTTTGCCGAGTATCTGCGCGACAAGCTGCATCTCGACGCGGTGTTCGCCAACGAACTGGAGATCAGGGACGGTAAGCTGACCGGCAACGTCATCGGTGATATCGTCGATGCGAAATATAAAGCCAATACGCTGCGTAAACTGGCGGAAAAGTATGAGATCCCGCCGGCGCAAACCGTCGCCATTGGCGATGGCGCAAACGATCTGCCGATGATTAAAGCGGCAGGGCTCGGCATTGCCTATCATGCAAAGCCAAAAGTTAATGAACTGGCGGAGGTGACAATCCGCCACGCTGACCTGATGGGGGTATTCTGTATTCTCTCCGGCAGCATGAATCAAAAGTAAGAGGTTAACGTGGCGAAAGCTCCAAAACGCGCATTTGTCTGTAATGAATGCGGTGCGGATTATCCGCGCTGGCAGGGGCAGTGCAGCGCCTGTCATGCCTGGAATACCATAACCGAGATGCGCATTGCCGCTTCGCCGCAGGTGGCAAGAAACGAACGCCTGTCAGGGTATGCCGGTAATGCCGGCGTGTCGAAAGTGCAGAAGCTCTCCGATATCAGCCTCGAAGCGCTGCCGCGTTTTTCGACCGGATTTAAAGAGTTTGACCGCGTGCTCGGCGGCGGCGTGGTGCCGGGAAGCGCGATTTTGATTGGCGGCAACCCCGGCGCGGGTAAGTCGACGCTGCTGCTGCAAACCCTGTGTAAGCTCTCCGAAGGCATGAAAACGCTCTACGTCACCGGGGAAGAGTCGCTTCAGCAGGTGGCGATGCGCGCTCACCGTTTAGGCCTGCCGACGGCCAACCTCAATATGCTGTCAGAAACCAGCATTGAGCAGATTTGCCAGATAGCCGACGAAGAAAAGCCGCAGCTGATGGTTATCGACTCCATCCAGGTCATGCATATGGCCGACGTGCAGTCGTCGCCGGGCAGCGTGGCCCAGGTGCGCGAAACGGCGGCCTATTTAACGCGCTTTGCCAAGACGCGCGGCGTGGCTATCGTCATGGTCGGTCACGTCACCAAAGACGGCTCGCTGGCCGGGCCGAAAGTGCTGGAGCACTGTATCGACTGCTCCGTGCTGCTCGACGGCGACGCCGATTCTCGTTTCCGCACCCTGCGCAGCCATAAAAACCGCTTCGGCGCGGTCAACGAACTGGGCGTATTCGCCATGACCGAGCAGGGGCTGCGTGAGATAAGCAACCCATCGGCCATCTTTCTGAGCCGCGGGGACGAAGTGACCTCCGGCAGTTCGGTGATGGTGGTCTGGGAAGGCACGCGACCGCTGCTGGTGGAGATCCAGGCGCTGGTCGATCACTCGATGATGTCCAACCCGCGCCGCGTGGCGGTGGGGCTGGAGCAAAACCGCCTGGCGATCCTGCTGGCGGTCCTGCATCGTCACGGCGGTCTGCAGATGGCCGACCAGGACGTCTTCGTCAACGTGGTTGGCGGGGTGAAGGTCACCGAAACCAGCGCCGACCTGGCGCTGCTGCTGGCGATGATATCCAGCCTGCGCGACCGTCCGCTGCCGCAGGATCTGGTCGTCTTCGGCGAAGTGGGGCTGGCAGGCGAAATTCGCCCGGTGCCGAGCGGGCAGGAGCGTATCTCCGAAGCGGCTAAGCATGGTTTTCGTCGGGCGATTGTTCCGGCAGCGAATGTGCCGAAAAAAGCGCCGGAAGGGATGCAAATCTTTGGCGTGAAAAAGCTTGCGGACGCGCTAAGCGTCTTTGACGACTTATAATAAGTGAAAAGGAGACTCGCTATGTCGTCATTTGACTATTTAAAAAGCGCCATTAAGCAGAAGGGCTGTACGCTACAGCAGGTAGCGGACGCCAGCGGGATGACAAAAGGCTATCTGAGCCAGCTGCTGAACGCGAAAATTAAAAGCCCCAGCGCGCAGAAGCTGGAAGCGCTGCACCGGTTTCTCGGGCTGGAGTTTCCGCGTCGGCAAAAAAGCGTTGGCGTGGTATTTGGTAAGTTTTACCCGCTGCATACCGGCCATATCTACTTGATTCAGCGCGCCTGTAGCCAGGTCGATGAGCTGCACATCATTATGGGCTACGACGATCCCCGTGACCGTGAGCTGTTTGAAAAGAGCGCGATGTCGCAGCAGCCGACCGTACCTGACCGCCTGCGCTGGCTGCTGCAAACCTTTAAGTATCAGAAGAATATCCGCATCCACGCCTTCAATGAAGAGGGAATGGAGCCTTATCCGCAC
Source organism: Klebsiella sp. MBT K-1 (assembly GCF_002556465.1). Taxonomy (NCBI): domain Bacteria; kingdom Pseudomonadati; phylum Pseudomonadota; class Gammaproteobacteria; order Enterobacterales; family Enterobacteriaceae; genus Klebsiella; species Klebsiella sp. MBT K-1. The sequence continues at coordinate 52,772 of NZ_PDEL01000016.1, read as the reverse complement.
GGCTGGGACGTCTGGAGCCGCGGGATCCGCGCCTTTATGAGCGAGAAGGGCATCGAACCTAACTGGATCTACACCTCGGAAGAGGGCGACGCGCCGCAGTATCTGGATCATCTGGGAATTGAAACCGTACTCATCGATCCTAAACGCACCTTTATGAACATCAGCGGCGGGCAGATCCGTGAAAATCCGTTCCGCTACTGGGAATATATTCCTACCGAAGTGAAGCCGTTTTTTGTGCGCACGGTGGCGATCCTCGGCGGTGAGTCGAGCGGTAAATCGACGCTGGTGAATAAGCTATCCAATATCTTTAATACCACCAGCGCCTGGGAATATGGCCGCGACTATGTCTTTTCGCACCTCGGCGGCGATGAGATGGCGCTGCAATACTCCGACTATGACAAGATTGCCCTTGGGCACGCGCAATATATTGATTTCGCGGTGAAGTATGCCAACAAGGTGGCGTTCATCGACACGGATTTTGTCAGCACCCAGGCGTTCTGTCTCAAGTACGAAGGGCGGGAACACCCCTTTGTTCAAGCGCTGATCGACGAGTATCGTTTTGACCTGGTCATCCTGCTGGAAAACAACACGCCGTGGGTAGCCGACGGTTTACGTAGCCTTGGCAGCTCGGTAGACCGCAAGGAGTTTCAGACGATGCTGTTGTCGTTGCTCAAAGAAAACGAGATAGATTTTGTGCATGTGAAAGAGGCCGATTACGATGCCCGCTTCCTGCGCTGCGTTGAGCTGGTAAAAGAGATGATGGGCGAGCAGGGATAGGCCTTCTGCGGCCTGAATGCCTGAGCCGGGCTACAACACTCTCCCGGCGGGAGAGAGGGCAAACACCAAAAAGGGCAACCTGCGTTGCCCTTTTGCTTTTATTTCGCGATACGTTTGTACTTGATACGCTTCGGCTCCAGCGCATCGGCGCCGAGGGTGCGTTTCTTGTACTCTTCGTATTCGGTAAAGTTACCTTCGAAGAACTCCACCTTACCTTCATCCTGGTAGTCCAGAATATGGGTCGCGATGCGGTCGAGGAACCAACGGTCGTGCGAGATAACCATCGCGCAGCCCGGGAACTCCAGCAGGGCGTTTTCCAGCGCGCGCAGGGTTTCGATATCCAGGTCGTTGGTTGGTTCATCGAGCAGCAGGACGTTACCGCCCACCTGCAGCAGCTTCGCCAGATGCAGACGTCCGCGTTCACCGCCGGACAGCTCGCCGACGCGCTTGCCCTGGTCAACCCCTTTGAAGTTAAAGCGGCCCACGTAGGCGCGGCTCGGCATCTCGGTGTTGCCGATCTTCATGATATCCAGCCCGCCGGAAACTTCTTCCCACACGGTTTTGCTGTTGTCCATGGCATCGCGGAACTGATCGACGGAAGCCAGCTTGACGGTTTCACCGAGGGTGATAGAACCGGCGTCAGGCTGTTCCTGACCGGACATCATGCGGAACAGCGTCGATTTACCCGCGCCGTTAGGACCGATGATGCCGACGATAGCGCCTTTCGGTACCGAGAAGCTCAGATCGTCAATCAGCAGACGGTCGCCGTAGGATTTACGCAGGTTGCTGACTTCCACCACTTTATCCCCCAGACGTGCGCCTGGCGGAATAAACAGTTCGTTGGTCTCGTTACGCTTCTGGTACTCAACGTTGTTAAGCTCTTCAAAGCGCGCCAGACGGGCTTTGCCCTTAGACTGACGGCCTTTCGCGCCCTGACGGACCCACTCCAGCTCTTTCTCGATTGACTTACGACGCGCCGCTTCCTGAGACGCTTCCTGCGCCAGACGCTGATCTTTCTGCTCCAGCCAGGAGGAGTAGTTGCCTTCCCACGGAATACCTTCGCCGCGGTCAAGCTCAAGGATCCAGCCGGCGACGTTATCGAGGAAGTAACGGTCGTGGGTGATCGCCACCACGGTGCCTTCGAAGTCGTGCAGGAAGCGTTCCAGCCAGGCCACGGATTCCGCATCCAGGTGGTTGGTCGGTTCGTCGAGCAGCAGCATGTCTGGTTTTTCCAGCAGCAGGCGGCACAGCGCGACGCGGCGGCGTTCACCACCGGAGAGATTGGCGATTTTCGCATCCCAGTCCGGCAGGCGCAGAGCATCGGCGGCGCGTTCCAGCTGCACGTTCAGGTTATGCCCGTCGTGCGCCTGGATAATTTCTTCGAACTTGCCCTGCTGGGCGGCGAGCTTGTCGAAGTCGGCATCCGGCTCCGCGTATTTGGCGTACACCTCGTCCAGGCCTTTCAGCGCATTGACCACTTCGGCCACCGCTTCTTCAACCGACTCACGTACGGTCTGCTCCGGATTGAGCTGCGGCTCCTGCGGCAGATAGCCGATTTTCAGGCCCGGCTGCGGACGCGCTTCGCCTTCGATATCGGTATCGATGCCGGCCATAATACGCAGCAGGGTCGACTTACCAGCGCCGTTCAGACCGAGAACGCCGATTTTTGCGCCAGGGAAAAAGCTCAGGGAGATATTTTTCAGAATATGACGTTTCGGCGGAACCACTTTGCCGACACGATGCATGGTATAAACGAATTGAGCCACGTTGGACTTCGCCTCTTTTATATACTCTTCATCCCTCAGGCTAGCTTGATGCAGCCAGAATGATATTGAGTAGGGTAGTGAATAGTTTTCAAAGGCGAAGTGTAGCCTTTTTCGCGCTTTAATCCCAGCGAGGCGATGGGATTCACAAAAGAGTAAAAAAATGTCCGGGATGTGGCGCGATTCGCGTTGTCTGATTAGCATATCTACGTAATACCTGAAATTTTTGCCCGCGGCATGATGCTGCTGTGGTGTACCTGAATAGAGGAAGAGCTTGTGGAAAAAGCCAAAACTGTGACGTGGCGTCTTCTGGCCGCCGGCGTAAGTCTGCTGACGTTAAGCCAACTGGCGCATGCGGATTCACTGGATGAACAGCGCAGCCGCTATGCTCAAATTAAACAGGCGTGGGACGGTCGACAGATGGATGTCGTTAATCAGCTGATGCCCACGCTAACGACCTATCCGCTCTATCCTTATCTCCAGTACCGGCAGATTACCGACGATCTGATGAACCAGCCGGCGCTGGTGGTGACCAATTTTATTGCCGCCAATCCTACGCTGCCTCCCGCACGATCGCTGAAATCACGGTTCGTCAACGAACTGGCGCGCCGCAGCGACTGGCGCGGCCTGCTGGCCTTCAGCCCGGATAAGCCGACCGGCACCGAGGCGCAGTGCAATTACTACTATGCGAAATGGAACGTCGGCCAGGCTCAGGAAGCCTGGGATGGGGCGAAAGCGCTGTGGCTGAGCGGCAAAAGCCAGCCAAACGCCTGTGACCAGCTGTTTGGCGCCTGGCGCGCCTCCGGTCAGCAGGATCCGCTGGCCTACCTTGAACGCATTCGCCTGGCGATGAAAGCCGGCAATACCAGCCTGGTACGGGTTCTGGCCCAGCAGATGCCGGCCGACTATCAAACCATTGCCACGGCGGTCATCGCGCTGGCTGACGATCCCAATAGCGTGATGACCTTCGCCCGCACAACCGGCGCGACGGATTTCACCCGCCAGATGGCGGCGGTCGCGTTTGCCAGCGTTGCCCGGCAGGATGTGGAAAACGCGCGCCTGATGATCCCCTCACTGGCGCAGGCGCAGCAGCTCAATGAAGATCAGATTCAGGAGCTGCGGGATATCGTCGCCTGGCGCCTGATGGGCAGCGATGTGACCGAAGAGCAGGCCATCTGGCGCGACGACGCCATTATGCGTTCGCAATCCACCTCGCTGGTGGAGCGCCGGGTACGTATGGCGCTGGGGCTTGGGGATCGCCGTGGCCTGAACACCTGGCTGGCGCGTTTACCGATGGAGGCGAAAGAGAAGGACGAATGGCGCTATTGGCAGGCCGATCTGCTGCTGGAACGCGGACGTGATGACGAAGCGAAAGATATTCTGCGCTCGCTGATGCAGCAGCGCGGCTTTTATCCCATGGTCGCCGCCCAGCGCCTTGGGGAGGAGTACACCTTCCGCGTCGACAAAGCGCCGGCGAATCTCGACCCGACGCTGACCTCGGGGCCGGAAATGGCGCGGGTCCGCGAGCTGATGTACTGGAATATGGATAATACCGCCCGCAGCGAGTGGGCAAACCTGGTGACCAGCAAAACCAAAGATCAGCAGGCGCAGCTGGCTCGTTACGCGTTTAATCAGGACTGGTGGGATCTGAGCGTCCAGGCCACCATCGCCGGAAAACTGTGGGATCAGCTGGAAGAGCGTTTCCCGCTGGCCTATAACGACCTCTTTACCCGCTACATCAGCGGTAAAGATATTCCGCAAAGCTACGCGATGGCCATCGCGCGCCAGGAGAGCGCCTGGAACCCGAAAGCCGGTTCACCGGTTGGCGCCCGCGGTCTGATGCAGATTATGCCGGGTACGGCAACGCATACGGTGAGCATGTTCAGTATTCCCGGCTATAGCGGTCCGTCGCAGTTGCTGGATCCGGAAATGAACATCAACATTGGTACCAGCTATCTGCAATATGTTTACCAGCAGTTTGGCAATAACCGAATCTTCGCCTCTGCGGCCTATAACGCCGGTCCTGGGCGAGTGCGCACCTGGCGGGGCAACAGCGGCGGACGCATTGACGCGGTGGCGTTCATCGAGAGCATTCCGTTCTCTGAAACGCGCGGCTATGTGAAAAACGTTCTGTCCTATGATGCCTACTATCGCTATTTTATGGGCCAGAAAGACACGCTGCTGAGCGATGCGGAGTGGAAGCTGCGCTATTAATACAGCCGCCTTCGGGCAACATCGGATTTCGCGATGTTGCCCGAAATCCGTAGAGTCCGGACAGAAGTATGTTATGCTTTGTACTCGTTAGTGAGTACATTCGACAGGTGGCGTAACATGACCCAACAATCCCCCTATTCAGCGGCGGTGGCCGAACAGCGTCATCAGGAGTGGCTGCGTTTTGTCGCCCTCCTGCAGCAGGCGTACGCCGACGATCTCCATCTGCCGCTTTTACAGCTCATGCTGACGCCCGACGAGCGCGAGGCGCTCGGCACGCGGGTGCGCATCATTGAAGAACTACTGCGCGGCGAGATGAGCCAGCGCGAGCTGAAAAACGAACTCGGCGCCGGGATCGCCACCATTACCCGCGGTTCGAACAGCCTCAAATCGGCACCGGCGGAGCTACGTCTGTGGCTGGAGCAGGCGTTGATTAAAGCTGACGATAAATAGCGTTATGGAACGGGCTTAGCGCCAGCACGACGGCCTGATGATAAACGCTACTGCGGGTGAGCTTGCCGGCCGTGAATACGCCGATAGCGCCCTCTTTGCGGCCAATTTCATCGATGCCGGTATGCTGAGACATCACCGGCCCCAGGGCTTCTCCTGCCTGGACTTTTTCAAGAATAACCTGCGGTAGCGGCAGGGTCGCCGAGCGCGCTTCGCCGCGCAGGCTGCCGTCGTCGATCGTCACCCAGCTAAAGGTGCTGCCTTCGTCGATGCCGGCTTCAATGGCGACCCAGAAGTCCGCGTTTGGCCGCGCACGACGCGCGTTAGCCACGCGATTTCGTGCGCCAGCGCGCGTTTCGTCGCTGCCAAAAGGCTGTTCCGGCACGCCGCTCTCGACGGAGACGGACTCAATGTGGCAGGATCCTTCGCCGAAGATCTCGTTAAAAGCCTGCAGAATTGCCTGAATTTTGGCGGGATTAGTGGTAGCTGAGACAACATGGTGCATAATCAAAACAACTCAGAATTACTAAACATCATCGCAGTATACTCCAAATCATTCTTGCTGCAGGCGGCTATGCTTGTAGCTCGAGGGTTAAGAGCTCAGAACGGATAATAAAGCATGTTACAGGTATACCTTGTTCGCCACGGTGAAACGCAGTGGAACGCCGAGCGACGTATTCAGGGCCAGTCCGACAGCCCGCTTACCGCCCACGGTGAGCGTCAGGCCTGGCAGGTGGGCGAGCGCGCCAGAACGTTGGGAATTACGCATATTATCGCCAGCGATTTAGGCCGCACGCGCCGTACCGCAGAAATCATCGCTGAAGCCTGCGGATGCAGCGTCGTGACCGATTCACGCTTGCGTGAGCTGGATATGGGCGTGCTTGAAAAGCGCCATATCGACTCGCTGAGCGAAGAAGAGGAGGGCTGGCGTCGACAGCTGGTTAACGGCACGCCCGACGGGCGTATCCCGCAGGGGGAGTCAATGCAGGAGCTGAGCGAGCGTATGCACGCGGCGCTGACGTCTTGTCTGGAACTGCCTGCGGGTAGCCGACCGCTGCTGGTGAGCCACGGGATGGCGCTGGGATGTCTGGTGAGTACGATTCTTGGTCTGCCCGCTTACGCGGAGCGTCGCCTGCGTCTACGCAACTGCTCTATTTCCCGCGTTGACTATCAGCAAAGCCCCTGGCTGGCGTCGGGATGGGTGGTGGAAACCGCGGGGGATGTGTCGCATCTTGATGCCCCCGCGATGGATGAGCTCCAGCGTTAACGACGAATCGGGATCAGGTATTCGCAGCGCAGCTGAATAGGCGGTTCCTGATTCCGGCTTTCATCTTCCGGGAAGAAACGTTCAATATCCAGGCCCTTACGACGGGTGAGGTTAAGCATCGGCATGCAGGTGCCGTAAACCGTCAGAATAAACTCCTGCAGCCCGGTGCCCAAACCTTCGTAGGTAAACATCACGTATTCGCCGCCTTCCAGCGTTACCGGATGGGCGTTATGCAGGTGGCCGTTTGCCAGCTCCGGCGTCAGCGCGGTGGTATAAAACACCTCTTGCTCATCGTCTTTATCGAGGCTAGGACGCGGCTCATGCAGGCCGTACAGCGTCGGAGGAATCGATGGCGTATTGGCGAGGAATTCCCGCCAGAACTGGACGCGCATCTGATTACGGAAATCGGAGATCTCCTCCAGCTTACAGGTATAGCTCTGGGTGACGCCGACCAGCTGAGTGGTGTTCAGCGTGACGAATTCATAGTGCGGCATGGTGAACTCGCCCAGACGCAGCGGAGGGCGCATACCGTAGGAACTCCAGTCGGGAGAGCGTCGGTAGAGGGCTGGCGTCAACGAAAACTGCTTTTTAAAGGCGCGAGTAAAAGTCTGCTGCGAGTCAAAGCGATACTGCAGCGCAATATCAAGAATCGGACGCGCGGTCAGGCGTAGGGCAACCGCCGACTTAGATAAGCGACGGGCGCGAATATAGGCACCGATAGCATGGCCGGTCACGTCCTTGAACATTCTTTGCAGATGCCACTTGGAATAGCCCGCCTTCGCTGCCACATTGTCCAGTGAGAGAGGCTGATCCAGGTGACCTTCCAGCCAGCTAAGGAGATCGCGAATAATCCCTGCTTGATCCATAAAATATCCCCATCCTTAAACTCAGGTGCCTGATACTAAAGGTAGCGGATAATAGCATTTTTTGATGTTTTAGCATTCAGTGTTTTTTTTGCTTTTAAATGCGATTCTTCCAGAAGTTTCGGTGGTAATTTTGTAAAGCTGTGATCTATAAAACTTTTCTTCTTAATGTGTGATAATCACTCAGCTAAATTTTTAAGAATGGTAACAATATGAAATACAAGAAGTTAGTGGCGGGAATGCTTTTGCTGGCGGGCTGCCAGATGGCGCAGGCGGAACAAATCGGCTCTGTGGATACCGTATTTAAGTTCCTTGGACCGGATCATAAAATCGTCGTCGAGGCCTTTGACGACCCGGACGTTCAGAACGTCACCTGCTACATCAGCCGGGCGAAAACCGGAGGAATTAAAGGCGGGTTAGGGCTGGCGGAAGACACCTCTGATGCCGCTATTTCCTGTCAGCAGGTGGGGCCGATTGAGCTGGCGGATAAAATCAAAAACGGTAAAACGCAGGGCGATGTGGTGTTCCAGAAACGGACCTCGCTGGTATTTAAAAAACTGCAGGTCGTGCGTTTTTACGATGCCAAACGCAATGCGCTGATCTATTTGACCTATTCGGATAAAATCGTCGATGGCTCGCCGAAAAATGCGCTTAGCGCCGTGCCGATTATGCCATGGAATAAATAACAGGGAACGCCGATGCAACAACCGCGGATCTGGTTGGTGGAAGATGAGATGAGTATCGCCGATACGCTCGTCTACATGCTGCAACAGGAAGGATTTATCGTTACGGCGTTCGAGCGCGGGCTCCCTGCGCTGGACGCGGCGCATCATCACCAACCCGACCTCGCGATTCTGGACGTCGGCCTGCCTGATATCAGCGGGTTTGAGCTATGTCGGCGACTGCTGGCCCGCTATCCGGCGCTGCCGGTGCTGTTCCTGACGGCCCGCAGCGAAGAGGTGGATAAGCTGCTCGGTCTGGAAATCGGCGCTGATGATTATATCGCCAAGCCATTTTCCCCCCGTGAAGTTTGCGCCAGGGTTCGCACCGTCCTGCGGCGGCTGCAGAAATTCGCCGCCCCTTCACCGCTTTTGCGCGTGGGGGAATTCACATTGAATGACGCCGCGGCTCAGGTTACGTGGTGCGGCCAGGGTCTGAATCTGACCCGCTATGAGTTTTTATTATTAAAAACGCTACTTCATTCTCCTGGGCGCATTTTTTCCCGCCAGCTGCTGCTGGAGCAAGTATGGGGCGACGCGAACGAGAGCTTCGATCGTACCGTTGATACCCATATCAAAACGCTGCGCGCTAAGCTGCGAGAAGTGAATCCCGTTCTCTCCCCGATCAACACGCACCGCGGTATGGGATACAGCCTTGGAGGCTTCTGATGCGCATCGGTATGCGGCTGCTGATGGGCTACTTTTTGATAGTGGCGATCGCTGCCTGGTTTGTGCTTTCTATCTTCGTTCAGGAGATTAAACCCGGGGTTCGGCGCGCAACGGAAGGGACGCTGATTGATACGGCGACCCTGCTTGCCGAGCTGGCCCGTGAGGATTTACTCTCCGCCGATCCCCAGCACGGGCGCCTGGCCCAGGCTTTTCAAACGCTGCATCGCCAGCCGATCAACGCCAATATTGCCGGCATTAAGAAAGTTCGCAACGAATATCACGTCTATATGACCGATGCGCAGGGCAAGGTGGTGTTTGATTCCGCGGGCAACGCGCAGGGGCAGGACTATTCGCGCTGGAACGATGTCTGGCTCACTTTACGCGGGCAATACGGGGCGCGCAGCACGCGAAGCGATCCGAACGATGATAATAGCTCGGTGATGTATATTGCCGCGCCGGTGACGGATAACGGTCGAATCATTGGCGTGCTCAGCGTCGGAAAACCTAATCTGGCCATGGCGCCGGTCATCAAACGCAGCGAGCGGCGTATTCTGTGGGCCGGAGGGGCGCTGCTGGGGATCGCGCTACTGATCGGCGTTGCGATGGTATGGTGGATTAACTTTTCCATCGGCAAGCTGGTTCGCTACGCCGACTCCGTGACCGCCGACCGTCCGCTTCCGTTGCCGGACGCGGGCAGCAGCGAACTGCGCAAGCTGGCGCAGGCGCTGGAAAGTATGCGTCTTAAGCTTGAAGGTAAAAACGCGATTGAAAACTACGTTTATGCGCTGACCCATGAACTGAAGAGCCCGCTGGCGGCGATTCGCGGCGCGGCAGAAATTCTTCGGGAGGCGCCTCCGCCTGAGGTCGCCGCGCGTTTTACTCGCAATATCCTGGCGCAGAATGCGCGCATGCAGGCACTGGTGGAAAATTTACTTCAGCAGGCCCGGCTGGAGAATCGGCTGGAGATCGCCCAACGTCCCGTCTCCGTCGCTGCGCTTTTTCGTCGTCTGGCCGAGGAGCGCGACATCGCGCTGGCGGCGAAAAACCTCACGCTGCGTTGGCAGGAAACGTCTCTGACGGTAGAGGGCGATGGTGAGCTCCTGGCGCAAGCATTGGGTAATCTGCTTGATAATGCTATCGATTTCACTCCTGCCGAAGGGGAGATTGTTCTTGGCGCGGAAGACGGTGATGGCGGCGTGCGATTAACCGTATGCGATACGGGAAGCGGCATTCCCGACTACGCGCTAGGGCGTATTTTTGAGCGTTTCTATTCTCTTCCCCGTGACAATGGCCAAAAAAGCAGCGGCCTGGGGCTGGCGTTTGTTCGTGAAGTTGCGCGCCTGCATCAGGGCGATATCGAGCTGGTTAATCGCACGGAAGGCGGCGTGTGCGCTTTGCTGAGACTTCACGCTCACTTCACATAGCTTCAAATTCTCCACACATAGCCCCTTTAAGGTAAGCGCATTACTAAGGAGAGGGCTATGTTGAAATCACCACTATTCTGGAAAATGAGCACCCTGCTGGGGTGTATTTTACTGTTATCGATCCCGCTGATGATCGTCCGGCAGCTGATCGTTGAACGCGCGGATTATCGCAGCGAAGTCATCGAAGCTCTGGAGAACAGTACCAGCGGATCGCAGAAACTGGTCGGGCCGCTGATCGCCATTCCCGTGACCGAGGTATTGACCCGCATTGAGGATAAAAAAGAGGTCACATATCAACGTCACTGGCTGCATTACTGGTTACCTGAGTCGCTGGCGATAGCCGGAAAACAGAACGTTGAATCCAGAAAAATAGGGATTTATGAAGGCCAAATCTGGCACAACGATCTGGGGATTAAGGCGCAATTTGATGTTTCCCGTCTGGCTGAACTCAGAAAAGATAATATTACGTTAGGTAAACCGGTTATGGTGGTCGGCGTTAGCGATGCACGCGGGATTGGCACCATTATTGCTCCGAAAATTAACGGAGAGGCACTCCCAGTGGAGCCCGGAATCGGTATCAGCGGCAGCGGAGAGGGAATTCATATGCCAATGCCGCTGTTAACTCCTCAACAAAAAACGCTGGATGTTGAATTCACACTCAACCTGAACGGAACCGGAAGCTTCTCAGTCGCGCCGCTCGGACGCAATAGCCAATTACAGCTGACCAGTAACTGGGCGCATCCTGGTTTCCTGGGCGATTTTCTCCCGGTTAGTCGTGAGGTTTCCCCATCAGGTTATAGCGCCCGCTGGCAGAGTAGCTGGTTTGCGAACAATATGGCCCGGTTTTTTATGGACGATCGCGAGATTGAGTGGCGTCAACTGCCTGCTTTCAACGTTAACGTTACGACGCCGGCCGATCGGTACCAACTGACCGATAGGGCGACAAAGTATGCCATTCTATTAATCTCCCTTACGTTTATGGCGTTTTTCGTTTTCGAGAGCCTGACTCAGTGCCGTTTACACCCGATGCAGTATCTGCTGGTTGGTTTGTCGCTAGTGATGTTCTATCTGATATTACTGGCCCTGTCCGAGCATATTGGCTTTACGCCGTCATGGATTGTTGCCAGCCTGATAGGGGCGCTGATCAATGGGGTTTATCTGAATGCGGTGCTGAAGGGATGGCTTAACAGCTTTCTTTTTGTCTGCGCATTGCTGCTGCTGGATGGCGTTATGTGGATGCTATTGCGTTCGGAAGATAGCGCGCTGCTATTGGGAACGGGAGTGCTACTGCTGGCGCTCAGCGCGCTGATGTTCCTGACCCGTCGCGTTGACTGGTACACGCTATCTCTCCCGAAGCCAAAAGAGAGGCAGCCCGAGGGCGGTGATGATGACGATAAGTTGAGGATCTGGAAATAAAAAAACGGCGCGAATTGCGCCGTTTTTACGTTATGACAGCAAGAAAAATGATGTTATTCCTGCAGATCTCCACAGAAGCGGTACCCCTCGCCATGGATGGTGGCGATAATTTCCGGGGTGTCCGGAGTGGATTCAAAATGCTTACGAATGCGACGGATGGTCACGTCCACGGTGCGGTCGTGCGGCTTCAGCTCACGGCCGGTCATTTTTTTCAGCAGTTCCGCGCGCGACTGGATTTTGCCCGGATTTTCGCAGAAGTGCAGCATGGCGCGGAATTCACTGCGCGGCAGCTTGTACTGCTCACCATTAGGGCTAACCAGCGAACGGCTATTGATATCCAGCTCCCAGCCGTTGAACTTATAGCTTTCTACGCTGCGGCGTTCTTCACTCGGGGTACCCAAATTCATGGTACGGGAGAGCAGGTTGCGAGCGCGAATCGTCAGTTCACGTGGGTTGAACGGTTTAGTGATATAGTCATCGGCGCCAATTTCGAGGCCGAGGATCTTATCCACTTCGTTATCGCGGCCGGTGAGGAACATCAGCGCGACGTCCGCCTGCTCACGCAGCTCGCGTGCTAACAGGAGACCATTTTTGCCTGGCAGGTTGATATCCATGATCACCAGGTTGATATCATTTTCAGACAGGATCTGATGCATTTCCGCGCCATCGGTCGCTTCGAATACATCATAACCTTCTGCTTCGAAAATACTTTTTAACGTGTTGCGTGTTACCAACTCGTCTTCAACGATAAGAATGTGCGGGGTCTGCATGTTTGCTACCTAAATTGCCAACTAAATCGAAACAGGAAGTACCAAAGTCCCTGACCTGCCTGGTGCATGTCGCAAATTAACATGCCCGGCGTAACATGACTAAAGTACGTAATTGCGTTCTTGATGCACTTTCCATCAACGTCAACAACATCATTAGCTTGGTCGTGGGTACTTTCCCTCTGGACCCGACGGTGTCAAAAACGGCTGTCATCCTAACCATTTTAACAGCAACATAACAGGCTAAGTGAGGCATGACACCCAATAAAACTACGCTTCGTTGACATATATCAAGTTCAATTGTAGCACGTTAACAGTCTTGTGAAATCATTGCATCTAAACGGGATTCATCGTCACAATTCATATCCTGCACAATTAGTTGCGCTAAGAAAATAATAAACGTGATGAATCCAAAGCCTCAAAACGTATTCGGACATAAATTTCATTGCCAAACATACGGATAAAGCCGTTCTGTTAACATACTCTGTGACATGGTGCCTTGGGAATAGTTTAGTTTTTTTTATGGGTGATAAAGCTCAAATTTAGTGATTTTTGTTGCAAATTTGTAAATTCACGGCGCGTAATATGAAGGGAAAAATCGTCATTCCCGCCGCCTAAAAAGTAAAAGAGAAACCAAATGCGTTTATCAATTGTATTAGTCTCCCCGGCTCGGGCAGAAAACGTGGGCGCGGCAGCCAGAGCGATGAAAACCATGGGGTTTAGCGATATGCGTATCGTCGATAGCGATGCTCATTTGCAGCCTGCGGCGCGCTGGGTCGCGCACGGTTCTGGCGAGATCCTCGATAATGTTAAAACTTATGCCACGTTAGAGCAGGCGCTGCACGATGTTGATTTTACCGTCGCTACGACCGCCCGTAGCCGGGCGCGTTTTCACTACTACGCAACGCCGCAACAGCTCTTGCCGCTGCTGGAAGAAAAAGCGCAGTGGATGCATCATGCCGCGCTGGTGTTTGGCCGGGAAGATTCCGGATTAACCAATGAAGAGCTGGCCCTTGCCGATGTGCTGAGCGGCGTGCAGATGGTGGCTGACTATCCCTCGCTCAATCTGGGGCAGTCGGTGATGGTCTATTGCTATCAGCTGACTTCGTTGCTGCAGAATACCCCGTCAACATCCGCCAGCGGGGATGACAATCAGCTGCAGGCGCTACGCCTTCGCACTCGCGATCTGCTCGAGCGCCTCGGCGTGGAGGACGATATAAAACTGACCGACTGGCTCCAGCAGCGAATGGGTCTTTTGCAGCAGCGGGACACCGCCATGCTGCATCGTTTACTGCACGATATTGAAAAAAACCTTCCAGATTAAAGTTCTGTCATATTATTTTCATATGGTCTTATGTGCTAATTATTGGCCTCCTGATGCGCAAATGCGGATGAATTATCAGGGGGCCATGGCGTATTGGCCAGGTGTGAAAAAATGGGCCAAAAGTAGAAATTCGTTGACTTAAGTCGACAGATACTTTAACCAATATAGGCACAGGACACAGACAGATAAAAATTACAGAGTACACAACATCCATGAATCGCATCGGCATGATCACCACGATTATCACCACCACTATTACCACAGGTAACGGTGCGGGCTGACGCGTACAGGAAACACAGAAAAAAGCCCGCACCTGAACAGTGCGGGCTTTTTTTTCGATAAAAAATCAAGGGGTCATAACCATGCGTGTGTTGAAGTTCGGCGGTACATCAGTGGCAAATGCAGAACGTTTTCTGCGCGTTGCCGATATTCTGGAGAGTAATGCCAGGCAGGGGCAGGTAGCGACCGTACTGTCTGCCCCGGCGAAGATCACTAATCACCTGGTTGCCATGATCGAAAAAACCATTGGCGGGCAGGATGCGCTGACCAATATCGCCGATGCCGAACGCATTTTCGCCGAACTTCTGCAAGGTCTCGCCGATGCACAACCGGGTTTTCCGCTCGCGCAGCTGAAAGCTTTTGTTGAGCAGGAATTCGCACAAATCAAACACGTCCTGCACGGCATTAGCCTGCTTGGGCAGTGCCCGGATAGCGTTAACGCGTCCCTTATTTGCCGGGGAGAAAAGCTCTCTATCGCCATTATGGCCGGCTTGCTGGAAGCGCGCGGTCATAACGTCACGGTGATTAACCCGGTTGAAAAATTGCTGGCCGTTGGCCATTACCTCGAATCCACCGTTGATATCGCTGAGTCGACTCGCCGCATTGCCGCCAGCCAGATCCCGGCGGACCATATGGTGCTGATGGCGGGCTTCACCGCGGGTAACGAAAAAGGTGAGCTGGTGGTGCTGGGCCGTAATGGCTCTGATTACTCCGCCGCGGTGCTGGCCGCCTGCCTGCGCGCCGACTGCTGCGAGATCTGGACCGACGTTGACGGCGTTTATACCTGTGACCCGCGTCAGGTCCCGGATGCGCGTTTGCTGAAGTCGATGTCCTATCAGGAAGCGATGGAGCTGTCCTACTTCGGCGCTAAAGTTTTGCACCCGCGTACTATCGCCCCTATCGCCCAGTTCCAGATCCCCTGTTTAATCAAAAATACCGGCAATCCGCAGGCTCCGGGTACGCTTATCGGCGCCAGCCGCGATGAAGACGACCTGCCGGTGAAAGGGATCTCCAACCTCAATAACATGGCGATGTTCAACGTCTCCGGTCCGGGGATGAAGGGCATGGTTGGCATGGCGGCGCGGGTGTTTGCCACCATGTCCCGCGCGGGAATTTCAGTGGTGCTTATCACCCAGTCCTCTTCCGAATACAGCATCAGTTTCTGCGTACCGCAGAGCGACTGCGCCCGGGCGAAGCGGGTGATGGAAGATGAATTTTATCTGGAGCTGAAAGAGGGGCTGCTTGAGCCGCTGTCGATAATGGAGCGTCTGGCGATTATTTCCGTTGTCGGTGACGGTATGCGCACGCTGCGCGGCATCTCTGCGAAGTTCTTCGCTGCGCTGGCCCGCGCCAATATCAACATTGTCGCCATTGCCCAGGGTTCTTCCGAGCGCTCTATCTCCGTTGTCGTCAGCAACGATGACGCCACCACCGGCGTGCGCGTGACCCACCAGATGCTGTTCAATACCGATCAGGTTATTGAAGTGTTTGTCATTGGTATCGGCGGCGTCGGCGGCGCGTTGATCGAACAGATCAAACGCCAGCAGAGCTGGCTGAAGAGTAAGCATATCGATCTGCGCGTTTGCGGCGTGGCCAACTCTCGCGCTTTACTGACTAACGTACACGGCCTGAACCTTGAACACTGGCGCGACGAGCTGGCGGAAGCCAAAGAGGCGTTCAATCTGGGCCGACTCATTCGTCTGGTGAAAGAGTACCATCTGTTGAATCCGGTGATTGTCGACTGTACCTCCAGCCAGGCCGTGGCCGATCAGTACGCCGATTTCCTGCGCGAAGGGTTCCACGTGGTCACGCCGAACAAAAAGGCCAATACCTCATCGCTGGATTACTATCATCAGCTGCGCCACGCCGCGAGCAGCTCACGGCGTAAGTTTTTATACGACACCAACGTCGGCGCGGGGCTGCCGGTTATCGAAAACCTGCAAAATCTGCTGAACGCGGGCGATGAGCTGCTGCGCTTTTCCGGTATTCTGTCCGGCTCGCTGTCGTTTATCTTCGGTAAGCTCGACGAGGGCGTGAGCTTCTCTGAGGCGACCAGGCTGGCGCGTGAGATGGGCTATACCGAACCGGATCCGCGCGACGATCTTTCTGGCGTTGATGTCGCGCGTAAGCTGCTGATCCTCGCGCGTGAAACCGGACGTGAGCTCGAACTGTCTGACATTATCGTGGAACCGGCGCTGCCGGCGGGGTTTGATGCCAGTGGCGATGTCGACAGCTTTATGGCGCGGTTGCCTTCTCTGGATGATGAGTTTGCCTCGCGGGTCGCCAAAGCGCGCGATGAAGGTAAAGTCTTGCGCTATGTCGGTAATATCGAAGAGGATGGCACCTGTCGCGTCAAAATCGCCGCGGTTGACGGCAACGATCCGCTGTTCAAAGTGAAAAACGGCGAGAATGCGCTGGCGTTCTACAGCCACTATTACCAGCCGCTGCCGCTGGTGCTGCGCGGTTATGGCGCGGGGAACGATGTGACGGCGGCTGGCGTTTTCGCCGACCTGCTGCGTACCCTGTCATGGAAGTTAGGAGTTTAAGATGGTCAAAGTATATGCCCCGGCTTCCAGTGCCAATATGAGCGTCGGGTTTGACGTGCTGGGCGCTGCGGTGACGCCGGTTGACGGCACGCTGCTGGGGGACAACGTCTCCGTTGAGGCGGCGGCGAGCTTTAGCCTGCAAAACGTGGGTCGCTTCGCCAGCAAGCTGCCGACGGCGCCGCAGGAAAACATCGTCTATCAATGCTGGGAGCGCTTTTGCCAGGAGATTGGCAAGAAGGTACCGGTGGCGATGACGCTGGAAAAAAACATGCCGATCGGTTCCGGGCTGGGCTCCAGCGCCTGTTCCGTGGTCGCCGCGCTGGTGGCGATGAATGAGTTCTGCGGCAAGCCGCTCAATGAGAGCCGAATGCTGGCGCTGATGGGCGAGATGGAAGGGCGGATTTCCGGCAGTATCCATTACGATAACGTCGCGCCGTGCTATCTTGGCGGGATACAGCTGATGCTTGAGGAAAACGGCATCATCAGCCAGCAGATTCCGTCCTTCGACGAGTGGCTGTGGGTGCTGGCCTATCCGGGGATTAAGGTCTCAACGGCGGAAGCGCGGGCAATTTTGCCGGCGCAGTATCGCCGTCAGGACTGTATTGCCCACGGTCGTCACCTGGCGGGCTTTATTCACGCCTGCTATTCCCGTCAGCCTCAGCTGGCGGCGAAATTGATGAAAGACGTGATTGCCGAACCGTATCGTACCAAACTACTGCCGGGCTTCAGCGAAGCGCGTCAGGCAGCAATGGAAATTGGCGCGCAGGCGTGCGGCATTTCCGGTTCCGGTCCAACCTTGTTCGCATTATGCGATAAACCGGAAACCGCGCAGCGCGTCGCCGACTGGCTGGCTACGCACTATCTGCAAAATCAGGAAGGCTTCGTTCATATTTGCCGGCTGGACACGGCGGGCGCTCGAGTAGTGGGATAACCAATGAAACTCTATAACTTAAAAGATCATAACGAACAGGTCAGCTTTGCGCAGGCCGTCACTCAGGGGCTTGGCAAGCATCAGGGGCTGTTCTTTCCGCACGATCTGCCGGAATTCAGCCTGACTGAAATCGACGAAATGCTGCAGCAGGACTTGGTGTCGCGTAGCGCGAAAATCCTGTCGGCATTTATCGGCGACGAGATCCCGCAGGACGTGCTGCAAGCGCGCATCGGCAACGCGTTCACCTTCCCGGCGCCGGTCAGCAAAGTGCAGGACGATGTCGGCTGCCTCGAGCTGTTCCACGGCCCGACTCTGGCGTTTAAGGACTTCGGCGGCCGCTTTATGGCGCAGATGCTGACCCATATCGCCGGCGACAAACCGGTCACTATCCTCACGGCAACCTCCGGCGACACCGGCGCGGCGGTCGCGCATGCGTTCTATGGCCTGCCAAACGTCAAAGTCGTCATTCTCTACCCGCGCGGCAAGATCAGCCCGCTGCAGGAAAAGCTGTTCTGCACCCTTGGCGGCAATATTGAAACCGTGGCTATCGACGGTGATTTTGATGCCTGCCAGGCGCTGGTTAAGCAGGCCTTTGATGATGAAGAGCTGAAGGCCGCTCTGGGTCTGAACTCGGCTAACTCAATCAATATCAGCCGCCTGCTGGCGCAGATTTGCTACTACTTTGAAGCCGTTGCTCAACTGCCTCAGGAAGCCCGTAATCAGCTGGTTATCTCTGTACCCAGCGGTAACTTTGGCGATCTGACCGCCGGCCTGCTGGCCAAATCCCTGGGTCTGCCAATCAAACGCTTTATCGCGGCAACTAACGCCAATGACACCGTGCCGCGCTTCCTGCAGGACGGCAACTGGTCGCCGAAAGCGACTCAGGCCACGCTGTCCAACGCCATGGACGTCAGCCAGCCGAATAACTGGCCGCGCGTGGAAGAGCTGTTCCGCCGTAAAATCTGGCGTCTGAATGAGCTGGGCTACGCGGCGGTGGATGATGAAACCACCAAAGAGACCATGCGCGAGCTGAAGGCCATCGGCTATACCTCAGAACCGCATGCGGCGATTGCCTATCGCGCGCTGCGCGACCAGCTGCAGCCGGGCGAGTACGGCCTGTTCCTCGGCACGGCGCATCCGGCGAAATTTAAAGAGAGCGTGGAAGAGATTCTGCAAGAGACGCTGCCGCTGCCAAAAGAGCTGGCCGAACGCGCAGACCTGCCGCTGCTGTCGCATAATCTGCCGGCCGATTTTGCCGCGCTGCGTAAGCTGATGATGGGTTAAACCCGAGCTCGCGCTCCCCTGCTGCGTTATCCGCGGCAGGGGAGTTTTCTTTTACTGCTCGTGGCGTTTAAAGATCAACTCCCCTTTGCCCGACGCGTCGGCGTCAAAGAAATAACCTTCGCTGTCAAAGCGGGTCAGCTGCTCCGGCTTCGTTAAACGATTTTCAATGATGTAACGGCTCATTAAGCCGCGCGCTTTCTTAGCGTAGAAGCTGATCACTTTAAACTTGCCGTTTTTCTCATCGAGGAACACCGGCTTAATCAATTGCCCCTCAAGCCGTTTGGGTTTAACCGACCTGAAGTACTCATCAGAAGCCAGATTCACCACAATATCGTCGCCCTGGGCTTTCAACGCCTGATTCAGCTTATCGGTAATCACGTCTCCCCAATAGTGATACAGATCTTTGCCTTTCGCGTTCTCAAGCTTAATTCCCATTTCCAGGCGGTAAGGTTGCATCAGATCCAGCGGGCGCAGAACGCCATACAGGCCGGAAAGCATTCGCAGATGCTGCTGGGCAAAATCGAAATCAGCCTCGCTAAAGGTTTCTGCCTGCAGGCCGGTATAGACATCCCCCTTAAACGCCAGAATCGCCTGACGGGCGTTGTCCGGGGTGAAGTCTGGCTGCCAGTCGTGGAAACGAGTCGCGTTCAGGTCAGCCAGCTTGTCGCTGATACCCATCAGTTTGCCAATCTGCGGCGCCGACAGCTGGCGGGCAATACCGATAAGCTCCTGAGAGTGTTCCAGCAGTTCAGGTTGGGTATAACGCGTCGTTGCCAGCGGGCTTTGATAATCGAGCGTTTTTGCAGGTGAAATCAGAATGAGCATATCCAGTCCTTGCGGGAAATTTTTGACGACTTTAGCAAAAAAACGTCATGAGAGGATCGATAGCTGCGATTGCCGCGCTATTCGCGCGGCAGGTTGTCCCAGGTACCCGGCACCAGCTGCTGATGAATCTCAGGGTAGCGGGTGACGTCAAATTCCGGCCGCTGGCCCAGCCGCCGCTGCCGCAGGTAATCACTGGCAATGATGCGTACCGTCGGCGAGAGCAGCAGGATAGCCGTCAGGTTGGTTATCGCCATCAGCGCCATGATGGTATCCGCCATCTGCCACACCACCGGTAGGCCGATCATCGCCCCGGTAGCAACCATGCACAGCGTAAGCAGACGCAGCAGCCAGATATTACGGTCACTATCCATGCGGAGAAAAATGAGATTATTTTCGGCATAGATATAGTTTGCGACGATCGAGCTGAAGGCGAACAGCAGCACCACGATAGCGACAAAGCTGGAACCCCAGTCGCCGATGAGGTTGTTCATCGAGTGCTGAATAGCCTGAATGCCGTTCACCGCTTCTCCATTGCCGTCTCGCGGCGCCAGCATGATGATGACGGCGCTGGCGGTACAGATCACGATGGTGTCAATGAAAACGCCAATCATCTGTACGATCCCCTGCGCCGCAGGGTGAGGGGGCCAGGAGGCAGCGGCGGCAGCGGAATTAGGCGTTGAGCCCATCCCCGCTTCATTGGAAAACATCCCGCGCTGAAAGCCGCTGGTTAGCGCCTGGCTGATGGTATAGCCGACTGCGCCCGCGGCGGCCTCTTGCCAGCCGAAAGCGCAGCGGAAGATGGTTTCAAAAATCGTCGGCAGGGCGGTGATATGCCACAGGCCGATGACCAGGCTGGTCGCCACCCATAGCAGGGCCATCACTGGCACAAGCCACTGCATCATTCGCGCTACGCCGCGAATGCCGCGAACGATGACCAGCAGGGTCAGAACCGCCAGGACGCCGCCGGTAATCGCCTCAGGTAAATGAAATGCATACGCCATGGCATGGGCAACGGAGTTGGCCTGTACGGTATTAAAGATGATCCCGTAGGCCAGCAGCAGAAAAATGGAAAACAGCACGCCCATCCAGCGCATACCGAGTCCCCGGGCCATATACCAGGCGGGGCCGCCGCGAAACTGCCCGCGGGAGTCGCGCTCTTTATAAAGCTGGGCGAGAGAACATTCGGCGAAGCTGCTGGCCATACCGAGTAGCGCCGAGAGCCACATCCAGAAAACGGCGCCGGGGCCGCCTGCGGCAATGGCCAGCGCAACGCCTGCCATATTGCCGCTGCCCACGCGCGCCGCCAGGCTCATACACAGCGCCTGAAAAGACGTTAAGCCGCCGGGCTGCGGCTGAAGGCTCCTTTTCAGACTTTTGCTGAACTGACGGATATAACGGAACTGAATGAATTTTGTTCGCCAGGTAAACCAGACGCCGGCGCCCAGTAACAGGTAAATCATTACCGAGCCCCAGAGTATTTCATTGATAAACGACAGAAAATCAGGCATCAAGCATCCTCTTGCCCATATCGGTGCGCGAGTGTAAGCGCTACCAATCCAGTGACAATCCTTTAGTGTTCAGGTAATTAATTGACCCAGTTTATCACACTCTGCGCTCATGCATTGTAGGCGGTTGCGCTGCCCCGGCAGCGTGTTATCATCTTGGCAGACCGGTTACATCCCCTTAACTGCTGTTTAAGAGAAACACTATCATGACGGATAAATTGACCTCTCTGCGTCAGTACACCACTGTCGTAGCTGATACCGGAGATATCGCGGCAATGAAGCTGTATCAGCCTCAGGACGCCACGACTAACCCTTCTTTGATTCTCGGCGCGGCTCAGATCCCTGAGTACCGTAAGCTGATTGATGACGCTGTTGCATGGGCTCGCGGCCAGAGCAGCGACCGCGCGCAGCAGATTATCGATGCTTCCGATAAGCTGGCGGTGAATATTGGTCTCGAAATCCTTAAGCTGATCCCTGGCCGTATTTCCACCGAAGTCGATGCTCGCCTGTCTTATGACACCGAGGCATCTATCGCCAAAGCTAAGCGTCTCATCAAGCTGTATAACGATGCCGGCATCGGTAACGATCGCATTCTGATCAAACTGGCTTCGACCTGGCAGGGCATCCGCGCCGCCGAGCAGCTGGAAAAAGAAGGCATCAACTGTAACCTGACGCTGCTGTTCTCCTTCGCTCAGGCACGCGCTTGTGCGGAAGCGGGGGTATTCCTGATTTCTCCATTCGTTGGCCGTATCCTCGACTGGTACAAAGCCAATACCGATAAGAAAGAATACGCGCCGGCAGAAGATCCGGGCGTGGTTTCGGTAAGCGAAATCTATGAATACTACAAACAGCACGGCTACGAGACGGTGGTTATGGGCGCAAGCTTCCGTAACCTCGGCGAGATCCTGGAGCTGGCTGGCTGTGATCGCCTGACTATCGCCCCGGCGCTGCTGAAAGAGCTGGCGGAAAGCGAAGGCGCTATCGAGCGTAAACTGGCCTTTAGCGGCGAAGTTAAAGCGCGTCCGGCTCGTATCACCGAATCCGAGTTCCTGTGGCAGCACAATCAGGATCCGATGGCGGTAGACAAACTGGCGGAAGGTATCCGCAAGTTTGCGATCGACCAGGAAAAACTGGAAAAAATGATCGGCGATCTGCTGTAATCCCGCATGTGGCCGACGCCCGTCGGCCACATTAAACTGTCTGCCTTGCTCCCCTCGGTGTATTATTCTGTTTATTGATACTGTTTGAACGGAATAATCATGAACACCTTACGAATCGGCTTAGTTTCCATTTCCGATCGCGCCTCCAGCGGCGTCTATCAGGATAAAGGCATCCCCGCGCTTGAAGCGTGGCTGGCCCGCGCGCTCTCCACGCCTTTCGAATTGCAGACCCGCTTGATCCCGGATGAACAGGTTATTATTGAGCAAACGCTGTGCGAGCTGGTGGATGAAATGGGCTGCCATTTGGTGTTGACTACCGGCGGCACGGGCCCGGCCCGTCGTGACGTCACTCCGGATGCGACGCTGGCGATTGCCGATCGGGTGATGCCCGGCTTTGGTGAGCAAATGCGTCAGGTGAGCCTGCACTTTGTACCGACGGCCATTCTTTCTCGTCAGGTTGGCGTTATCCGCAAGCAGGCGCTGATCCTTAACCTGCCCGGCCAGCCAAAGGCGATTGAGGAAACGCTGGAAGGCGTGAAAGATGCGGAAGGTAACGTGCTGGTGCACGGCGTTTTCGCAAGTGTACCGTATTGTGTACAGCTACTTGAGGGGCCTTATGTGGAAACAAACGGCGAGGTAGTAGCAGCTTTCCGTCCTAAAAGCGCCAGGCGTGAAACATTATCCTGAATTTATCGTATTCCTGATATAACCTGCATCACCAGTGGTGTGTTGTTTTATTTACGATATAGTGTTTTTTACTTTACACAGTACGTAGAATAACTTCATACCTCTGGATGATTGCCCGTTATGTCACACTGCACCCGACCTCTGAATCGACAGGATTATAAAACGCTGACGCTAGCCGCCCTCGGCGGCGCGCTGGAGTTTTACGATTTCATCATCTTTGTCTTCTTCGCCGCCGTCGTCGGCGAGCTATTTTTCCCAGCGGATATCCCGGAATGGCTGCGCCAGGTGCAGACCTTCGGCATATTTGCGGCGGGCTATTTAGCGCGTCCTCTTGGCGGCATCATTATGGCCCACTTTGGCGATCTGGTCGGGCGTAAGAAAATGTTTACTCTGAGCATTTTACTGATGGCGCTGCCTACGCTGGCGATTGGCCTGCTGCCCACCTACGCGTCGGTGGGCATCGTGGCGCCGCTTTTGCTGCTATTTATGCGTATTCTTCAGGGGGCGGCGATTGGCGGCGAAGTCCCCGGCGCCTGGGTTTTTGTGGCGGAGCATGTACCGGAAAAAAGAATCGGTATCGCCTGCGGGACGCTGACCGCCGGCCTGACGGTTGGGATCCTGCTGGGATCGGTCGTGGCGACGCTGATTAATACCAACCTGACGCCGCAGGGGATCCATGAGGGTGGCTGGCGTATTCCATTCCTGCTGGGCGGCGCGTTTGGGCTCGTCGCCATGTATCTGCGCCGTTGGCTCCAGGAGACGCCTGTTTTCCTCGAAATGCAGCAGCGCAAGGCGTTAGCGCAGGAGCTGCCGGTTAAGGCCGTCGCGCTGAAGCATCAGAAAGCGGTGGCGGTCTCAATGCTGCTGACCTGGCTTTTATCCGCCGGCGTGGTGGTAGTGATCCTGATGTCGCCGGTCTGGCTGCAAAAACACTACGGCTTTGCCCCCGCCATCACCCTGCAGGCGAACAGTATCGCCACCATCATGCTGTGTATCGGCTGCCTGCTGGCAGGCCTTGCCGCCGACCGTTTTGGCGCCAGCCGCACGTTTATTGTCGGCAGCGTATTCCTCGCGGCGGCAAGCTGGGCTTTCTACCATCTTTCCGGCGCTAGCCCGCAGCGTCTGTTTCTGCTCTACGGTACGGTGGGCCTGTGCGTCGGCGTGGTAGGGGCGGTTCCTTATGTGATGGTGCGCGCGTTCCCGGCTGAAGTGCGTTTTACCGGGATTTCATTCTCTTATAACGTCTCTTATGCCATCTTTGGCGGCCTGACGCCGATTGCGGTGACCATGCTGATGGGCGTTTCGCCGATGGCGCCCGCGTGGTACGTACTGGCACTGTCGTTTATGGGATTGGGGCTGGGGATTTGGCTACGCCAGGGACTGGATGAGCAGGTCGCTGCGCCGAAAGCTGAACTGCAGCGCCTGCCGTAAATCGATAGGGCTTACTTCGCCGCTCGCGGACGGGCGGCGAAGTTAATTAATGCTTTTCGCCAATTGGCAGAACGGTACGGCCAAACTGTTCGTTCAGCACTTCACCCATCGCCAGATAGATGGCGCTGCCGCCGCAGACCAGACCGACCCAGCCTGCAATCTTCACAATGCCTTCGTTATCAGCCAGGTGACCAATCGCCAGCAGCGCGAACAGCACGGTCAGACTGAGAAATACAAACTGCAGCATACGCGCGGCTTTCAGGGTGCCAAAGAACATAAACAGGGTAAAAATGCCCCACAGTCCAAGGTACATACCGAGGAAATGCGCATTAGGCGCTTCTGCAAGCCCCATTTTCGGCATCAAAAGAATGGCAACCAGCGTCAGCCAAAAAGCGCCGTAAGACGTGAATGCGGTTAAACCAAAAGTGTTGCCTTTTTTAAATTCCAGCAGACCGGCAAAAATCTGCGCAATGCCGCCGTAAAAAATGCCCATCGCCAGGATAGCTACATCAAACGCGAACAGGCCGCTATTTGCCAGGTTAAGCAGAATAGTGGTCATGCCGAAGCCCATAAGGCCCAGCGGTGCCGGATTAGCCAACTTAGTGTTGCCCATAATTCCTCAAAATAATGATTAGAAAGGGAAGCATTCCCCGCCACTCAGCGGCGGGGCGCGGCATAATAATTAGGCGCTGCGTTACTGTCTATGATCTGGCGGGGTATTTTTCACCAATTTCATTTTTCACCTGATGAAGTCTGGTCATTTGCCTCAAACAGGCAATATGCAACACGGCCGGAATGGTCACGCGATAAGCGCTGCCGCTCACGGCTTTGACGCCATTAAACGCGGCGCCGAGAGGGCCGCCAAGTCCGGCTCCACGCACCAAACCGTGGCCGATTACGCTAACGGCGGCGTGCGTGCGGAGGATCTTCGTCAGCCGGGCCTCGAGAAGATGCGAGACGCCCTGCGCCAGCTTATTCGTCTGTAGCAGAAAGGGGAGTATCTCTTTATGCTCGTTGACCCGACACTCAACGGCAATGAAAAAGTCAGCCTTCTGCCGATCGTCCATCTTCTTCCAGCTATGTTCCAGAAAATGCTCCAGAAGATACTGCTCGATTTCCGGCGTAGACATCTGTTTTTCTACTTTGATTTTTAGCCTCTTGCAGACGTCCAGCAAAATTTCCCGGTAGAACTTTCCGTGACGACGCAGCGTGTTGGCGATGCTGTCGCCGCCAAAGTGCTGGAGCTCGCCGGCAATAAGCTGCCAGTTGCGACGATAGCGCTCAGGATGCCCGGCCATCGCCTGAAAATTTTCATTACGCAATAGCGCGCTTGAAAGCCGCGGCTTACCATTCTCATTGTGGGTCAGAATTCTGGTGAATGTTTCCAGATGCTCTTCGCTGCAGCGATGAAGAAAAGAGAGGTCTTCATCATCCAGATAATTAATTTTCATAAATCTCAGATAATGTGAACAGTGATATTAATCGTCGCCAATGATTTTTAGCGAAGCCATGTCAGAAGAGTTAATAGTGTGGCCGGAAAAAGCGATTTTTTTAACGCAGCGCTTGTTATCGTTGTCGCTATTAATGTTAATCCAGTCGCTGGTTGCCCCTTCTTTGATGGTTGACGGCACGCTGAGGTTCTGACTGGCGCTATTGCTGGCTTTAAAGTACACCGTCGCGCCGGAAAGCTGGATATCGCCGCGATCGGCGGTGAGCTTGATTCGCTTAATCACCCGGCAAACCGGCAGCTTCAGGGTGAGATCGTTAGTCTCATTTCGCGGCATGGCGACAACGCCTAAAATTTTATGATCGTTAGCGGAAACGGATGTGATTAACGCGGCGCTTAACAATAATCCTGCTGATATATGAATGAGTGATTTCATGAGGATTTCCTTATTATTTGATGTGTTATCAGTGATAAATATTTTATCACCAGAACTTTATTGTCTTTAGCGCGTAATCATTGCGGATTATGTCAATTACAATATGAATGAATTTTAATTTAATTATTTTTATTCATTATATATTGTGCATTTTTAAACCCGCTTTTCGGCCTTCTTCTGATGCCCGGTCCCCCTCTGCGGCAGGATCAGGACAAAAATTTTTTGTATCCCCCCCTTGATGAAGCGGCGGGTGACCCCATCTTGTAGTCAACCGCAGTGAATGAACCTGAAAAAAAATGATGTCTGGGCAGTTGAAACCGCACGTTTCGCCCTTATTACAGGTTCACAACCACATGTTGACTGAATTTTTAGTGGAGACGTTTAGATGGGTAAAATTATTGGTATCGACCTGGGTACTACCAACTCTTGTGTAGCGATTATGGATGGCACTACTGCACGCGTGCTGGAGAACGCCGAAGGCGATCGCACCACGCCTTCTATCATTGCCTATACCCAGGATGGTGAAACTCTGGTTGGTCAGCCGGCTAAACGTCAGGCAGTGACAAACCCGCAAAACACCCTGTTTGCGATTAAACGCCTGATTGGCCGCCGCTTCCAGGACGAAGAAGTCCAGCGTGACGTTTCTATCATGCCGTATAAAATCGTTGCCGCAGACAATGGCGACGCATGGCTTGATGTGAAAGGCACCAAAACCGCACCGCCGCAGATCTCTGCTGAAGTGCTGAAGAAAATGAAGAAAACGGCTGAAGATTACCTGGGTGAACCAGTAACTGAAGCGGTTATCACCGTACCTGCTTATTTTAACGATGCTCAGCGTCAGGCAACTAAAGACGCCGGCCGTATCGCAGGTCTGGAAGTCAAACGTATCATCAACGAACCGACCGCCGCCGCGCTGGCTTACGGTCTGGATAAAGAAGTCGGCAACCGCACCATCGCGGTATACGACCTCGGTGGTGGTACCTTCGATATCTCCATTATCGAAATCGACGAAGTTGACGGCGAAAAAACCTTTGAAGTTCTGGCGACCAACGGTGATACCCACCTGGGCGGTGAAGACTTCGATACTCGTCTGATCAACTACCTCGTTGACGAGTTTAAGAAAGATCAGGGCATTGACCTGCGTAACGACCCGCTGGCTATGCAGCGCCTGAAAGAAGCCGCTGAGAAAGCGAAGATTGAACTCTCTTCCGCTCAGCAGACCGACGTCAATCTGCCGTACATCACCGCAGATGCCACCGGTCCGAAACACATGAACATCAAAGTGACCCGTGCGAAACTGGAAAGCCTGGTTGAAGATCTGGTTAACCGTTCTATCGAGCCGCTGAAAGTTGCTCTGCAGGATGCTGGCCTGTCCGTATCCGATATCCAGGACGTTATCCTGGTCGGTGGTCAGACCCGTATGCCGATGGTGCAGAAAAAAGTCGCTGAGTTCTTCGGTAAAGAACCGCGTAAAGACGTTAACCCGGACGAAGCCGTCGCCATTGGCGCAGCCGTACAGGGCGGTGTCCTGACCGGTGAAGTGAAAGACGTACTGCTGCTGGACGTTACCCCGCTGTCTCTGGGTATCGAAACCATGGGCGGCGTGATGACTGCGTTGATCAATAAGAACACCACGATCCCGACCAAGCACAGCCAGGTGTTCTCTACCGCTGAAGACAACCAGTCCGCGGTAACCATCCATGTTATTCAGGGTGAGCGTAAACGCGCCTCTGATAACAAATCACTGGGTCAGTTCAACCTGGATGGTATCAACCCGGCGCCGCGCGGTATGCCGCAGATCGAAGTGACCTTCGATATCGATGCTGACGGTATCCTGCACGTTTCCGCGAAAGACAAAAACAGCGGTAAAGAGCAGAAGATCACCATTAAAGCGTCTTCTGGTCTGAACGAAGAAGAGATTCAGAAAATGGTTCGCGATGCTGAAGCGAACGCGGAAGCTGACCGTAAGTTTGAAGAGCTGGTACAGACCCGCAACCAGGGTGACCACCTGCTGCACAGCACGCGTAAGCAGGTTGAGGAAGCAGGCGACAAGCTGCCGGCTGACGATAAAACCGCTATCGAGTCTGCGTTGACCGCGCTGGAAACTTCCCTGAAAGGTGAAGATAAAGCTGATATTGAAGCGAAAATGCAGGCGCTGGCTCAGGCTTCTCAGAAGCTGATGGAAATCGCGCAGCAGCAGCACGCTCAGCAGCAGGCTGGCGGCGCTGACGCTTCCGAGAGCAACGCGAAGGACGACGATGTTGTTGACGCTGAGTTCGAAGAAGTGAAAGACAAAAAATAATCGCCCTTTGAACGGGTAAAACACTGGCACGGGCGAAGAGGTTTCCTCTCCGCCCGTGCACGCATGTTAAGGGGCTGAAAAACACCAATGGCAAAGCAAGACTATTACGAGATTTTAGGCGTTTCCAGATCGGCGGAAGAGCGTGAAATCAAAAAGGCGTATAAGCGCCTGGCCATGAAGTATCACCCGGACCGTAACCAGGGCGATAAAGAGGCTGAAGCTAAATTCAAAGAAATCAAAGAAGCGTATGAAGTCCTGACCGATGCCCAGAAGCGCGCAGCCTACGATCAGTACGGCCACGCCGCCTTTGAGCAAGGCGGTATGGGCGGGGGCGGCGGCGGTTTTGGCGGCGGCGCGGATTTCAGCGATATCTTTGGCGATGTTTTCGGCGATATCTTTGGCGGCGGTCGTGGTCGCCAGCGCGCATCGCGCGGCGCAGACCTGCGCTACAACATGGATCTGACCTTAGAAGAGGCGGTTCGCGGAGTCACTAAAGAGATCCGCATTCCGACGCTAGAAGAGTGCGACGTTTGTCACGGCAGCGGCGCCAAAGCAGGAAGCCAGCCGCAGACTTGTCCTACCTGCCACGGTGCGGGTCAGGTGCAGATGCGCCAGGGCTTCTTCGCCGTTCAGCAGACCTGTCCGCATTGTCAGGGACGCGGTACGCTGATCAAAGATCCGTGCAATAAATGCCATGGTCATGGTCGCGTAGAGAAAACCAAAACGCTGTCGGTTAAAATTCCGGCGGGCGTCGATACCGGTGACCGTATTCGTCTGGCTGGCGAAGGTGAAGCCGGCGAGCACGGCGCGCCAGCAGGCGATCTGTATGTTCAGGTTCAGGTTAAGCAGCACGCCATTTTCGAGCGTGAAGGCAACAACCTGTACTGTGAAGTACCGATTAACTTCACCATGGCCGCTCTCGGCGGCGAGATTGAGGTCCCGACGCTGGACGGTCGCGTGAACCTTAAGGTGCCTGGCGAGACGCAGACAGGGAAGCTGTTCCGGATGCGTGGCAAAGGCGTGAAGTCCGTGCGCGGCGGCGCGCAGGGCGATCTGCTGTGCCGCGTGGTGGTCGAAACGCCGGTTGGTCTTAACGATAAACAAAAGCAGCTGCTGAAAGATCTTCAGGAAAGCTTTGGCGGGCCGACGGGCGAGAAGAACAGTCCACGCTCCAAAAGTTTCTTCGACGGTGTGAAGAAATTTTTCGATGATTTGACGCGTTAATCATCACTTTATATAAAAAACCCGAAATTTATTTCGGGTTTTTTATATCTTACGTATTGGCAATAAAAAGTTTTTCCTCGGTAATAAATATTCAATTTTTTGGTGGTAATGTTATTCTTTGTTTTTTATGGTGATTTTATTTTTCCTGGGTCATCTTTGATTTTATTTTATCTACCGTAAACACCTTACAAAAATGCATGCAAGACGAGCGATATAGTGCTCAAAATACCTTTTTATATATGATGTGCATTGCTTAAATAATTATTTGTATTGTATTTATTTCAGGGGGGGAATTCAGGAAATTTTAAAAAGAGGTTGATTATAATCTGGTGAAAGTGCTGGATGCCGTTATATCGGCAGGGAATGTGACAAAAGCATCAAAACGATTATCCGAAACGTCGGCGGCTGTTTCCATCGCGCTAACCAGGCTACAGCTTTTTTATAATGAGCAACTTTTCGTCAGGGGTAAATACGGGCTGATCCCGACGGTGGAAGCACTGGCATTGCCGAAAACTATTATCTTTCAGCGTATTACGCTGGAAATGTACCGGTATAACCCGCATGCAAAACTGTTCATGTCGCTGGATACGCTGCGGGCCGTGAGATGGAAACGGCCGGCAGCACCAGGTTGTGGAGCTCGCGAACGACAGTTCGGGAATCGTTGAGTTGATGGTCCTTGATAACGGTAATTTCCGCTCCCGGGATGATAACAAAATCCTGCTGCCAGCGGATAACGACAGCTGGATTGTGCATCTTATCGTTAATCTCCATATCTGATCTTGCAGGAGATTGAACCTGAAACGAAAACCGTGCTTTTGAAGCGACGATGATCTCAGGTTATTACAAAAATGAGATAACTAATGGCGCAGGTTATCGCTATGACATCACCAGTTGTGGGTTTTATAGTTCGTAAAAACCGATCCATTTATCATGTATAATCTAATTTTAACGATGATTCAAGCGGAGTAGGATAGTAATTACGAAGTATTCCCCAGAAAGAGATTATAAAAAGTGAAACATCTGCATCGTTTTTTTAGTAGTGATGCCTCCGGGGGCATCATTCTTATCATCGCCGCGGCGCTGGCTATGCTGATGGCTAATGTCGGCCTGACCAGCGGTTGGTATCATGCTTTCCTTGAGACGCCGGTTCAGCTAAAGGTTGGCGCGCTTGAGATCAACAAGAACATGCTGTTGTGGATTAACGACGCGCTGATGGCGGTATTTTTCTTGCTTATCGGCCTTGAAGTGAAGCGTGAAATGAATCAAGGGGCGCTGGCCAGCCGTCGACAGGCTGTGTTTCCGGTCGTCGCGGCGCTGGGCGGAATGGTGGTTCCGGCGCTGGTCTACCTCGCGTTTAACGGCCAGGATCCGATTGCCAGAGAGGGTTGGGCGATTCCGGCGGCGACCGATATTGCCTTCGCACTTGGCGTACTGGCGTTGTTGGGTAATCGGGTTCCCGCTGCGCTGAAGATTTTTCTGATGGCGCTGGCTATCATCGACGATCTGGGCGCCATCATTATTATTGCGCTGTTCTATACGCACGATCTTTCCGTGGTGTCATTGGTTGTCGCTGCCGGAGCCATTATTGTGCTGGCGGCGTTAAATCTGTGTGGCGTAAGGCGGACCGGTATCTATATCCTGGTCGGCGCCATACTGTGGACCGCGGTGCTGAAATCGGGGGTTCATGCCACGCTGGCTGGCGTCATCGTCGGCTTTATGATCCCGCTAAAAGAGCAGAACGGTAAATCACCGGCGAAGCATCTTGAGCACGTTCTGCATCCATGGGTAGCGTTCCTGATCCTGCCGCTGTTCGCCTTCGCTAACGCGGGTGTGTCTTTGCAAGGCGTGACGCTGGAAGGGCTGACCTCGCTGCTGCCGTTGGGTATTATTGCCGGGCTGTTTATCGGTAAGCCATTGGGCATTAGCGTGTTCTGCTGGCTGGCGCTGAAGCTGAAATGGGCCTCGTTGCCTGAAGGGACTACCTGTAAGCAGATTATGGCGGTCGGCATTTTGTGTGGTATTGGCTTCACGATGTCGATTTTTATTGCCACTTTGGCCTTCGGCAGCGTAGACCCCGGATTGATCAACTGGGCTAAGCTTGGCATCCTGATTGGATCGATACTATCGGCCGTCACGGGATACATCATATTGCGTAAGCGCGTAACGGATTCGGGCTACGCGGCTTAACATCTCACGGAGAGCCGGCTACGGCTCTCCAGGACATTATCAGGGAGAGAAGCATGTCGCATATCAACTACAATCACCTGTACTACTTCTGGCACGTCTACAAAGAAGGCTCCGTTGTCGGCGCCGCGGAAGCGCTGTTCCTGACGCCGCAGACCATTACCGGGCAAATTAAAGCCCTGGAAGAGCGCCTGCAGGGGAAGCTGTTCAAGCGCAAAGGAAGAGGGCTGGAGCCCAGCGAACTCGGTGAGCTTGTGTTCCGCTACGCGGATCGTATGTTTACGCTAAGCCAGGAAATGCTCGACATCGTTAACTATCGTAAAGAGTCGAATCTGCTGTTTGATGTTGGCGTCGCGGACGCGCTGTCGAAACGGTTGGTCAGCGGTGTACTGGATGCCGCCGTCGTCGATAACGAACAGATCCATTTACGCTGTTTCGAGTCGACCCACGAAATGCTGCTTGAGCAGCTAAGCCAGCATAAGCTCGATATGATCATCTCCGACTGCCCCATCGACTCCACTCAGCAGGAAGGGCTATTTTCGGTAAAAATCGGCGAGTGCAGCGTGAGCTTCTGGTGCATGAATCCGCCGCCGGAAAAACCCTTCCCGGGCTGCCTGGAAGAACGTCGTCTGCTGATCCCCGGCCGTCGTTCCATGTTAGGGCGCAAGCTGCTCAACTGGTTTAACTCGCAGGGGCTGCAGGTGGAAATTCTGGGCGAGTTTGACGATGCGGCGTTGATGAAGGCCTTCGGCGCGGCGCACAATGCGATTTTCGTTGCGCCGACGCTATATGCGCATGATTTCTATAGCGATGAATCGATAGTTGAGATCGGGCGCATGGACAACGTCATGGAAGAGTATCACGCCATCTTTGCGGAACGAATGATCCAGCATCCGGCGGTGCAGCGGATTTGTAACCGTGACTATTCGGCGCTTTTTACGCCACCTCAGGCGTAGGGCTGCACGAGGACAATGCCGAGGCCGGGTCCAGGCTCCAGCGTCATAAATGGCAGACATAAAAAAACCCGCTTTCGCGGGTTTTTTTCAAAGCGACAACGCGCTGGCGATTAAGCCAGTTTGTTGATCTGAGCGGTCAGGTTTGCTTTATGACGCGCAGCTTTGTTTTTGTGGATCAGACCTTTAGCAGCCTGACGGTCCACGATTGGTTGCATTTCGTTAAATGCTTTCAGTGCAGTAGCTTTGTCGCCAGCTTCGATAGCTGCGTATACTTTCTTGATGAAAGTACGCATCATAGAGCGACGGCTAGCGTTGTGCTTGCGGGCCTTTTCAGACTGAACGGCGCGCTTCTTAGCTGATTTGATATTAGCCAAGGTCCAACTCCCAAATGTGTTCTATATGGACAATTCAAAGGCCGAGGAGAATGCCCGTTTAGCCTTCTTTTGTCAATGGATTTGTGCAAATAAGCGTCGTTCAAACTAACAACGCTTCATTACGTAGTGATGGCGCAAGATTCTACCAGCTTGTTGCTGGCGAATACAGCCTTTCGACCATAAAAATCGACGATGCCGGAGAGATTTTCCCGCAATCTCGCGCTGAGTGAATGAATTACCGGGATCTTTCAGTGAAGAGGTGCAATCGCTGGTTAACGTCGCCAGTTGTACAAGGTATACTCGGACGATTTTCACTGTTTTGAGCCAGACATGAAGCTGATACGCGGCATACATAATCTCAGTCAGGCCCCGCACGGGTGCGTGCTGACCATTGGAAATTTTGACGGCGTGCATCGCGGGCACCAGGCATTATTGCAGCGTTTGCGCGCAGAAGGTCGCCAGCGTGGCTTACCGGTGGTGGTGATGATTTTTGAACCACAGCCGCTTGAGCTTTTTGCCGCCGATAAAGCGCCAGCGCGATTAACGCGCCTGCGTGAGAAGCTGAACTATCTGGCCGAAAGCGGCGTCGATTACGTCCTGTGCGTGCGCTTCGATCGGCGCTTTGCCGCATTGACCGCCCAGGACTTTATCAGCGAACTGCTGGTCCGCCGGCTGGGAGTCCAGTTCCTCGCCGTTGGCGATGATTTCCGCTTTGGCGCGGGTCGCCAGGGGGATTTCTTGTTATTACAAAAAGCCGGCGTGGAGTATGGCTTTGACGTCACCAGCACCCAAACCTTCTGTGAAGGCGGCGTGCGCATCAGCAGCACGGCGGTGCGCCAGGCGCTGGCTGACGACGATCTGCCCCTCGCGGAGACGCTGCTGGGGCATCCGTTTACCATCTCCGGGCGCGTAGTGCACGGCGATGAGCTCGGGCGCACAATAGGCTTCCCGACGGCGAATTTACCGCTGCGCCGTCAGGTTTCCCCGGTAAAAGGGGTCTATGCGGTAGAAGTGACAGGGCTTGGCGACAAACCGTTTATGGGCGTCGCCAACATTGGTACTCGTCCAACGGTATCCGGCGTGCGTCAGCAGCTGGAAGTTCATCTCCTGGATGTTGTAATGGACCTCTACGGTCGCCATATAGATGTAATACTGCGTAAAAAAATACGTAACGAGCAGCGATTTGCGTCGCTTGATGAACTAAAAACGCAAATCGCACGTGATGAGTTAACGGCCCGCGACTTCTTTGGGCTAACCGGGCAGGCATAACCCTGACGGTGTTTATCAAACCGAAATACGGAACCGAGAATCTGATGAGTGACTATAAATCGACCCTGAATTTGCCGGAAACAGGGTTCCCGATGCGCGGCGATCTCGCCAAGCGTGAACCGGGAATGCTGGCGCGTTGGACCGATGATGACCTGTACGGCATCATTCGTGCAGCCAAAAAAGGCAAAAAAACCTTCATTCTGCATGATGGCCCTCCTTATGCGAATGGCAGCATTCATATTGGTCACTCGGTTAACAAGATTCTGAAAGACATTATCGTTAAGTCCAAAGGGCTGGCGGGCTATGACTCCCCGTACGTACCGGGCTGGGACTGTCACGGTCTGCCGATCGAGCTGAAAGTGGAGCAGGAGTACGGCAAGCCGGGCGAGAAATTCACCGCCGCCGAGTTCCGCGCCAAGTGCCGCGAATACGCCGCCACCCAGGTTGACGGACAGCGTAAAGACTTTATCCGTCTGGGCGTGCTCGGCGACTGGTCGCACCCGTACCTGACCATGGACTTCAAAACCGAAGCCAACATCATCCGCGCGCTGGGTAAAATCATCGGCAACGGCCACCTGCACAAAGGCGCTAAGCCGGTGCACTGGTGCGTAGACTGCCGCTCAGCGCTGGCGGAAGCGGAAGTCGAGTATTACGACAAAACCTCCCCGTCCATCGACGTGGCGTTCCACGCGACCGATAAAGCGGCGGTACTGGCGAAATTCGGCGTGGCCGACGTTAACGGCCCGGTTTCTCTGGTTATCTGGACCACCACCCCGTGGACCCTGCCGGCGAACCGCGCCATCTCCCTCTCCCCGGCGTTTGACTATGCGCTGGTGCAGGTTGACGATCAGGCGCTGATCCTGGCGAAAGACCTGGTCGAAAGCGTGATGAAGCGCGCCGGCATTGCTGATTACACCATCCTGGCGGTGGTGAACGGCGCCGAGCTGGAGCTGATGCGCTTTAAGCATCCGTTCCTCGATTTCGACGTCCCGGCGATCCTGGGCGATCACGTCACGCTGGACGCGGGTACCGGTGCGGTACATACCGCGCCAGGCCACGGTCCGGATGACTATGTCATCGGTCAAAAATATGGTCTGGAAGTCGCTAACCCGGTTGGTCCGGACGGCGCCTACCTGCCGGGAACTTACCCGACGCTGGACGGCGTAAACGTCTTCAAAGCTAACGATGTTGTCGTTGCGCTGCTGTCAGAAAAAGGCGCGCT
The DNA here is from genome assembly GCF_002556465.1 of Klebsiella sp. MBT K-1. Classification (NCBI taxonomy): domain Bacteria; kingdom Pseudomonadati; phylum Pseudomonadota; class Gammaproteobacteria; order Enterobacterales; family Enterobacteriaceae; genus Klebsiella; species Klebsiella sp. MBT K-1. Next base: position 17,060 of record NZ_PDEL01000016.1, on the reverse strand, counting down.
GCTGCACGTTGAAAAAATGCAGCACAGCTACCCGTGCTGCTGGCGCCACAAAACGCCGATCATCTTCCGCGCCACGCCGCAGTGGTTCGTGAGCATGGATCAAAAAGGCCTGCGCGCGCAGTCGCTTTCCGAAATCAAAGGCGTGCAGTGGATCCCGGACTGGGGCCAGGCGCGTATCGAATCGATGGTCGCCAACCGTCCTGACTGGTGTATCTCTCGTCAGCGCACCTGGGGCGTACCGATGTCGCTGTTCGTGCATAAAGAGACGCAAGAGCTGCACCCGCGTACGCTGGAGCTGATGGAAGAAGTCGCCAAACGCGTAGAAGTTGACGGCATCCAGGCGTGGTGGGATCTCGATTCCCGCGATATCCTCGGCGCCGATGCGGATAGCTACGAGAAGGTGCCGGATACGCTGGACGTGTGGTTTGACTCCGGGTCGACCCACTCCTCCGTTGTTGACGTGCGTCCGGAATTTACCGGTCACGCCGCCGACATGTATCTGGAAGGTTCCGACCAGCACCGCGGCTGGTTTATGTCCTCGCTGATGATCTCTACCGCGATGAAGGGCAAAGCGCCTTACCGCCAGGTACTGACCCACGGCTTTACCGTTGATGGTCAGGGCCGCAAGATGTCCAAATCCATCGGCAACACCGTTTCGCCGCAGGACGTGATGAACAAGCTGGGTGCGGATATTTTGCGCCTGTGGGTGGCTTCCACCGACTATACCGGCGAAATGGCCGTCTCCGACGAGATCCTCAAACGCGCCGCCGACAGCTATCGTCGTATCCGTAACACCGCGCGCTTCCTGCTGGCGAACCTCAACGGCTTCGACCCGGCAAAAGACATGGTGAAACCGGAAGAGATGGTCGTACTGGACCGCTGGGCTGTAGGCTGCGCGCAAGCGGCTCAGGACGATATCGTCAAAGCCTACGAATCTTACGATTTCCACGAAGTGGTGCAGCGCCTGATGCGCTTCTGCTCCATCGAAATGGGCTCGTTCTGGCTCGATATCATTAAAGACCGCCAGTACACCACCAAGGCCGACAGCATCGCGCGTCGTAGCTGCCAGACTGCGCTGTACCATATTGCCGAAGCGCTGGTGCGCTGGATGGCGCCGATCATGTCCTTCACCGCTGACGAAATCTGGGGTTACCTGCCGGGCGACCGCGAGAAATACGTCTTTACCGGCGAATGGTATACCGGCCTGTTTGGCCTGGACGCTGACGAAGCGATGAACGACGGTTTCTGGGACGCGCTGCTGAAGGTGCGCGGCGAAGTCAACAAGGTTATCGAACAGGCGCGTACGGATAAGCAGGTTGGCGGCTCGCTGGAGGCGGCGGTGACCCTGTACGCCGATGCCGATCTGGCGGCGAAGCTCAACGCGCTGGGCGACGAATTACGATTTGTCCTGTTGACCTCTGGGGCGAAAGTTGCCGATTATGCGCAGGCTCCGGCCGACGCCTGGCAGAGTGAGCTGCTGAAAGGCCTGAAAGTCGTGCTGAGCAAAGCCGAAGGTGACAAGTGCCCGCGCTGCTGGCATTACACCACGGATATCGGCAAGGTGGCGGAACACGCGGATATCTGCGGACGCTGTGTCAGCAACATCGCCGGTGACGGCGAAAAACGTAAGTTTGCCTGATGAGTAAACCGATTTGTTCAACGGGGCTACGCTGGCTGTGGGTCGTCGTAGCCGTGCTGATTATCGATTTAGGCAGTAAATTCCTGATCCTCCAGAACTTCGCTCTGGGGGATACGGTATCGCTGTTCCCATCGCTTAATCTGCACTATGCGCGCAACTATGGCGCGGCTTTTAGCTTCCTCGCCGACAGCGGCGGCTGGCAGCGCTGGTTCTTCGCCGGTATCGCTATCGGTATCTGCGTGATCCTCGCGGTGCTGATGTATCGTTCTAAGGCGACGCAAAAGCTGAATAACATTGCCTATGCGCTGATTATTGGCGGCGCGCTGGGGAATTTATTCGACAGGCTGTGGCATGGTTTTGTCGTCGATATGATCGATTTCTACGTCGGGGACTGGCACTTCGCCACCTTCAACCTTGCCGATACCGCTATCTGTATCGGCGCGGCGCTGATCGTGCTGGAAGGCTTCTTACCGAACGCGGCTGCGAAGAAACAGGCGTAACAAAACTCGCCCGGCGGCGCCATCGCCGCCGGGCAAAACAAGTGAGCAACCTGCATGTCTAAATCAGTACAGAGCAACAGTGCGGTGCTGGTGCACTTCACCTTAAAGCTCGACGATGGCTCCACCGCAGAGTCAACACGCAATAACGGTAAACCCGCGCTGTTTCGCCTGGGCGATACCTCGCTTTCTGAAGGTCTTGAACAGCATCTGCTGGGGCTGAAAGAAGGGGATAAAACCACCTTTTCGCTGGAGCCGGACGCCGCGTTTGGCGTACCGAGCCCGGACCTGATCCAATACTTCTCGCGCCGGGAATTTATCGACGCGGGCGAGCCTTCAATCGGCGCGATTATGCTCTTTACCGCAATGGATGGCAGCGAAATGCCCGGCGTGATCCGCGAAGTGAACGGCGATTCGATCACCGTTGATTTCAATCACCCGCTGGCCGGGCGTACCGTTCATTTTGATGTTGAAGTGCTGGAGATCGATCCGGCGCTGGAGGGGTAAGATGCAGATTCTGTTGGCTAACCCGCGCGGCTTCTGCGCAGGCGTTGACCGCGCTATCAGCATTGTTGAAAACGCGCTGACGCTATACGGCGCGCCGATCTACGTGCGTCATGAAGTCGTGCACAACCGCTATGTTGTCGATAGCCTACGGCAGCGCGGCGCGATTTTTATTGAGCAGATTAGCGAAGTGCCGGACGGCGCAATCCTGATCTTCTCCGCCCACGGCGTCTCTCAGGCCGTTCGCAACGAGGCGAAAAGCCGCGATCTGACGGTGTTTGACGCTACCTGTCCGCTGGTCACCAAAGTGCATATGGAAGTCGCCCGCGCCAGCCGTCGCGGCGAAGAATCCATTTTGATTGGTCACGCCGGTCATCCGGAAGTCGAAGGTACCATGGGCCAGTACAGCAACCCGCAGGGGGGAATGTACCTGGTGGAATCGCCGGACGATGTCTGGACGCTGGACGTGAAAAACGACGCTAAGCTGTCGTTTATGACCCAGACGACGCTCTCCGTCGACGATACCTCCGACGTGATTGACGCTCTGCGCGAGCGTTTCCCGAAAATCGTCGGGCCGCGCAAAGATGATATCTGCTATGCCACGACTAACCGTCAGGAAGCCGTCCGCGCGCTGGCCGGGCAGGCCGATGTGGTGCTGGTGGTAGGGTCGAAGAACTCCTCTAACTCTAACCGTCTGGCCGAGCTGGCTCAGCGGATGGGGAAAGCGGCCTATCTGATCGACGACGCGACCGATATCCAGGAAGCGTGGGTGAAAGAAGCGCAGTGCGTCGGCGTCACCGCGGGCGCTTCGGCGCCGGATATTCTGGTCCAGAACGTGATTACGCGTTTGCAGGAGCTGGGCGGCGGCGAAGCGGTGCCGCTGGAAGGGCGCGAAGAGAACATCGTTTTCGAGGTGCCGAAAGAGCTGCGCGTAGACGTCCGTGAAGTAGAGTAAGTTCTTTTCCGCCGCAGTATGAGAAGATGCCAGGCTTAACGTCTGGCATTTTTTATGGAGAAACTATGCGCTTACCTATCATTCTGGATACCGATCCCGGCATTGATGACGCCGCGGCGATTGCCGCCGCGCTGTTCGCCCCCGAGCTGGATCTGCAGCTGATGACCACGGTCGCGGGGAATGTGTCGGTGGAGAAAACGACCCGCAACGCCCTGCAGCTTCTGCATTTTTGGAACGCTGGTGTCCCGCTGGCCCAGGGGGCGTCGATGCCGCTGGTTCGCCCGCTGCGCGACGCCGCTTCCGTGCACGGCGAATCCGGGATGGAAGGCTACGATTTTGTTGAACATCACCGTCAGCCGCTGGCGAAACCGGCGTTTCAGGCGATCCGCGACGCGCTGATGCACGCTCCGGAGCCGATGACGCTGGTGGCGATTGGCCCGTTAACCAACATCGCGCTATTGCTGACCCAGTACCCTGAATGCCGTTTTAACATCCGTCGTCTGGTGATTATGGGCGGCTCCGCCGGGCGCGGTAACTTTACGCCGAACGCGGAATTTAACATCGCCATCGACCCGGAAGCGGCGGCTAAAGTGTTCAGCAGCGGGTTGGAGATCGTTATGTGCGGGCTGGATGTCACCAATCAGGCGATGCTGGCGCCGGCGTATCTCGCCACTCTGCCGACGCTTAATCAGACCGGAAAGATGCTGCACGCGCTGTTTAGCCACTACCGTAGCGGGAGCATGAGCAGCGGGCTGCGTATGCACGACCTGTGCGCGATTGCCTGGCTGGTCCGTCCGCAGCTGTTTACCCTTGCACCGTGCTTTGTGGCGGTAGAAACCCAGGGCATATGGACCTCAGGCACCACGGTGGTGGATATCGAAGGCAAACTGGGCCAACCGGCAAATGCGCAGGTGGCGCTGGGGCTGGATGTCGAAGGATTTCAGCGCTGGGCGGCCGAGGTGATTGCGCTGGCGCCCTAGCCCGGTAACGAAGCGGCCGGGCATGGCGCTCAGGTGCTCTGAATGGGGTCGACGACGTTGCGCCATAGCGTGCCCGCTTCATCGGTCCACATCAGCAGTAATAGCGACGCTAATCGTTCTGCCGCCGCGGAAAGGGGCCGGTTCTTTACGCGGATCATACCCAGCGTGCGCCGGATCACCGGCTCGACAAGCGGAACGCTCACGACGGTGCTGTTGCCGCTATGGGGCATCGCCAGGCAGGGGAGCGCCGAGACGCCCAACCCGGCTTCGACAAGACCGAGCGAGGTCGACAAGTGTCGGACTTCATAAAACCAATCCAGTCGCCAGGGCTTATCAGCCAGGCATTTCTCGATTAACTGTCTGTTGCCGCTTGATTTCCTTACCCCGATTAAGGTTTGGCTCACCAGTTCCCGCCATTCAACTAATTGTCTCCCCGCCAGCGGATGGTCTTGCCGACACGCCAGAACAAAAGGTTCATTCACCAGAGGGATAAAATCGATGTCTGGATATGTGATGAAGTTCATGTTTATTCCAAAATCAACATCGCCTTTGCGTACCGAGTTCATGCACGTTTCTATACCTTGTTCATAAATTCGTACTTTGATGTTGGGATAGCTTTGGTTAAATTGCACGATAGCACGCGGTAAAAAGTAAAATACGGCGGTCGGAATGCAAGATAGCGTTACCGTATCATGTATTTGAGACGTTAAATCGTTGAGGTTAAATATTGCCGCATCAAGGCTGGCAATCAACGCTTTGGCCTTTGGGAGAAGCATTTTTCCGGCCTGAGTAAGCGCAATTTTTCGCGTGGTTCGTTCGAACAGCGCAATATTCAGATTATCCTCTATTTTTTTTATCTTTTTAGTCAGCGCGGGTTGCGTGAGGTTGAGCTGCTCGGCTGCTTTACTAAATGAGCCTAGCTCCGCAACCGTGACAAAAGCCTTCATACCGGATAGTTCATTTTTCATTATTGCTCCGTAGGGGTTAATAAGCGTTTCTCTAAGTAGATGACTAGTCATTATTAAGCGGGAATGCTTTTTTATTAATACTCAGCAGGAATAACTGTTATGGCAAAATTTTATCAACCGGTGAGATTCTGGCAAGTAGAATGAATTTGTAAAATGCCTGAGGTGATTGATATTGGCCGTTAATTAAGTAAATAAAAATCTTAAAAAACATAAAACCAATTAAATTCACGGAGCCGTTTTACACCATTCTTCTATTTCTTAGCGAATAAGGAACATGCTATGAAGAGCATTCCCTGTGTATTAATGCGTGGTGGGACATCGAAAGGCGCCTTTCTTTTAGCAGATGATTTACCCAAGGATATTCAGAAACGTGATGACTGCTTATTAGCCATCATGGGTTCGGGTCATGAGCTGGAAATTGACGGCATTGGCGGAGGGAGCCCACAAACCAGTAAGGTGGCGATTATCAGTCAATCGCTTAGCGAAGAAGCGGATATCGATTATCTGTTTGTTCAGGTCATCGTTAATGAACGGCGGGTGGATACAACGCCAAACTGCGGCAATATGCTGTGTGCGGTAGGCGGGTTTGCGATTGAACATGGGTTAGTTGAGGCGGCGTCTCCGGTTACGCGAGTGCGTATAAGAAACGTGAACACCAATACTTTTATTGACGCTGACGTTCAAACACCTGACGGCAAGGTTATCTATGAAGGGGATAGCCAAATCGATGGCGTTCCGGGGCGCGCCGCGCCGGTTGCATTGACTTTTTTGAATGCGGCGGGGGCCAAATCCGGACGCCTTTTCCCGACGGGTAATCGTATGGACGTATTCGATGATGTACGAGTGACCTGTATTGATATGGCGATGCCCATGGTGGTGATCCCGGCTCAGAGTCTGGGCAAAACCGGATATGAATCTGCGAGTGAATTAGATCGGGATAGCGGGTTATTAAAATCGCTTGAATCTATTCGTATCCAGGCCGGTAAGGCGATGGGGTTTGGGGATGTAACGAATAGGGTTATCCCAAAACCGGTTCTGATTTCTCCTGCATTAAGCGGCGGAAGTATAAACGTACGCTATTTTATGCCGCATAATTGCCATAAATCGCTGGCGATTACCGGTGCTATCGGTCTGGCAAGCGCATGTATTATTCCGAAAACCATTGCTAATGAACTGACGAAGCTATCAGGCGACGGAATCATTAAAGTCGAACACCCCAGCGGCGGTATTGAAGTCGACTTAAGCCAGACGACTGAACGCCCAGAAGATATCCGGGCTTCGGTTATTCGTACTGCGCGGAAGATCCTTTCAGGAACGGTTTACATTCCCGAATAAATACCCACTCTCTGAGTATCTATAAAAATACCCGGAATCGGGGAGGGAGTGATGTGAATACGTTTCACCAGCATCCTTACATATTGATTGCAGGGAAGGAATGAAATGCAAAAGAATAAATTATGGAAACTGCTTGTTATAATAGCAATACCGTTACTCATCAGTTTATTCCCAGCGCCAGAAGGGTTATCAAAACTTGCCTGGGTATTATCCGGTATCTATCTGGCCGCGATTGTCGGGTTAGTCATTAAACCTTTTGCTGAGCCCGTGGTCCTGCTGATCGCGGTGGCCGCATCAATGGTGGTTGTGGGAAATTTAGGCGACGGTTCGATAAAAGCGGCCAGCGTGTTAAGCGGATATTCATCAGGTACCACCTGGTTGGTGTTTTCTGCATTTACCCTGAGCGCGGCATTTGTCATTACCGGATTGGGTAAAAGAATTGCGTATATTCTGATCGGAAAAATTGGCAGTACGACGTTGGGTCTGGGCTACGTTACCGCCTTCCTTGACCTGATCCTGGCGCCCGCGACGCCTTCAAATACAGCGCGTGCCGGCGGAATTGTACTGCCGATTATTAACAGTGTTGCCGTCGCTCTTGGGTCCGAGCCGGAGCGCAGCGCAAAGCGCGTTGGTCATTATCTCATGCTGAACGTCTATATGGTGACCAAAACAACCAGCTATATGTTCTTCACCGCGATGGCCGGAAATATACTTGCGCTAAAAATGATCGAAGATATTTGCCATATAAAATTGAGCTGGGGAGGATGGGCGCTGGCGGCCGGATTACCCGGAATTATCATGTTACTGTTGACGCCGCTGATTACCTACAAGCTTTACCCGCCAGAACTGAAGAAAGTCGATAACAAAAAGATCGCCAAAGCCGGTATGGAAGCTTTGGGGCCAATGACGCTACGTGAAAAGATGCTGTCCTGCCTCTTTGTTCTTGCGCTTGGCGGTTGGGTATTTAGTCAATCGCTGGGAGTGAATGAGTCTACCGTGGCGATCGGCGTTATGGCGTTAATGCTGGTGTTGAGAATCGTCACCTGGGATGACGTGATTAAGAATAAGGGGGGATGGAATACGCTCATATGGTACGGCGGTATTATTGGTTTAAGTTCTCTGCTCTCCAAAGTTGGCTTTTTCTTATGGTTGGCTGATTTATTAAAAAATAATATTTCATTTAACGGTCATGGTAATGTCGCTTTCATCGTTATTGTTGCCTTAAGCATTTTAGTGCGTTACTTCTTTGCGTCAGGCAGCGCTTATATTGTGGCGATGGTTCCCGTTTTTGCTATGCTGGCGAACGTTTCTGGCGCACCGGTCATGCTAACTGCGCTCGCCTTACTCTTCAGCAACTCTTATGGTGGCATGGTAACCCACTACGGCGGGGCGGCAGGGCCAGTTATTTTTGGCGTTGGCTATAATGATATTAAATCATGGTGGATTATCGGTGGAATATTAGCGTTACTTACTTTCCTCCTGCAAATCACGCTAGGAGTATGGTGGTGGGAAATATTAATCGCCTGGAAGGTAATTTAAAAATTTTTTGAGGAAATGATAGCTTAGCTGGGCATCACAGGGTGCCCAGGGGCAAGGTTTATTATTCAGAGCGGCATGTGGCTTATCTGCTCTTTTTATTTGAGCGTTTAAGTGTGGGTGAAGTTACCTGATTTCAAATATGATTATATGGCCTTTGATAAGGTGAGGTGTGATATATTTATGTCTCCAGTTACGATTACATTGTCGCTATTAGTTTTTTCTATAGTAATGTTTGTATGGGAAAAAATCCCGCTGGCTGTAACGGCCATGATTGTTTGTATTACTCTGGTGGTTACCGGCGTTTTTGATGTGCAAACGGCTTTTTCCGGTTTTATTAATCAAAATGTCATTTTGTTTGTGGCAATGTTTGTGGTCGGCGGCGCCTTATTTGAAACCGGCGTAACGGATAAGATTGGCGGTATTGTGACGCGTTATGCGCGGAGCGAAAAGCAGCTCATTGTCATCATTATGTTAGTCTGTGGGCTCCTTTCCGGAGTCTTGTCCAATACTGGCACGGCGGCGGTTTTAATTCCTGTGGTAATAGGCGCAGCGATTAAATCAGGGTACGCCCGCTCCCGGCTTCTTATGCCGCTGGCGTTTGCCTCGGCGTTGGGCGGTAATCTTTCGCTGATCGGTTCACCCGGCAACCTGATCGCGCAATCGGCGCTGGAACAGGTTGGCCAAAGTTTCGGTTTTTTTGAATACGCTAAGTTAGGTATTCCCATGTTAGCCTGCGGTATTCTCTATTTTGTGACTATCGGCTACCGGATATTACCCGGCAAAAATACGCTTCAGAAGCACGGCGCTGAAAGCATCAGGACGGTCGATTGCCCGACGTATAAGCAGGTGATTGCGCTGTCGGTATTGATCGCGACGGTATTGGGCATGATCTTCGAAAAGCGCATTGGTTTGCCGATCGCGATTATTGGTTCAATTGGCGCTTTATCGTTGGTTATTACCCGGGTGATTACTGAAAAACAGGCCTACCAGGCCATCGACTCGCAGACGATTTTCCTGTTCGGCGGTACTCTGGCATTAGCAAAGGCACTGGAAACCACCGGCGCTGGCGCGATCATGGCGCGCTCAATAATAGACTTGCTCGGACACCAGGCCTCGCCTTTCTTACTTTTAAGCGCCGTATTAATCATCTCCTGCATTTTAACCAATTTTATGTCAAATACGGCAACGGCGGCTTTATTAATGCCGATTGGCCTGTCTATTGCCCATTCGATGGGCGCCGATCCCCGGGCGGTGTTAATGGCGATTGTTATCGGCTGTTCATGCGCTTATGCGACGCCAGTGGGAACGCCTGCCAATATGATGATTTTTTCCGCCGGCGGATATAAGTTTGTCGATTATGTAAAAGTTGGTTTGCCGCTTATTTTGATATCGGTAATTGTTAGCTTTGTTTTGCTGCCCATTTTCTTTCCATTTTATTAATCGCGGCCAGCGATCTTTTAAAAAGTAGGGCTAATCGCTCAGGCGTGATTTTTTCTACATCTAAGGATATATGTCATGATTAAATTATATGACCATGGAGTCTATATCTCGCATCAGCATGGTATTATTTGTGCTGATAATCGTTCAGCCGCGGTAGAGGAGAAGGAGGAGGCGCGCAAGAGAACGATCTCATGGTCGATTCTCTCCGCCCATAATACGTCAGGGGATGATCATAAGTTAAAAATTAAATTTGATTCAATGGCTTCCCACGATATTACTTTTGTGGGCATCATCCAGACCGCTAAGGCATCAGGCATGGAGCGTTTTCCATTGCCATATGTTTTAACGAATTGTCATAACTCCCTTTGCGCCGTCGGCGGGACGATCAATAGCGATGACCATATATTTGGCTTGTCATCAGCGAAAAAGTACGGCGGCATTTATGTCCCGCCCCATATTTCCGTTATTCATCAATATATGCGTGAGATGATGGCCGGCAGCGGGAAAATGGTCCTGGGCTCAGACAGCCATACCCGCTATGGCGCTTTGGGAACGATGGCGGTTGGCGAGGGGGGCGGAGAATTAGTTAAGCAGCTGCTCGGTGAGACCTGGGATATTGATTATCCAGAGGTAGTTGCGGTGTATCTGACGGGTAAACCCTCTCCCGGCGTTGGCCCTCAGGATATTGCCCTGGCGATCATTGGCGCGGTGTTTGAGCGCGGTTACGTAAAAAATAAACTTATGGAGTTTGTTGGCCCGGGCGTGGCGACGATGTCTACCGACTTCAGAAATAGCGTGGATGTGATGACAACGGAGACCACGTGTTTATCCTCTATCTGGCAAACCGATGAAGAGACCAAACACTACTTACGCCTTCATGGCAGGGAGCAGGACTATTGTCCGCTCTCGGCAAAAGAGATGGCTTACTATGATGGCTGCATAGAAGTGGACTTAAGTAGCATCAAGCCGATGATCGCCTTGCCCTTTCATCCCGCCAACGTATATGAAATTGATACGCTTAATGACAATTTGCAGGATATTTTGCATGAGGTCGAAACGGCGGCCGATAAAATTTCCCAGGGACGCGCAGCGCTCACCCTGCGGGATAAAATCGAAAATGGCAAACTGCGGATTCAGCAGGGAATTATCGCCGGTTGCGCCGGCGGAAATTATGTTAACGTGGTCGAAGCGGCGCATGCCTTAAAAAACCGCTCCTGTGGTGACAACGCTTTCTCTCTGTCGATATATCCCTCTTCCCAACCGGTATTAATGGACCTGACTAAAAAAGGCATGACCAGCGCGCTGTTGAGCGCCGGCGCGATTATGCGCACCGCATTTTGTGGACCCTGTTTTGGCGCAGGCGATACGCCCATGCATAACGGATTAAGCATTCGCCACACGACGCGTAATTTTCCAAACCGGGAAGGGTCAAAACCGGGGAATGGGCAAATGTCGGCTGTCGCGCTGATGGATGCCCGCTCCATTGCGGCGACGGCAGCCAATGGGGGCGTGCTGACATCGGCTTGCGAACTCGATTGCTGGGAAAACATTCCGCAGTATGAATTTGATGCTTCGCCTTATAAAAATCGCGTTTATCAAGGCTTTATTAAGGGGGCGACGCAACAATCGCTGATTTATGGTCCGAATATTAAAGACTGGCCGGAGATGAGTGCGCTAACGGAAAATATTCTGTTAAACGTGACCTCAAAGATAATGGATCCGGTGACCACCACCGATGAACTTATTCCATCAGGAGAAACCTCTTCATTCCGCTCCAATCCTTTAGGGCTGGCCGAGTTTACCCTTTCACGACGCGACCCGGGCTACGTTGGCCGCAGTAAGAAGATTGCCGCTCTGGAAACACGGCGGATGACAGGCGACAACCCTTGTCGTCTGGAGCCGGAGCTTGAGGCGGTTTTTTCCCGGATCCGACAGCTGCCGGGACAGGAAAATGTCACCCTCGAGCAGACGGAGATAGGCAGTATGGTGTATGCGGTAAAACCCGGCGATGGTTCCGCGCGCGAGCAGGCCGCCAGCTGCCAGAGAGTCCTCGGCGGCCTGGCGAATATTGCCCAGCAGTATGCGACCAAGCGCTATCGTTCAAACGTTATCAACTGGGGGATGCTGCCGCTGCAGATGGAGGCGCTGCCGGAATTTGAAGTGGGCGACTTCATCTATATTCCGGGAATCAAGTCCGCTTTGGAAACCAATATGAGTCAAATTACCGCCTTCGTGATTAGCCCTCAGCATCCCGTTAAAGAGATCTCGCTTTATATGGAGGGATTAACCGCATCAGAGCGGGAGATTATTAAAGCGGGGAGCTTAATTAATTATAATAAATTACGCTTAACAACCCACCAACATTAAATGATCTTCATCGGCAAGATGAATAAAACGGGGATGATATATCATCCCCGTTTTATTCATAGCCGAGGCAAAATAACTCACGTTCAAAACTCTCGCCGTTTTGCGCTATCGCATGATGGGTTATTCTGGCGTAATCTCTCCGGTACGCAGCCAATACTGGATTGGGCTATGAACAGGGAGAGAAAAATGACGAATGGACAAGCGTATTTTAACGGATGGAAAAAGGGCCTCGATTTTAGCGGAGTGGCCAGCAGGCAGGAGTTTTGGTCTTTTTTGCTCATCAACCTGTTGATTCTTGCCCTGCCGCTGGCGACCTGGTTTTTGGCGATGCAGCATAACTCTCAGTACGGCGTTTTCATTTTTTTCGCTGCACCGCTCAGCGGTCTTCTTTCGCTGCCGATGATTGTTCCGCTGCTGGCCGTTGGCTGCCGCAGGATGCACGATATCGGTTGTTCAGGATGGTGGTTCGCCCTGTGCCTTATTATTCCATGGTTTTTGATCGTCGCGCTATGGCTGTGCTGCCTGAAGCCGGCTGCATCTTCTCGCTGAGATAATCAATCATCGCCCGCATTCTGGCGGGCATATGCTTGTTGCCCGACCACAGTAGCCACAGCTGGCCGGAATAGCTGCTGATAAACTCCCACTCCGGTAAAACCTGCACAATCTCGCCGCGCGCCAGCGCCTCACGGGCGGTAAACAGCGGCAGGCTGCCGATCCCCAGATTTTGCTTCACGGCATCGAGGCGCACGGCGGTGTGGTTGGCGGCGTAGCGGCCGTGGGTCTGGATCGTCTCCGTTTTCCCCGCACGGCGGAATTTCCAGCGCGCATCGGCGGGCGTTTCGCCAAGGCTGATACAGCTATGAGCGCGCAGATCCTGCGGCATTCGCGGCGTTCCATGTTGTTCCAGGTAGCCGGGCGTCGCGCAGACGACGTGGCTTATCGTCATCAACGGTTTACCGTGCAGACCCGGGGAAGGGGTATGGGTGATACGCAGCGCCAGGTCAATACCGTCATCGATAAAATCGAGAACCCGATCCTCAAGCCGCAGACAGACGTCGACCTGCGGATAGCGGGTAAAAAATTCCAGCATCAGCGGGTGAATGGCAAACCGGCCCACGGCTTTCGGCACGCTTAGCGTGAGCTTGCCCTGCGCCACCGCCTGGGTACTGCTGGCGGAATCCATAGCTAGACGCGCCGACTCCAGCATCTCCAGCGCATGTTCATACACCGTCTTACCGGACTCGCTGAGGCGTAGCTTGCGCGTTGTGCGATGCAGCAGCTTGCAGCCCATCTCCTGTTCAAGGCGAGAAACGCTGCGGCTGATAGCCGAGGGCGTCGCGCCCGTCTGGCGCGCGACGGCGGAAAAGCTGCCCTGTTCAACAATCTGCACAAACAGGGCGAGGTCGGGCAGTAGGCTTAGATTCATTTGTGCTTCCAGGGCAAAATTGCATTGATGTCAGGCGGGATTATCGCCACCAGTAATATCAATATACTGTCCTGACAGAGAGGAGAACAACCATGACAGAACGCCTTTATTACACCAGCGACGCCACTGAATGCCTGGCGCGAGTCGTCAACTGCCTGAGCGAAGCCGATGGCCGCTATGCCATTGAGCTGGACCGTACGCTGTTTCACCCGCAGGGCGGCGGGCAGCCGGCGGATCGCGGCTGGATTGCCGATCTGGCGGTCGAAGGCGTGGTTTCGCGCGGCGATAGCGTAGCGCATATCGTTTCACAGCCGCTGCCGTCAGGCGAGGTCACGATCCGTATCGATGCGGAAAGCCGACGGCTTCACGCGCGCCTGCACTCCGCCGGGCACGTGCTTGCCCAGGCCGGCGAGCAGTCAGGCTGGCAGCCGATGAAAGGACATCACTGGCCGGGAGAAAGCCGTATCATTTTTGCCGCCGGGGCTAACGGCGGGCTGCCCGAAGCCAGCGCGCTGCTGGAAAAAGTCGCCGCCTGGCAGGCAGGAAATTTACCGCGTCAGGTCGCTTTTGCCGATGGCCTGCGCCAGATTGGGTTCGGCGATATGCAGAGCTATCCCTGCGGCGGTACGCACGTTGCCAGCCTGTCCGAGCTGGGGAAAATCGTCATTAGCCAGGTGAAGATGAAAAAAGGCCAAATTATTGTCAGCTACACCGTGGAATAAGCGCATGAAAGGAGATGCGCGATAAACAGGGCATCTCCTGGGGCTTAAAGAGGCGCAGGATGTTTACCGTGATAAATCCGCTCCGGTCTGCCGACTTTGCCATAGCTGATTTCAGCTTCAAGAAAATCATTTTTAACCCCTTGCTCAAGGTAACGGCGGGCGGTGGTTTTACTGCTGCCGAGAATACGGGCGAGCGTGTCTGCGGTATGGACCGTTTCCGGGTCGGCGAAGAGCTGCAATACCCGGTTAAAGGTGCTCTCATCAATACCGCGCAGCGGAGAGCCTGCGGCTTCCGTATGCTCTTTTGCCTGGATATTGAACAGGGCGTCAACATGGGTTTGGCTTGCCTGTTCGCTTGAGCGCAGAGAGCTGCGATAGCGGGCAAAACGCTCAAGGGTATGCTGCAATCGCTGATAATGAACCGGTTTAATCAGGTAATCAAAAACGCCCATCCGCAGGGCTTCGCTGATGGTATCCATATGGTTATCGGCGGTGATGAAAATGATACGCCCTTGATAATGCGTGTTGACGGCGTGGCGGATCAAATCGAGCCCTTTACCATCGGGCAAGAAGTTATCCAGCAGAGTGAGCTGGGGCTGATAGAGGCGAAGCAGCTTTTTCGCGCTTTCCAGTTTATCGGCAATGCCAATGACTTCGAACTGGGGAAATTGCTTGATCGTATCCACCAGGATTTCCGCCAGCATAGGTTCGTCTTCAACGATAAGAGTTGTAATGCTATCCATGATGTTCATCTCTGGTCAGGGGGATATAAAGGGTAAAAATGGTGCCAAAAGGAATGTTGTTATCGACGACGATATTGCCGCCGGCTTGCTCAACGTAGCTGCGAACCAGCCAGAGTCCGATGCCGTGATCGCCGCTGTCGCTGCTGGTGACGCCGCGTTCAAAAATACGATCGCGCAGTGATTCGTCAATTCCGCAGCCCTGGTCGGCGATCTCGACGATCGCTTCGTCGCCCTCGCTGTTGATCAGGCATTCGATCTGCCTTGAACCTGTCGGCTGGCGCAAGGTGGCGTTGTAGGCATTGTCCAGCAAATTACCGACGATCGAGATCCACTCATTATGCGAAAGCGACGAGGGTAAGGTCTCAACGTGGCAGGCGGGATCGAATACCAGCTCTATTCCGAGCTCTTTGGCGCGGTAATACTTGCCGATCAGCAGCCCGGCAAGGTGATTCACTTTAAAGTTACGGGCAATAAAATCGAGCACCTTCTGGTGGCTTTCAGACTGCTGCTGAATAAGATCCAGCGCGTTGTCATAGCGTTTTAAAAACAGCAGCCCGGCGATGGTGGAGATCAGATTGCGATGCTCGTGCTGCACGGCCCGCAGATTATCCGCGTACTGCTGAACCTGGCTAAGCTGCAGGCTCAGGGTGTTGATATCGTCTTTACTGCGAAAGCTAATGACCCAGCCCTGAGGCTCGCTATTGAGCGTGACGGCCATGCGGCTGGCGATCACTTTAATCTGGTTAAAGGTGACGATTTCGTCTTTTTTATTGGTCTGCGGCGCGTCATAGAAGAATGCCTCCTGAGAGATCACGCTATTGATGCTTTTGCCAATCAGGATGGTTTCCGGCTGGCTCAGGTTTAATAGCCTCCGCGCGGTCTGATTGATGGCGGTAATTCTGTAATGAGAGTCAATGGCTATCAGCCCCTCAAAGACCGATTCAAACAGGACGCTCTGCTGGATGAGCAGCTGTGATAGCTGCTGAGGTTCCATATTTAGCATCTGCTTTTTAATATGCAGCGAGAAGCGCCGCGCGCAGTAAAGCAGCAGGAGCAGCATAATCGCCATCGGGATCATCAGCGATCCGATTTGCAGGCTCAGCCAGTTCTCTAATTGTTCGATGGTGTATCCCACCGATACGATGCCGATCACTTTCCCGGTGCTGTCCTGGATCGGCGACTTGCCGCGTAGTGAAGAACCCAGCGATCCCTTACGCACCGACACGTAGCTTTTGGCGTTATATAGCGCCTCGTCGCTGTCTCCGCCCTCCATGTATTTACCGATCTCCTCAGGATTCACGTGATACAGGCGCTGGCCTTTCGCGTCGCCGACGGTGATATAGGTGGCGTCGGAAAACGAACGCATCGGGTCGATAAGTGCTTTAATGCGCGGTAAATCGTGCTTTTCCACCGCGTCAACCAGTTCGGGCATGGCGGAGATCTGCATCGCCTGAATCAGCGCGCGCTGCCCGACCTGGTAATGCAGGCGCTCCTCGGTAATGTTGGTGAGATACCATGACATCGCCAGCATCACGATTGTCGAGGTAAACAGGATCAGCAGGAAGATGCGGTTCTGAAACGAACGTCGGGCAAACCAGTGCGTGATTTTTCGGGCAAACATTGGGCGAATTGACATCAAAAGGTTATTTTCTCTTTTTTAGTGGCCGTCGGCGCGGAATCGGCCCACAGATTGACTGATTTCAGAACTCGCTTAGTCGGAATACGACGTTTTACGTACCTTCGGTTTGGGCTTTGGCACCGTCGCCTGGGGTATTTCCCGGAGGCGGCGCGTAGCGCCTGTCCGGGCTACCCGATCGCGCCGGTAGCCCGGATAAGGCGTCAGCCGCAATCCGGGAAAGGTAACGATTTACATCGCCAGCACGTACTTGAGCATCACCCCGGCGGCTATCGCCGAGCCAATCACTCCCGCCACGTTCGGGCCCAT